>JAYFQM010000062.1:0-17311 GCA_034927185.1 Oscillospiraceae bacterium | reverse complement strand
TATGGAACATGTGGTAGCTGAGCATACATTCCATGTCCACAAGCGTTTTCACTCCCCAGCAGTGCTGAGCCCAATAAGTGAAATTGGTATAGTAGTGCGCGGGGCAGGCCCACACAATCGCACGGTATTTGGGCTTGTTCGCGTCGTTTTTGACATCCTGCCTGTAGCCCTTCATCATCAGCTTGTCGACTTTTCTGTCGTTTTTCACGAAATAAGGATCAAGGCAGGCAACCTCCTGGAACTCATATTCCCTGTGAAGCGCCTGAGCCGCGCCGCACACCTGAGGATAGTCGGTGCAGTTGATGTCCCATTTGTTCGTTATGTATTCAGTTGTCTCGTTGTACATTTTCGCGCCCTTCCAGAAAGCGTCCCAGTCCCATTTGACGTGCATCTTGTCCTCAATAAACTTAATGCACTTCTTTAGGTTCGCGACCGCATACTCCTGAACCTCGGGCTCGTTAAAGCGCTGAGGAGGAGTCAGTTGGAAAATGTCGATATCCTTAAAATATCGCGTCAGGAACGTCGTCTGGCCGATAGAACCGTCGCACGGCATGGAGCTTGTTATATAGCAGGAGCCGACTATGGGATAATCATTCGCAATTGCGACGCCCGCTTCGGCAGCAGGCAAAGGACACACATCCGCGGGCATTCCGTAGTGCTCGATTACGTCGATGTAGTAAAGATTTGCAAACTGATCCACCTCGCCCGGCTCACCAATTGTGAACATCCCGATATCCAGCCAGTCCAGCGTAGGAAATCCAGCCATTATGATTGACGGGGTCATTTCGTCGAACATAACTGTGTTGGAGCGGAGCTTTGCCGCTTTTTTGCTTTTCGGGCGCAGGTGCTCGTCGCGAATGATTATGTCCCGGATTTTTACGACCGAATAACGCATAATGGGATAGAATTCTTCATGCGCATATCTGAGCTCCTTGCCGCGAAGCCCCATTGTATGCCTGTCAACCATGTTTGCTGCGGTAAGGAATGAAATCATCCACCTGTACCGTTTCATTGCCTTAACCATAAGAACAGGGTGAACTCCAAGGATCGTTGCCATATAGGAGTACAGCTTCAGCCAGCGGCCGAAATCGTACATGGTGTCGGCAAAGCCCTTCCATTCACGGCGGGTGAACGCTCTGTGCGTACCGCTGTAAAACCTGCCCATACCCTTACCGGTCTTTGCATTGTATGCCATGATTACGTTCCCCCCTGATTTTGTAATCCGCGCCTGGCTTTGATCTTTTTGATTTCCAGGCTTTCCACGAAGGCCTGTACCCGCGTCCGAAGCTGCCCGCTTACGCCGCTGCGGTAGGGCCTGTCTATGGACAGCGTCGGTATTCCGTATTCTTCGCTGATTACATGACTTGCCAGAGTGCGCTCATATGACCAGTAAGTGCAGAACTTCATCTGCTCATATATGATTCCGTCCGCGTGGAATTCCTCAAAAAGCTGGGCGGCACGGTCGTGCCGGTATTGAATCTTGTGAAGCCCACAGTGGCGCGGACACTCGGTTTCTTTTAAATTGATCCGGACTATCTGGGTCAGTGCGTCCTCGTCATCATTGAGAACAATCTGCCCGCGCCCGGGAAAGCTGCCGTAGCAGAACCTGTCGGCAACGACAAGAGCTCCGGCGTCCTCGATCAGCTTGATAAGGTCCGGATCGTCCACCTCCGAACCAACCATAACCACCTTGACTCGAAATTCCTTTTTTTTGTTGGGCTCGCGGGTTTTCAATTCCTCAAGGGTCTCTTGCAGCTTGTCAATGATGAGGTGCTTGGGGCAGACGTAGCTTGCCAGAGTAAGGACATGGAACTCATATCCGGTTATCACAGGATTATCGAGCTTTCGGAATTCACCGATCTCGGTAATTAGCTTGCAAACCTCGTTATGTTCCTCTACGGCCCTGCGAATCTCGCCGTCCGAAATATCGACGCCGAATTTTTCATGCAGAGGCTTCAGGAGCTTTCTCATTAGCTGCTCGGCAAGATGCTTAACGCAGTCATCATCATCGGAGCAGGGCACATCCACATAGGTCCAGAAGAAGTTTTCCTTGTCTTCGCCGTTTATTTGCAGGAGCTGCATGTTCTCCATACAGCGGTTCATTGCTTCACAGGCGTCGACCCCCGCCATGGCGTCAAGAAATTTGTAGCCGCCCTCCATCGCTCTTTCAAGCAGAGCCCGGCAGTACTCGCAGCTGCCGTTCGACATGTAATATGTTGCTATTTCCATTGATCCCATTTTCGGAGCTCTCAGTCTTACCGAAAAGCATTTTCCAAGATTGAGAAGCACCTCAGGCATATGAAAGCAGGTATATCCAATTGCAAGGCCTCCCTCGTTTTTTGCCTGCCTTACAAGCTCATTATTTGCTTCGTCGAGCAGTTTTTCAAAGTAATAGAGATGTTTTAAATCTTTCACTTCACTCCACCGTTCTAAACTATTCCCATGATTTCAAGCGCTTTTTGAACGCCTGCTATCAGCTTTGAGCCGTCGGGCAGCTCAAAAACACTTTTTCCCTGAACATCGTAACCGGCCAATTCTGTATCGTCAGGAATATAAGCCAGCACCGGAATATCCCCCATGTCTATGTAATTAATAAGCTGCTCGTCATTGAAACGGTTTACAATTGCGCCGAGCTTTTCATACATAATTAGCTCGTCCGCGATTTTTCGTATTGTTCGAATGACGTTGGTGCCTTTTTTGCTGGGGTCCGTGACCAGTATCAGGTGTGTGACCTTTTCCACCACCCTGCGGTTGATCTGCTCCAGTCCGGCCTCTCCATCAATAACAACATAATCAAATTCTTCCGCTAACAGGCTGATGATTTCCTTTAAATAGGCGTTGACGCCGCAAAAGCAGCCAGCGGCCTCCGGTCTGCCGATGGCGATGAAGGCAAATCCATCTTTTTCCGTTATGGCGCTAATAACCCGGAAGCGCACCTCTCCTAAAAGCTCAATTGTTCTTTTTTTCTGCTTGTCGCTCTCGCCGGACTCGGTTATCAGCTTGCGGATATCGTCTATCGTCTGTTCAACGTTAACGTCCAGCGCGGTGGCAAGCCCGACCGCGGGGTCCGCGTCAATAGCGAGAATCCTGTCGTCTGGATGATTTTTTACCAGCTGACGTACGATCGCCGCTGAGATCGAAGTCTTTCCGACGCCTCCTTTTCCGGCGACAGTGATGATTTTACTTCCCATTTGTGTTTCCTTTCCGGAGTACGAAGTTTACCGGGTATCACCGGCGAGAGAATTTCCGACAATACCCGGTAACGGTACTTCGCGGGAGTTTAACTATCTGAAAACCGTACCTGGAGCATTAGCTGGCACTAGTGCTCTCAAAGCATCGGCTTTTCATTTGGATACACAGTCGGTCAGCACATCTCGAAGACGCCTGCCGCTCCCATGCCGCCGCCGATGCACATGGAGACTATTCCATGCTTTTTGCCGCGGCGAGTAAGCTCGGAAAGAAGCTTGCAGGTCAGAAAGGCGCCCGTACAGCCGAGCGGGTGACCCAGAGCTATACCGCCGCCCAGCGGGTTGACGTCATCCATACGGTTTTCAAGCCCAAGGTCCTTTATGCATGCGATAGCCTGAGAAGCGAATGCTTCATTGAGTTCGAACACATCGATGTCGTCCTTTGTCATGCCGGCGATCTTAAGAGCCTTCGGAATTGCATAAACGGGGCCAATGCCCATGTAGTCGGGCTCGCAGCCCGCCACAGCAAAGCTGACGAATCTGGCAATGGGCTTAAGTCCAAGCTCGTCGGCCTTTTCGCGGCTCATGATGACGACGGCAGCCGCGGCGTCGTTCATCTGCGACGCGTTGCCCGCTGTGACCGTGCCGACCTTTGGAATAAAGGCAGGTTTGAGCTTCTGCATATCCGCCATGGTCAGCCCGCAGCGTATACCCTCGTCTTTTTTGAAGACTTCGGTGTATCTCTCAACCTTGCCGTCCTTGCCCATTTTGACCTTTACGGCGTCTACGGGGATGATTTCGTCTTCAAACTTGCCCGCCACCTGAGCAGCCTCGGCACGGTTGTGGCTCATGAGACCGAAAACGTCTTGCTCTTCGCGGGATATGTTGTATCTTTTGGCGATGTTCTCAGCAGTGATGCCCATCTGGGTATACGCCTTGGGGTCCGCCTGGGCCAGACCGACCTCGGTAGTGGCAAGGTTGCCGCCCATTGCAATCATGGACATGGACTCGACTCCGCCGGCCAGAATTATATCCGCCTGGCCGGCCATAATGGAGTTTGCACCCATGGCGATGGCCTGAAGGCCGGAGGAACAGAAACGGTTAACGGTCTGAGCGGGGACTTCCTTGGGAATTCCGGCGATCAGCATAGTATAACGGGCAACATTATTGCCCTGTTCAGCTTCCTGAAAGGCGCAGCCGAGGATGACGTCGTCAATGTCCTTGGGGTCAAGGCTTGGAACCTTTGCGAGCACGCCCTTAAGAACCTGTCCCGCAAAAGCTTCAGGTCTTGTATCCTTCAGGGAGCCTCGTTTTGCTTTGCCGATGGCGCTGCGTCCGTATGCTACAATAACAGCTTCTCTTAATTCACTCATTGTATTATCCTCCTTAGTTGCGCAGCGGTTTGCCGTTAGACAGCATAGCCATAATACGATCCTGAGTCTTCTCGGTGCCTGCGAGCGCTAAGAAGCCCTCGCATTCAATATCGTGGAGCTGATCAATCGATACTTCTGTGCCGTAAGGCAGATTGCCGCCGGTTATTGCGCGGGCTATGAACTTGCTGATATACTCATCATGCTCGGACATCTGACCGCTGCCGCGAGCCATCTCGATGCCGGCAAGGAGCATACCGTAACCAAACTCTCCGACGACCTTCACCGTTTGCTTGACAGGGGGCATGTAGCCCCTGTCCGCCAGAGTCAGGACCTCGCGCTTGGCGGCGCTTGCGAGCTTTTCCCTTGTCATTTCGACTATCGTGCCTCTGGAAAGATAGCCGTTTTCCATGGCCTCGAAAGCGGACATGTTCATTTTCGCTGTGGCTATGTACTGGAACGCCGTCATGACGGCATTGTAGCGGTCCGTCTTGGCCTCTCCGAAGCAACGCTCCATAAGGCGGCGCGTAAGCTCGGTGGTTCCGCCGCCGGCGGGGATCAGTCCGACGCCGACCTCGACAAGGCCAGAGTATGTTTCCGAGAAAGCAACGGCGTTGGTGCAGTGCATCATGACCTCGCAGCCTCCGCCGAGTGTCTGCCCGAAGGGAGCGGCGACTATGGGCTTCTTTGAATATCTCATTGCGCTGGTTGCGCCCTGAAGCTTGCGAATCAGCTTTTCAAGAGCATCAAATTCCTTGTCGCAACCCATCTGCCATATTGTGAGAAGGTCGGCGCCAGCGGAGAACATTTTGCCCTCGTTTCCGATGACCATGCCTTTCCAGTCTTCTCTGTCCATCCGGTCAATAGCTTCATAAACTATATCTCCGACATTGGGACCGATCGCGTTCCCGGTGCAGTGGATTTCAAGGCCGAGAACACCGTCGCCGAGATCGCGCAGCGAGCAGTCGTCGTTTTCGCTTACAACGCTCATCTCGCTGATTCTGATATAGGGGCATTTCGCGTCGGCTGCGGTATAGAAAGTCTCCTGGCCCCTTGCGAGCATATCGAGAACCCACTGGGCGACGGTTTCGCCTTCGGCCTGCATACGCTCGACAGAGCGGCGTACTCCGACCTTATCCCACATCTGGAAAGGACCTTCTTCCCAGTTGTAGCCGGTCCGGATTGCCTTGTCGATTTCACGGAAGTCGTCTGCAATTTCCGGAACGAGCTTTGCGCTGTAGAGGCATATGCCCTTGACGCAGTCCCAATAGAATTTGCATTCCTTTTCCTCGCCGTATGCCATCGCGGCATACCTGTTGTCAGACTTGAGAGCAGCCTTTACGGTGTCCAGAGAAACCTTCTCCTCAATGGGCTGATAGTCGTGGGTCTTATAGTTCCACTGATATTTGACCTTTTTGCCATCGACAACATCCTTTTTGTAGAAGCCCTGCTTGGATTTGTTGCCGAGAAAGCCCTTTTCCATCAGTTCGATAACATATGCGGGCATGGTGTATTCGGAAATTTCCTTCTCATCCTTCGAGGAATCAATTACGTTCTTGGATACGTTTGCGATTATGTCCATGCCGACCATATCTCCGGTGCCGAAGGTAGCGGATTTGGGGTGACCCATTACCGGCCCCGTTATGTAGTCGACGGTTGCGAGGTCATAGTCGTACTTTTCGGTAAGCTGCATAACCTGAGCCGCCCCGTAGCAGCCGATGCGGTTACCGACGAAGTTCGGTGTGTCCTTTGCGTAAACGCAGGTCTTACCCAGAATATCTCCGCCGACATGTGCCATCGTCTGGATAGTTTCCTTTGAGGTCCACTGAGTTGGGATCATCTCGAAAAGGCCCATCCAGCGGGGGGGATTAAAGAAATGAGTACCCATGAAACGGGACTTAAAGCTGTCGTCCATGTCCTCGACAATCTTTGTGATGGAGACACCGGAAGTGTTGGAAGAAATGACGGCATCGGGTCCGGCATGAGCGGCTATCTGCTTGAGAATATTCTTTTTGACGTCGAGACGCTCGACAACGACTTCGATGATCCAGTCTGCGTCTTCCATAAGATCAAGGTTATCTGTGGTGTTGCCGACGCGGATGTTTTTAATTGCGCCTTTGCTCAGAAGGGGCATTTGCTTGTCTTTTTGGAGCTTCGCCATTGCGCCGTTGACAAAGCGGTTGCGGAATTCTAGGCTCTCCTCAGTAAGACCGGCGGCCTTTTCTTTTTCATCAAGACCGTTGAATGGGACGATGTCCAGCAAGGTCACTTGCATTCCGACGCTTGCAAGCAAGGCCGCAATGTTCGCGCCCATGACACCGGAGCCGATGACGCATGCTCGTGTAACAATTTTACTCATGAATTTGCTTCTCTCCTTCTAATGGTTTTGTTAATGATCCGGCGCAAAGTGCTTCGCGCCAGACCTTTGCCTAATATGCTAATAGGAAATTTGGCTTTTGTAAAACAATTGATTTTAATGCAACCACAACAAAATGGTGTGCATATATTACAATTTGTTTATGGACAATCACAATAAAATGTTGTACTCTATATTTAGTCGTTGTTACGGTTAAGCTCCAGGCGTAATGATCCTGAAAAGGAATATTAAAGGACGGTGTTGAAATTGCAGTTAAAAGTAATCGAATCTTTCGTTTGCCTTTATCAGGAGAAGAATTTTTCCAAAGCAAGTGAAAAGCTGTATATTTCGCAGCAGGGGCTGAGCCGCCAGATTCAGGCGTTCGAAAGCGAGCTTGACGTGATTTTGTTCAACAGATCGAATACGGGCGTTGAGCCAACCGAGATCTGCAAATCGTTATATCCGCATATTAAGAACATGTATGACGAGTACCAGAAGGCGCAGGCCACGCTCAAGGATTATAAGAAAACGAAGCGACATTTTTATACGGTTGCGTTTGCTTATGGGATAACGAACAGCGTCAGTTCCGATTTCATGTTTGACTATCAGAAGCAGCATCCCAAGGTCAATCTCGAAATCGAGGAATGGTCACAGGAGACCTGTATACAAAAACTGATTAAAAAGGAGATTGACGCGGCGTTCCTTGTGACTCCTCTCGACCAGAAGGTTATAAAATGTTTCACACTGATCGAAGGCGAAATGATTATCGCGATGCATAAAAGCCATCCGCTTGCGAAAAGCGATACGCCCCTGGAATTTTCGGCTCTAGATGGAGAAAACCTGATCACAGGAGTTCCGGAAAACGCTATCAGAAGAATGATGGATTATTTTTGTCTAAAAACCGGGGTCCATCTCAGAGTTATTATTTCTTCAAGCAACAATCTGAATTTTATTAACTCGATGACAGAAAATATCGGTATTGCGTCCCTTACGCAAACAATGGCGGCAAGAGTTACAAATCCGGAAATATTTCTCCGCAGGGTGATAATGCCGGAACGAGGTTTTCTGTACTTCTGCGTCCCCAAGAACGCGGAAAAATGCAGCGAGCTTGCCGATATCCAGAAGTATGTTGAGAATTACTTTAAAACAACGCCGATCGGGGACTTCCTCAAGCCGAGCAGCGTGTCGTCGGCACGAAATATTATCGCTTTGAATCAGCAGGGAATAGGACTTAGTATTATTTGAAGATAAGCCGGAGCGAAGAGTCTACCGGGAAAACAAAAAGGCACCCTGATTTTGTACATAAAATCAGGGTGCCTTTTTGCGTATTTAGAGGCCATAAACTCCGAACTGTTTTTTATTAATAGTATTTCTGTTAATTAGCTCACATGAAAGCTATTTAAAATTTATAGGGTTATCCGTACGCGTGAACTGTACGCGGCGGTTCAGCCAAGCGCGACATCCAGCATCATCATCAGCGAAAAGCCCAGCGCAACGCCGATGGTGCCGATATTGCTGTGCTCTCCCGCCTGAGCTTCGGGGATGAGTTCCTCTACCACGACATAGATCATGGCGCCGGCCGCGAAGGATAGTATATACGGAAGCAGGGGAGTGACCAAAGCCGTCAGCGCGATTGTCAGAATCGCTCCCGCGGGTTCCACGACGCCCGATAAAAAGCCATAGCGGAAGGCTTTGCCTCTCGACATTCCGGAGCCTACAAGAGGCATGGAGATGATGGCGCCTTCAGGAAAGTTCTGTATGGCAATACCGATTGCGAGGGCAAAAGCGGAGGCAGTCGTGATTCCGGTCTCTCCGCCGCCGAGCATGCCGGCCAGCACAACGCCTACAGCCATTCCCTCCGGGATGTTGTGAAGAGTTACCGCGAGCACAAGCATCAGGGACCTTCCAAGCCTGCTCGGCCTGCCCTCGGGGCGGTCGGAGTTTAAATGCAGGTGGGGGATAAAACTGTCGAGGAAAAGCAGAAAGCCAATGCCGAATAAGAAGCCCACCACGGCTGGGAGCCACGCTATACCTTCTGAGACTTTCTCCATTTCGATTGCCGGAATAAGCAGCGACCATACCGACGCCGCAATCATAACGCCGGAGGCAAAGCCCAGAAGAGCCTTTTGGATACTCGGCTTCATGTCGCCCTTTACGAAAAATACCGTACCTGCGCCCAGGGTGGTTCCCAAAAGCGGGACTATGATCCCGACTATGACTTTCAATAAATCGCTCATATTTCTCCTTACCGATCTGTATTGCAATCACTAAGCCGCGTCAGGTAAATAGCTCTCACCTGATGCCGGCGCAGTGCAAATCCGCCGTCAGGTTCAAAGTGCGGCGGTAAATTCTATCAGCGAAAGCACCGGGTTTTCCGCGGCATAGCGGTATAAGGCTTTTGAGGCAACACCACTTTCAAAGCAGTTTCATCCGGACTCCAACTGTGATTTGGTTCAGATTAACACACTCTGACCCAATACGCAACTTTTTGGGGAAAGCTATTGACAAATCTGAAAGGAGCTATTAAACTAGGCTGTAGTTAGGGTAAACTAACCAAACGCTGACCGACATTTTCTTGCGCTGTCATTATACCATGGAAAAGGTGAGGGGTCAGACGAAATATTGAGCTCAGTTGGCGGTATGGATCCTGAAATGGTTGTTTTTGCATCCAGGCGGCGAACCGCCCGTGGTGCTTATAGGAGAGAACGATGTTTGAAATGCAGCCGCTGTCGGCACCAATTATAAAATACATGCTCGCATTAAACGCGCTCGACAACGAGGACGGAATACGATGTGTGGAGATAGCGGAAAACCTCAGCCTGTCTAAGCCGACGGTTCATATTATGATGGGTACGCTGAGCGAAATGGCTTATGTTGTAAAAGCTAAATACGGGATGGTATTTCTCACGGAAAAGGGCCGTGAGGCAGCCGTACGTTACGCGGGGTATCATGACACAATCTGCCGTTTTCTGGCACAGAAGCTCGGAGTATCACAGGAAGAATCAAAAAAAGCGACGCTGTCACTTCTTGCGGGTATGTCCGGGGAGAGCCTTGAACATATGTGCAGGTCGGTTAAGGATCTGAAATGACGATGAGTGAACACTATCATTAGCAAGATAAGCGATTTGCGGCGCTGAAAAGCGCTTTAAAAAAGGCAGGGAGTTAAGCACGACTAACTGCAAACGTACAAGAGGTGAGCTATAAGCGTAGTAATAATCGGTGGAAATGACCGTATGCAGAGATTGTATGAGGATACTTGCAAAAAATACGGATGCACGGCAAAGGTGTACATCAAAGAAAAAGGTGCTCTGAGAAGTAAAATCGGGACGCCGGACCTTTTGGTCGTTTTCACAAGTACCGTTTCTCATGGTATGAGAGAATGTGCGGAGCTGGAAGCAAAGCGCTGCAATGCGATTATTGCCAGATCGCACTCAAGCAGTCTGAGCGCGCTGACAAGTATTATGGAGAGTCACTGCGGAAGACTGGCGCAAGCGTGAAGCTCCGGACTGAACGCTGCGGGAGACCGGATAAAACAGCAAGCGAATGAGCGCGAAACGAAGGGAGCGGCACGATGGGAAACTGTGTTTTCTATAGTGGGCTGATAGATTATCATGAGATTATCGAGTGCATTTCAGGCGCGTTGGATGCGAAGGATCCGTATACGGCGGGACATTCACAGCGTGTCAGCGACATGTCGCTGATTGTATGCGGCCTCATGGATGTGCCGTGCGATATAGCTGAAAAAGTACATATTGCCGCCCACCTGCATGATATCGGTAAAATCGGGATACCTGACGCAATTTTGAACAAGGAAGACAAGCTCAACGAGTGGGAATGGGAAATAATTAAAAAGCATCCGCAGATAGGCGCGGATATACTAAGCAAATCCGCCCATCTTGCCGAGATGAAGGACATAGTTCTGCACCATCACGAAAGGTACGATGGACTCGGCTATCCGGACGGACTTGGCGGGGAAGACATACCGCTTGGAGCAAGGATTATTGCTTTGTGTGATTCGATTGATGCAATGACATCTACCAGAAGATACAGAAAGGCACATTCTTTTGAATACTGCTACGGTGAGATAGAAAGGAATCTCTCAAAAATGTATGATCCTATTATAGGCAAAGTCGTGCTTGAACACTGGCAGGATATAATCGGCGGCATATGATCTCTTAGTATCGGACGGATGCTCCAGATGTCTTATTGGCATTAATATGGGGAAAACTGACTGTGCGGCTGGCAAAGACACTATGAGACTGAGACATAAGAATCTACGAATAATAAAGCGCTAACAAACACGGAGAAGGAAATTTCCTCCTCCGTGTTTGTTGCGGCAGGTTGTCTAGTCATGCCCGCGCCTTCCGGAAGGCCTATATGCGTCAATCAGAAGATTATTGAGTATTACGATGATAAGCGAGGCAAGCAGTGAATTGAGGAATCCGCCCATGCTGATTCCGGGAACAAGGCCGGCTGCAAGCATTATAGTAAGCGCGTTAACAACAAAGCTGAACAGGCCAAGAGTCAGAATATTAAACGGCAGGGCAATGAGAAGAAGTATCGGCTTCAATACCAAATTGATGAGCAGAAGGACCAGGCCCATTACAAGCAGCGATAAAATGTTCCCGACATCCACGGTGTGTATCAGCATTGAAACTATATATATTGAAAGAATGATTGATAAGTATTTAAGAGTCAGTTTTGTCATGGATTCTCCTTCCGGCTGCGGTCATCTGATTTTTATGGAGGCCCTGACCTTGTCGGCGGTAACGTCGACAAGGTCATATGGTCCGTAATCGGTGATTGAGCCCAAGAACAGTATCAGCATTAAAATGAGTTCTTTCACGGCGTATACGGAAAAGCCTGGATTATTTTCAGAGCGCTTTGGCACGAAAACACAAATGAGAGCCATCAAATCATGCAAATTGTCCAGCAGCTCACGAAAAACGCCGAGTGGGATCGGAAAGAAAAGGCGAAAGCGTTTTCCTTTTTCAATGCGAAGCCTGAGCCATACGATACGCAAGCCCCTATTCGACATATATCCTTACCTTGATCGTTGTCTTGTGCTCTTCGTCCCAGGCTTCCACATCGACGATATTGGGATCGTCCAGGGTGCCGTTCAGCAGCTCTTCGATAATCCTGCCGAAATCGATGCTTGTAATGTCAACACCCTTAGCTTCCATCTGGGCTCTTGCGTCCGCAGGTATATAGGACGTAACCTTTCCGGCTATTTCCCCAATGGTCGTGAGCAGCCTTATAGGAACATTTACGTTAACATTTACCGACTTGTTGTCCGATGTTACCTTGATTTTCAGAAATTTGTAATTGCGGGTCACAGCGGGGGCGAGGGCTGTTCCGGTCCCGCGGGCGGGCTCGCCTGCTGCTTTAAGCGCGTCCAGCAGTTCCATGCCCTCGGCCGCGGATATCTGCCCATTCTCTATCATTTCAAGTATTTTTAATTGTTCGCTCATTACTAACACCTCCGAAAATTATAAATTTCTGATTCGATCGGTTGCTTCTTTGGCGGTGATTTCGCCCTTTGAAAGCTGATCAAGGATTTCGTTTCTTGCGCCTTCACGCATTTCGTTTACCTGTATTGTTTCTTTTGCAGGTACGTCATAACCGAGTCCTCTTATAACCGCGTCAAGCTTTCCGCGAACTGTTGGGTATGAGATCCCCAGCTCTTTTTCGACGTCCTTTATGTTGCCGCGACATTTGATAAACACCTTGACAAAGTCAAGGTCGTCCTCGGGGAGCCGGCAGAATTCGCAGGGATGAAAATCTCCCTCGATCGCTGTGGAACATTTTGGGCAGCTCAGCTTAGTTATCGAAAGCCGCTCGCCGCATACGGGACATTTTCCCGGAGCTTTGTATTTCATTGTATCACCATCCAAGCGCATTATTTAATTAATATATACATCATAGAATTAATAATGTCAATATATATATTAAAAAAATTAATAATATAATCAATTATATTGATATTGAAATCAATATAATTGAGGCGTGGCTTAAAAAGAGTGCCGATCGGCTGGTGAGAGTCCCGGTCTGACTATATATGAGTCGGCAGACCGGCTTACTATTATAAATAGTAAAAGAAACGGGCGGGACTCCATATTGATTTCGCTTTGAAGAATAAAACCGCTCGTCATTTATAGCTACGGTTTTCTGGTATAAAAAGGCTGCTCATCTTTTCCACATAATTCGTTCGTTTGGCTATATTGAAAATCGTCAAAATCAACGATTGTGGCGTCCTTAATATCACAAACATCCCATACAATTTGTGCTTATTCCAAAAAAAAAATCAAGAAATTTTGGCGAATATTCGTTATTTTCATTTGCTTTCTAGCTTTTCATAGTTTAGAATAAAGGTCGTGTTAAGGGTTTAACACGAGGAAAAAATAGGAGTGATTTATTACATGGAAAACCTCTATTGGGTAAGCCTTGCGGCAAGCATTATTGCTTTGCTCTTTGTCTTACTGCAAAGCAAAAAGGTGCTTGCCTTCCCTGAGGGCAACGAACTGATGCAGAAAATCTCAAATGCAGTTCGTACGGGCGCCTCCGCATTTCTCAGACGCCAGTACAGAACCGTTACCATTTTCTTCGGATGTATGTTCATCGTTCTTTGCGGCATGGCGTATTTTCACCTGCTCACATGGTATGTACCGTTTGCCTTCATCACCGGCGGCTTCTTTTCCGGCCTGTCGGGGTTTATTGGCATGAGCATCGCCACACGCGCGAACTGCCGCACTGCGGCCGCCGCGCAGGAGGGGCTCAACAGCGGTCTGCGTATCGCGTTCTCAGCGGGTTCCGTCATGGGATTTACTGTCGTCGGACTAGGACTTCTCGATATTTCACTGTGGTATGCAGTTCTCAAGCTCGTATTCCATGAGTCGCTTGAAACAATTACCGCAGCGATGATAACTTTTGGTATGGGCGCATCATCAATGGCGCTCTTTGCCCGTGTTGGCGGCGGAATCTTCACCAAGGCCGCCGATGTCGGCGCCGACCTCGTAGGAAAGGTCGAAGCCGGTATACCTGAGGATGACCCCCGCAACCCCGCTGCTATCGCCGACAACGTCGGTGACAACGTCGGCGACGTGGCAGGTATGGGCGCCGACCTGTATGAGTCATATGTTGGTTCTATTGTCAGCACCTGCGCCCTCGGTGTTCTCGCCTTCAATAAGATACCGACGATAGACCGTGTATATGCCGTTGCTATCCCGCTTATCATGGCGGCCGTCGGCGTTATCTGCTCCATTATAGGAACCTTTCTGGTGCATACAAAAGAAGGCGCGGATCAGAAGCACCTTCTGACGGCTCTCCGCCGTGGTACCAACTTCTCAGCTATCTCCATCGCGGTGATTTCCTTCTTCATTGTATGGAAAATACTCGGAATCGAGTTTTACGGCATCTGGCTAGCCATTGTAGCAGGCCTTTTTGCCGGTGTTCTGATCGGCTTTTGCACCGAGTATTTTACATCGGACACCTATAAACCCACGAAGAAGCTCGCGGCGGCTTCCGAAACCGGCGCTGCAACCATAATAATAGGCGGCGTGGGTCTTGGAATGCTCTCGACCGCTCTGCCCGTAATTATTGTCGGCGTTGCAATTTTGGCCGCATATTTCTGCTCTACCATAGGCTACGCCGGAAATACCGAACTCGGACTTTACGGCATCTCGCTTGCCGCTGTCGGTATGCTTTCGACCCTTGGAATCACTCTTTCGACGGACGCTTACGGACCTGTGGCCGATAACGCCGGCGGAATAGCCGAAATGGCTCACCTTCCGGCAGAAGTCCGCGAGCGTACGGACGCTCTCGATTCTCTTGGAAATACGACCGCTGCAACAGGAAAGGGATTTGCGATTGGTTCGGCCGCTTTGACGGCGCTCGCGCTCATAGCAAACTTCGTTGAAAAGCTCGATGCCAACGGCGCGGAATACAGTCTTTCCCTTATGGACCCGAAAGTCCTTGTCGGCATTATCTTCGGCGCATGCCTGCCCTTCGTTTTCTCAGCGCTCACCATGAACGCCGTCGGCCGCGCGGCTCAGTCCATTGTTATGGAAGTCAGAAGACAATTCCGTGAGATAACCGGACTTATGGAAGGTAAGGCCGACGCGGATTACGCAAGGTGCGTTGATCTGTGCTCCAAGGCCAGCCTGAAGGAAATGATTCTTCCCACCCTCCTCGCAATCGCTTCCCCGATAGTCGTCGGCCTGCTGCTCGGCGGGACGGGCGTTATCGGTATGCTTTGCGGCTCACTTGTCTCCGGCTTTATACTCGCAATCTTCATGGCGAATTCCGGCGGCGCGTGGGATAACGCCAAAAAATACATCGAACAGGGCAACCATGGCGGCAAGGGCTCGGAACAGCACAAGGCTGCCGTTGTCGGCGATACTGTTGGTGATCCTTTCAAGGATACCTCCGGCCCGTCAATCAATATTCTTATAAAGCTTCTGTCGATGGTCTCAATAGTGTTTGCTGGACTCATAGCAAGCGTACATCTGTTTTGATAAAACTGAAGCTGCCGGTTGTCCGAAGCTTCCGCATGTACATAAAGCAACAATAGGCTTCGGCCTTCTATAAACTCAGAACGTCCCGAACGCCGGACAGTATGATATACTGAACAGCGATCGGGGCGTTTTTTGCATGGGCGCTTCGGATAATTACATTACCGCATAGCTGCTAATATAAAGGATGTGACGTACAGTTTGAAATTCGGCACCCTAAATCTTTATGACGCGGGCTTCGGCGTTCATCATGAACTCGTACATTGGTACGAGCAGAGTGAAATCCCGGGCAAGCTTATCCGCAAGTCCGTCGGAAAACAGCATATCGGAGTCCGTGCTGTCCGCAATGAAGCAGAGGCTCTTCTGATCGAGCCATTCCCGCTTATCCTCAGGTTGATCGGGGTAGCGGCTGCGCTTATATTTTGTGTCCTCCATATAGAAAACAGACTGTTTTTTGAACGCAACCTGCGCAGCTTTGAAGGAGCTGTCATCGTTCAGTATTAGCGAGCGAATCGCTTCCATCGAATCGGCGCTCGCCTGATAGTAGCCACAGCCGTAGCGAAAGCCTCTGGGCGAGAACTCAAACCAGAACCCCGGCAGACCGTCGTAGAGCTTTTTGTCCCGGATGAACACGCACCACATAACGTCTCGGAAGGTGGATTTGTCCCTTGAAAAGCGTGTATCCCGGTAGATTCGGGAAATGGATCGCCCGACCTTTGGCTCACAGATCAGAAGAGGGTCGATGGACAGCATGGCGGGCCTAAGCAGAGTTACCAGCTCACGCATGGGCTCAAGAACAAGGCTTTCATACTCGGAGCGATGCTCATTGAACCAGACTTTGCTGTCAACGACGCGGTTTTCAAAAAGGAAATCAACTGTTTTTTCGGATAGCGGCATAATATAACCTCTCAGAATTGCAAAACTGTGCCCGTACTCAGGTAAGAAACATTTTCTCCCATTGTGCGCTTGAGTATTTGCACTGCCGGGTCGCCGGTACAGTGGCAGACGTATGTGTGATTTACGCCCAGCCCGCTGAGCCTGCGCCCAAGTTCTTCGACCTCGTACGGCTTTACGCCAAGCGTTTTGGGACCGCTTACGCCCATAAGATGAAAACCGCCGATGATCACCGCGATTTCGTGACCCGGAAGGGCCTTTTTCACTTCGGATACGATGTTATCCGCACCGCCGTGGCAGCAGCTGTTAAGAATCACAAGTCCGCCTTCGGTTTCAAAAACAAGGCTTTGCTCATGCGTAAAATCGTCTGGAACCAATCCGTCAGCGGATTTTCGATACAGGTGAGCGCGGCGGCCTCTTTCTTCTAGGCCGGGGGTGCTGTGTCCGATGAGCCATACGCCTTTTGATATTTCCATGTCTTGCGAAACAAATTCGAATCTGCCGGCATATCCGTCCAGCAGCCCGTCCGGTATGCCGACATATTTTCTGAACGGACCGAGTTTCATATAGCAGCGTTCTCGCGAGGTCACGCGCAGATACGTTTTTGCGGAACTATTTATGCCGAAGAAAGCGTTATATCCGCCCGAATGGTCGTAATGCGCATGAGACAGAACCGAGACATCGACCTTTGCAAGGTCAATCCCAAGCTTCAGCGCGTTCGAGGCAAAGGCGTCCGACGCGCCCGTATCGAGCAGATAGACTTTGCCGCCGTATTCAGCGAGAAGGCTGAGCCCGTGTTCGGAACTGAGCCCATCCGGCGCTTTGTTTTCTATCAGGGCTGTGATTTTAAGATTGCTCATGACAGACCTCCGGCTTAGTAATCGTTGACCTGCCCAGTTTAGCACAATCAATAGGGGTTTACCAGCCGGTTTTGCAGAATTATGACGTTTTAAGTATTTTGCGGTGCAACTAAAACGGGAGCGGACTCCAAGG
>JAYFQM010000095.1:0-8842 GCA_034927185.1 Oscillospiraceae bacterium | reverse complement strand
GGGGGCTTACTCGACCAATTGCTTGATGCTATAATATGATGGATTGTGACAAAAATAGTAAATTAGAGGTTACATACATCAATATGAGGACTACAAACAGAGTCAGCAACAAGAACAGAAAAAACACTATGGTAATTATTGTTTTTATAGTTGCCGCTGTTTTGATGTCATTTATCTGCCTTTTTGTTGGCTCTTCACATATGTCAATATCTGATTGCATAGCAGCTCTTATAAAAGATGGTGACCCTTCAAATATACGAATTATATGGGGCATCCGAATCCCTCGCGTATTAGCGGCAATTATTGCCGGCGCGGGATTATCTGTTTCAGGTTTAGTTATGCAGACGACTCTGAACAATTCCATGGCATCGCCATCTACTCTTGGGGTTTCCAATGCGGCGGTTTTCGGGGCAAACCTCTCAATTATAGCTTTTGCGGGTGGTTTTCTATCAACCGGAAATAACGTTGCAAATTTTGCAGTCGGAGCAAATCCTTATGCAACGAGCGTAATGGCTTTTATTTTTTCCACAATGTCCATTTTGCTTATATTAGGCCTCTGTAAAATCCGCGCATTTTCACCCAATGTTGTTGTGCTGGCCGGAATTGCTATAGGTTCTGTCTGGACGGCGTTAACAACAGTTTTGCAATTTTATGCGACCGATGTGGGCATATCCGCCGCTATAATATGGAATTTTGGTGACTTGGGCAGAGCGACTTATAGGACTGATGCTATCATGCTGACGGCCGTGTTATTAGGGCTGGTCTTTTTCATGCTGATGTCATGGAAATATAACGCCCTGCTCAGCGGTGAGGCCACCGCGAAGAGCATGGGCGTGAATGTTGATCTGCTTCGCTTTTCTTCTATGCTGCTTGCGTCGGTAATAACAGCAGTGTGCGTCTCCTTTCTGGGCGTTATAGGATTTGTGGGAATCATTTGCCCTCATGTAACAAAGAGGCTGCTGGGACAGGATCACAGAGTTTCTATTCCCGTGTCAGCCGTGAGCGGTAGTTTGCTGCTGATTATTGCCGATACTCTATCAAGAAGCATGGGCAATGGTTCTGCGCTACCTGTAGGCGCAATTACCTCGTTGCTCGGTGCGCCTTTCTTTATCGCTATAATTTTTTCGAAGAAGGAGAGCGGTCGATGCTAAATATTGATAAGCTATCTTTCCGATACAGCAAGCGCTCATCTCCTGTTCTTAATGATGCAAGTCTGAACCTAAGGGATGGAGAAATAGGGATTTTACTTGGAAAGAACGGCTCGGGAAAGACTACTTTATTCAAAAACATATTGGGAATCAATGCGCCTGACAGCGGCTCTATCCAATTTAACGGTGAAGAACTTTTAAAAATGCCAAGAAGAAAACGAGCCAGGCGAATTGCCTATGTTCCTCAGGACATTCGCTTCGGCGATCTCAGCGTTTTCAACTCCATCCTGATGGGCAGGGTATCATATTTTGGATTGAAGGCCGATAAAAACGACTATGCTGCGGTAGAGAAAATCATTTGCGATATGCAGCTTGAAGCATTCGCCTCTAGAAACGTTGAAGAACTTTCTGGCGGCGAGCGACAAAAAATAGCAATTGCACGAGCTATGGCTCAGGAACCCAAGCTACTTATTTTTGACGAGCCTACTGGGAATCTTGACATTGCCAATGAACATCTGATTATTGAGGAAGCAAAAAAGTTGTCGCGAGATAAAGGTATCGGCATTTTAAGCTCGCTGCACGACTTGAATCAGGCAATGTATTTCGGTGACAGATTTTTCTTCATAAAGGACGGTATGATTAAATATTCCGGAGGGAAAGACTGCATTAACGAAGAAGTAATTAAAGACGTTTTTGATATCAATGTCAGAATTGTTGATATAGAAAATCAAAAAATTATTATTGGAGGAAACCAAAGTGAAAAGTAAGAAACTGTTGCCCCTTTTGCTGGCAATCATGATGATTGCGTCTCTCTGTGCCTGCGGAAGCTCAAGCCAGGTTGCGAGTTCACCTGAAATTTCGCCTGTGAATTCGCCTGCAGAATCTGCAGAAATCACTATCACCGACATGATCGGAAGGGAAGTAACCGTAACTCCAAGCAGCTACAAAAGAGTCGTCTGCATCGGAGCCGGTGCGCTCAGAATGTACAGCTATATCGGCGATGTTAATCTGCTGTGCGGCGTAGAGGATATTGACAACACCACCCTGGCGGAGCGGCCGAAGATGTTTGATTCTGTGGCGCGGCCTTATATGATCGCATTCGGCGACGTATTTTCAACTCTGGATTCCTGCGGTGTTGGCGGCCCCAATGCGCAGGCTGCTGAAGCCGAGAAAATCCTTTCCTGCAAACCGGATATTGTTATTTCCGAGTATGAGGACGTAGAAAAAGAAGACGCTCTTCAGGAGCAGCTTGGTGTCCCAGTTATTACTCTGAAAGCTGGTCCCAACGGCGTATTTGATGATGCATTTAAAGATACCATGACCATGTTGGGCACGATTTTTGGTAATGAAGAGAAAGCTAATACTCTTGTTTCCTTTGTTGAGGCAGAAGCAGCTGAAATTTCCAGCAGAACGTCCGAAGTTGCCGATGCGGATAAACCCGGCGTTTATATCTGCGGTCTTGGCAACTGGGGTACGACAAACCATCTGATGACTGCGCAGAACTATATTTCTTTCAATATTGCGAATGTCAGGAATGTCGTTACCGATCTTGAAAAAGACGGCATTCAGGCAATTGAAAAAGAGAAGTTTGTTGCTCTCGGCAAAGATATGGACATTATAATTATGGATGCTGCTGCAGTAAAAAACATCATTCCTCTCTATCAGGAAGACAAAACGATGTTTGACTCCTGCAAGGCATGGCAGGATGGCGAAGTGTATCTCCAGATGCCCTATAACGTCTACTACACAAACTATGAAATAGCCCTAATAAACACTTGGTTTGTAGCAAAGACCGCCTACCCCGATCTGTTTAAAGATATCGACATGACCGAAAAAACCAATGAAATTACGAAGGCGTTCCTTGGCAAGGAGCTTGCAAAAGATGTTTTCGCATCCCCCTCCAGCTTCGGCGGATACCAGAAGATAGACACTGCAACCTTCTTTGGTTAAGATCGCACAGTTTATCTACTGGTAAGATACATAAAGAATACAGCATAAAGAAGTGGAGACAAGTATTATGGAGCGCTCAGACGTCATTAATTTTTTCGATACACTTGCCCCGTCTTGGGACGCGGAAATGATCCACAGCGATGGAATAATAAACGTCATACTCGACTGCGGAGGTGTCTCTGCCGGAAAACGGGTGCTGGATGTCGCTTGCGGTACGGGAGTTCTTTTCCCGGACTATCTGGATCGAAGCGTAAAATGTGTCGTAGGCGTAGATATCTCACCAGAGATGGCAAAAATTGCAGCCGAAAAACATGATGATGCGCGTGTTAAGGTTATATGTGCCGACGTTCAGGAATTGGAATTTGATGAAAAATTCGACTGTGTTATGATATATAATGCGTTTCCACACTTCCCTGAACCGTCAAAACTTCTTGCATATCTTGCAAGATATCTCGTACCGGGGGGCCGCCTTACCGTAGCCCATGGTATGAGCCGCGCAAAGATTGACGCACACCACCATGACAGCGCGAGCAAGGTTTCTGTGGGTCTTATGCACGAAATTGAACTTGCATCTCTGATGGGACAATGGTTCACGGTAGATACGGTGATATCTGATGCTGAAAAATATATCGTTTCCGGCGTGGTAAGGTAGTATAAAGCGGAAGGTTTCTTTCCAGTTGAGGAATTCAAAAAAGTAATACAGAAATATTTGTAACAAAGAAAAGACAGATGTACTGGCAAAAACAGTGCATCTGTCTGTTTACATATCCCGGAAACCTACCCTTGACATATTTCTTATATCGTATTGTATTGAGTAATCTGCTGTTGCCACTGCGAGTATAGCATCAGCAACCAAATCAACATAAGTGGCAGTTTGAATCATCTATCCACTTCTCCCCATCGTAATCCTGCAAAAAATCGCTTGTGACATTTTGCTCGAAATAGACAGAGAGAATTCTCATATAGTCGTCTTTGGTGGCTCGTCTTACCGTGAAGCCCTGCTCTTTTATGCTTTTTTCTACATTGGAAAGGTATGCATAAATATTGCTGTCCTTTTCGTTATTGAGACGAAGAACAAATATAAATTCCCTTGCCGTTGCCATCTGAATTTGCATTTTGTCGAGGCTCTTGAGATCTTGTTCCAAGAGCTTTCGTACCACGGGGTTTTCTTCCTCCTCCATTCGACTTTTGAGATAATCTTTGTTGGCATCAAAGTTTTCTTTGGAACTAAGACACAGAATTTCAAGCTCTGCCATGCTTTTCAGCACATTGGCGAGAGCATTAATTTTCCCAGCCACACTGCTTTCGGAAAGAACAGAGATGTTTGTTGGCTTCACGAGAAAGTATACAAGCTCGTCCTCCGCTCTTTTTATGCTGTATGGCGTAATTTCACCAACGCCAACAAGAGCTTTGGTGGGGTTGTTGCCTTTTTTAATTTTCATTTTTCACAGCTTCCTTTGTAGTTGAATTCGGTTAAGACTCAGCATGTCCATTCGTAATATTGCTGTTTGGATATAAAAAAAGCCACCGCATATCGGATAAAATCCAAAATACTGGTGTCTGAAAAACGGATTGAAAGAAAGCCATAGACCGCGGTGATAACAAAGGGAACAAGCGTTCCCAGCTGAGCCAATGCAAAGACGGAGAGTAAAAGTCCAATGCCAAAAACGGCAACGTCACGCAGCTGCCACAGCCAAAGAGCTGCCTTCGCTTTCAGGTTGTCGGGATAGATATACATTTTATATATATTCCTCGCTTTCGTATTCACGTTTAACAACAAGTAGGCACTCCTCACAAGTAGGATTTCTCGAATATCGTAAAAAGCCTTCTTATCGCCATCATTTATGCGCCCACTTTATTTCGGTGCCACGGTCTGCACTACAGTTCGAGTAGTATTGACTGCTGCCTGCGCTGTATAAATTGCTGACATAACATTTGCTTTGGTTGAGGTGTCCAACCCAAACGCACCGCAAATTCTCGGTACCTCGCCGGCTGAGAGCATTAGCCCAAGACCCAAAAGTGCGTGATCTCGAATGACCATTAGTCCTGCAGTTAAAATTGTTGCCTGCAAAAATGTGGTCAGGCATAGCCCAATGACCTGCTTGCACCATTGGTAAAATCCGTCCGTATAACCGCGGGGTACGCTGAACATATATAAGCTGCCCACAGAAATTTGTATAAGCAAAATACCGCCACGCTTGAGGTTTGCGAAAAACACCTTAATGACGGAATATCCCATCATCACGATGAGGAAGAGCATCAATAGCGGGTTCGTAACACCGGTTATGCCGCCGAAGCCACTTTCCGCGCTTTCCCTAAGTATGGTGTTGGCGACAGCTCCGAAGTCAGTGCCATAGCCGGTAATTCCTGCCGTCATGCTCGCCTGTAAACTGACAGAGAGCTTAAAAAGCTCAACAGGTACAAGGGTAAAAAGGGAAACCGCCAGAAAACCCTTTAGAGCATTAAGCAAGGCATCCTTGACACTTCCTCTGCCGGACTGATATTCCATGCCTGTTTCGAATGCAGACACAACAAGCCCTGTCACAAATAGCGACCACGCGAGATAGGAAAAGAACAAAACGATTGACTTCACCCAGCCCATTTCAAAAAGCTCCACGCCCATATTGCCCATCTGAGAAAAGAAACTGCCCAGAAAGCCTACGATTTGGCTGTAGCACCAGTCGATGAATTGGTCCATCACATCACCAAGCAAAAAGTCCCATATAAACAAAAGCGATCACCTCCTCGTATTTCAAAGTAAAAAGGCATATCGTTTTCACGATATACCCTCTGGAATTTAGTCACCTTATAAAGATGCTTTTGATATTTGCTGCCTTTGTAATCGGTCAAGAGATTTGAGCCAAAAACGGCCAGATAAATTGAGCCACCCTTATCGTTGAATAACTGTCAGAGGATATGTTGGCGGTGTTTAACTCTGTAGCCGTCGCCCGTGAGATTAAAAATCTCACATTTAAAAATCAGCCTGTCAAGGATTGCGGTGGCTATAACAGGGTCTCCTAAGAAGTCTGCCCAGTCGTCAAAGCCCTTGTTGGAGGTAAGTACAAGCGATTTGCTTTCATAGCAGTTCGATACAAACGAGAAAAACAGATTGGCTTCTGCTTTCGAGACCGGCATAAAGCCGATTTCGTCCAGAATTACAAGCGAAGCACGATTAATTGCGGTCATTCGGCGTTTGCTGGCGGCTGAGATTTCAGCTGTCTTGAGTAATCGTATTAGAGCTTCCAGTGTTACAAAGGCCACATGATAACCGGCTTTGGCAGCTGATACGCCCAAGGCAGTAGCGAGATGGGTCTTGCCAACACCGGGCGCACCTAGAAACACGACATTAAATGCTTGCTCAAGCCATAGGAAATCGCAAAGGCGTTTCATCTGGTCGGCGGTAACCCCGCTTTGAAGAGTAAAATCGTATTCATCAAATGTTTTCACGCGGGGAAATCTTGCCTTGGCAATACGCGCGGTCGAGGCCTGTTCCCGCTTATGGTTCTGCTGCATTTCCAGAAACCGCGTGATGATTTCCATTGGAGATAGGTTGTCCGGCAAATCTTGAAGAAAATCTGCCGGCTTTACTGCATCCAGTCTGAGCGCTGTACACATAGCATCGAGTTCGGAGATGAATGTGTTCATCATCTCACCTCCATTGCCGCTTCCGTGTAAACCGAGAGCGGTCTAACCTGCACACTGATATGGTATTTTTCATCGTTAACAGGCAATCGAGCAGCCGTTGGCGATGGCGTTCTCTCGAATAATGCAGCCGCGGCATTGGCCAAATCCGAGGCGTTCCATAGCTCCTGCTCCGTGCAGAAAGTGATGGCTTTCAACGTAGTCTCACGCCCATAGCTTTCACATGTTTTAACTGTCAGAGCCAACTGTTCTTTCACATACCGCGGTTTCGCAACACATAGGACGGTGAAATATTCCCTAAACTCTTCACCAAGCAGAGACACCGTTTTTTCAAGGCGCTCCTGAATCTTCTTGTCCCTTTCATGTCGATGCGAGTCGGATTTTATGAGCCTACCTTTTTCGTGACACAAGGGGTGCTCCGCCAAAAGGTCGCTGGTTCCGGTATATATTTTCAAACGCTCATCCGCTACTTTCACATTTACTGTTTTGTGCGTGTTGAAAGTATCCAGCGGAAGCGAATACCGGTTTGAACAGAACATAATCGTGTTGTCCTTCCGGACGGTGCGGGACAGGATGTTATCTCTTTTCTGGGGCGGGGGCCCAAACAAAGGCAGTAGGTATTTCTGTTCCTCGGCGAACAGCTCGCAGGGCTTGCGTTTTGTAGTCCCGTGTATATGGCCGTTTCCTGTGCGTTCCAGCCACTCATCAAAAGCTTGATTCCATATGTCCAGCGTCATAAACAGACGGTTTTCCATAAAGTTGCCCTTTATGAACCGGACTACAGCTTCAATTTTGCCCTTCGTTTCCGGATCTGATTTCCGGCATACCATTGTTGGAATGTGGGTTTCCTGCAGGAAGGTAGCAAATGCATGGGTATGTATGATGTCGCCGTTGTTTTCGCTGACAACAAGTATGCTGTCCTGGTCATAAACAATCTGGCGCGGCATCCCGCCCATATACTCAAAGCAGCCGTACAGGGCCTGTACGAGGTTTCCTGATGTGAAAGGCCTATCCTGAAATATGCCCCATTTATACCGGGAGCAGCTCAGAGAAAATGCTGCGACGTATAGCTTCACGTATCTGCTTCCGTATGCGCTACGTACGGTTTTTACCCCGAAATCCATCTGTAGCTGAAAACCCATTGGCAATTCATCCACGGCCTCGTATTCACGCCGTGGCGCTTCCGCTTTTGTTATGCCGTGCTTTTCACGCAACTCTGCCACAAAACGTCTTACCGTTCGGTCGGCGGCGTCAATTTTATATTTTTCATACAGCCAATCCCCGACCTGAGCTGCCGACATGCTGGGGTAGCTTTCAAGCCAGTGCAAAACCGGCGGCTCATATGCTGCCAGCGCAGACAGCTTATTTACAGAGGTCAGTGTAGCTGCGTATTCATCAGGCGGCATATCCCAGTATTTCCTTGCGGTATTTCGGCTTACCCTCAGCATGTGTGATACCTGTCGGATACTAAAGCCCTTTTCTCTTAGTGCTTGAATTTCACTATACATTTGCCATCCCTTCATTTCTGCTCACACCTCCCGCATCTATTTTAACATGCGTTCGGATGTACGCTATCTTTTCTCAGGGTGGCTCGATTCGTGGCCATTTTTGGTTCACTTCTCGTGGCCATTTTCGGCTCAATTTGTTTTACCGCTTACAGCCTTTAGGAAGCGTCTTCCCTTAGAGTGAATTTAGCTGTTTTAATGCTAGCGGAGCTTATTCTTGCACTCATTCTTATTCTTCGAGTTCATCAAGCGCCTTAGATATAAGCTCCGTGATGAATGCCTTTTGAGTGAGGTTCGGGTTTTTTTCTACGTGATTCTTAATTCTCACAAAGAGCTCCTCGCTGATTTGAAGTGCCAGTGTTCTCGTCTATGGAGGGCCTCACCTCCTTCAAATCTGAATTGAATTAATTCACAACTCCAAGAAAACGAAATGGCGTTTGTCCAACAATTATCGCTCAGTTTTTGAAAAAACATTTGGTTTCAAGAACCCCTATTGGATTTAAAAGTAACGTGTATGGTTTCATTTGCTCCTAGCATGAAGCTGAAACTCAACCCAAGTCAATCCATCTAAAATCATTAATGTATATAGCTCCGTCC
>JAYFQM010000014.1:0-13908 GCA_034927185.1 Oscillospiraceae bacterium | reverse complement strand
ATCTGCGATACGGTCGAGAGCAAATATAACCGCTGTCTTGAAAAGGATCCCGACAGTCTCTGGACATTCGAGATACAGAAAGCGACATGGTATCCGATCCGCGACGCGAAGAAAAACGGAAAAAAGCTCATAATGTTCGGCGGACCTGTTCCTCTTGATATTATTTATGCATTTGACTGCCAGCCCTACTATCTCGACCAGCTTCCTCTGAGTTTGGCGGCAAACAAGGATCTCACATCCAAATACATCGATCTCTGCGAAGGCGTGACTAACCAGAGCATGTGCGCTCTGGACAAAATTGAACTGGGCACCCTGCTAGCAGGTCAGTACGGTATTGAGCCGGACGCTTTTGTCTACTCGACAGTTCCTTGTGACTCTTCAAGAATCGCATATCCCAACATGCAGAAAATCCTGGACAAACCGACCTTCAATGTCGATATGCCGTTCCGCAGGGACGAGCGCGGAGTGGATTACCTTGTCAGACAGACAAAAGAATTCATCGGTTTCATGGAGGAATTCACGGGTACTAAACTCGATTGGGATAAGCTCAAGTACCGTATGGAGATTTCAAACAAAACATACGATCTGCTTATTAAATGCGCAAACCAGAGACGGCACACTCCCTGTCCGCTGCCCGGCCGTCTTCTGATCGCCAACTCCGCCATGAGCGCTCAGTCGCCGGATCCTGCGATGGTTGAATTCCTCCAGCATGAGTATGACTCTGCTCAAATGATGATTGATCTCGGTATGGGAGCTTGTCCGGACGAAAAATACCGCATGCTTTTCCATCAGAATATGCACTGGACGAACGTAAAAACATACGCCTGGCTAGAGCAGAACTGCAACGCCGTATGCGTAATGGATGTCCTGGGTCATTTCCGCGGGGACTTCTATGAGCATATGGACGATAAGGAAGATTGCTTCAGGGTTATGGCCAGAAAGATGATGGACTTCCCAATGATACACGGTGCGGCAGGGCCTGTCGAGTATTACATCGACAGAATCAAATATCTTATGGATAATTTCAACATAAACACCTCGGTATTCTTCGGACACGTCGGCTGCAGGCACACATGGGCTTCGACCAAAATTCTCTCCGATTACATTTTTGATAATTACGGCCTGCCCACTCTGCAGATTGACGTTGACTGCATAGACGGCCGCTACAAATCTCCGGAGGAAATACAGAGTACCATCGCGGAATATCTCGAAACAGTCGTCAAATTATAATTTGTCCGTGTCACCCTTATCCGTCCGGAAGCTTCTGTCATTCATATGAGTATCATTAAAAGGTGGTCTTATGTTCAACAAAAAAACTGGGCGTCAGATAATTTCCCTCGAAAATGCCGCTGCGCTGATCAAATCCGGAGACACGATATGGGTAGGCAGCGGACTAAGTATTTCCACACCTTTTCTGGACAAGTTGGCCGATCGCCATAAAGAGCTTCAAAATGTGACCATTATCGGAGAAACCTTTCTAAGCTACACCAAACTGCTTACCGACCCTAAATACACACGTACATTTCGTATAATATCGCTCTATGAATCATTGCCACTCCCTTGCCCCTCATTTGCAACAAATAAAATCGAATACGTTTTGAAGCCCGACGGTCCCTATGCCGAAACAATCTTTAGGGCTTTCAAAATTAACATCATGGTTATTGAGGTCTGCCCCCCTAAAAACAATTACTGCAATCTCGGCGCCACCGGCGGGGCGACATCACCATATTTCAGCAAATGTAAGGGTATTAAAATCGCCGTTATTAACGACCTTCAGCAGCCGTACTACGCTGATGAAGAAAACAACAGCATTCCGCTCGATGAATTTGACTGTCTCTGTATCAGCAATCACCAGACTTATCAGAACCGCGATGTAACTTGAGCAATGTGCAGCGAGTAAATTTTAAAAAAGGGATGAATATTTATGTACGACTATAAAGAAAAACTAATTAGCGCAGATCAGTTGATAGATATGGTAAAAACCGACATGAACATTTTCACTGGCTTCGGATTCTGTGCCCCAAAGCTATTCATGGATAATTTGCATAAGGCTGCGGCAAGGGGTGTGAGAAATGTCGCTTTTGTGTGCGCCGTCACTCCCTATTATTCCGAATTCATGAAACCTCAGTATCGCAACAACTTCAGAATTTTATCTTTTTACCAGACACTCGCGCTGAGGATGGCGCTTAAGGGCGGTGCAAACCTGACCTTTACCCCCTCGGCAATGACCCACGGGTGGAAGAGGGTCAACCATTTGGAGGGTAAGGTTGACATGTATGTCATAGCTACTTCCATGCCGGACGAGCATGGCTATGTGTCGTTTTCCTTTGACTGTATGCACTCCCCTGTCTATGCCGAGCAAGCAAAAGTGCTTGTTTTTGAAATGAATCCCAATTTTCCGAGGACCATGGGCGATACACAGATTTCTCTGAGTGAGGCCGACTATGTGCTCGAGGTAGACTATCCTGCTCCTCAGTTGCCTGACGAACCCGCAACAGAGGTAGATGAGAAAATCGGCGAGTTTATCGCCCAGAAAGTATATGATGGCGACTGCATTCAGGTCGGTATTGGAGCGCTTCCAAACATGATTTGCCATAAGCTGATTGATAAAAAAGATCTGGGCATCCACACCGAAATGATGACTAGCGGTCTCTGTGAACTGATTAAATGCGGAGCAGCCAACAACAGCAAAAAAAATTTGCATAGGGGCAAAACAGTCGCCTGTTTTGTCTGCGGCAATCAGGAACTCTATGATTATATTGACGACAACCCGGCATTTCAATGTCTCTGCGGCGACTATACAAACGATGTCCGTGTCGTCTCCAAAATTGATAACTTTGTCTCGATAAATTCCACTCTGATGGTAGACTTCTCAGGCCAGGCATCGTCGGAGAGCATAGGTCTGGATCAGATCAGCGGAACAGGCGGACAGCTCGAGCTGTGCCAGGCTGCTCAGATGTCAAATGGCGGACGGTCTTTCCTCTGTCTGCACTCCACTTCCTCCGTCAAGAACAAGGAAACCGGCGAGATTAAGATTGTTTCTAACATTGTTCCGACCCTGGGTGCTTATCCGACGGTCAGCTGCATGAGGATGGATACACATTACATCGTCACCGAATACGGGATTGCCGATTTACAGGGAGCCACTTTCAAAGAGAGAGCCAAGGGTCTCATCGCTATAGCCCACCCGGACTTCAGAGAGGAGCTTACTAAGCAGGCTTTTGCCATGGGCTATCTTAACGATCTGGATATTTAGCAATAATGATTTGGAGGAGCTGACAACTCGGCTCCTCCAAATGCAATTCTTATAAAAATAAAGAATTTTGGTGAACAGAATGAATACCGTTATGGCTGAAAACACAAAGAAAAGCAATAAAAGACTCTTTTTTGGTACGCTGATTATTATCATAATCGCTAATATAAGTACCGCTGTCGATATTCTGACAGGCAGCGCCAGTGAAGGCGTATCGTTTCTGTCTATGGGTAAAGAGGCGGGCCTTGCCGCCGTACTGTTCATTATTGACGGGTTTGTCTGCAAACATTACGGTGAAAGGAATTTCAGCAAATACATAAGTGTTACCGTCACTGCTGGCACCATGTTCCTGTTTGATGTTTTCTTTCCGGGAGCAAAAGATATGTATGCGAATTTATACTTGGTCATGGGGCTGTCGCTTCTTTATTTCGATATCAGGGTCTCCGTATACGCTTTCTTTGCCGTAGTAGCCGCCCACTCGCTGATGCTAATACTGGAGCCCTCATCCTTTCCGTATGGGAATGTCGAAGGTGCCTTAATCGCACGATACATATGCTTTTTACTATTTGGCATAGCTTCAGTAATCGTAGCCAGAGTGTCTGCTGAGCTTCTCAGAAAAACTATAGCGCAGGTGAATGATTTAAGCGAGATGTCACGAGGAGTTGTTAAAAAAGCGGATCAGCTTGCCTTCTCTTCGGAAAAGCTTCATATTTCTGCAAGCGAGTCAAGCTCAGCTTCTGAACAGGTTAAAAGTCAAATTGAAAGTCTGACTCAAGCTGCCACGAATACTGCTTCATATGCAAGCAACACCACTATGCTTGTAAGCAAAATGGCCATGTCGCTGACTAGTGTTGCAAGCAATATGGATAGTGTCAATATGTGCTCCTTGGAATTCAAAGACATTGTAGAAAAGGGTCATGATCTGATACAAAATCAGGTTAGCTATACTAATGACAGCAAGGATGCGCAGGTTTCAGTAAATGAGGCCATCGGCATCTTAAGTAAGAAATCCATTGAGATTGAAGAAATAATAATAATAATTTCTCAAATAGCCAGCAAGACAAAACTGCTTGCATTAAACGCTGCTATTGAAGCGGCACGTGCCGGGGAAGCCGGACGCAGCTTTGCGGTTGTTGCGGATGAAATACGCAATCTCGCCATTCAATCAGCTGATGCCGCCGAAAACATTTCTGATTTGATAAAGGATATACAGGTAAATACGGCCTGGACAAACGAAAAAATTCTGATTTCTGATAAGATCAACAATCTGTTGGAAAATTCAGTTTTTAAAATTCAGGAACAATTTGCTCAAATTAATACCGGAGCTGACAGTATTTATGGTTCTGTACATGAAACGGCCTCTTTGGTTCAGGAAATGCTGTCTTGCACTGACAACGTTGTCAGGGACATAACTGATATATCTTCAGCAACTGAGGAAACCGCCTCTAGCAGTGAAGAAATTGCCGTTCTTTCCGAACAGCAGGCGCAGACTTCGCAAACAATCATAAAAATGTCTGAGAATCTGGCTTCTTCGTCTAATGATTTACGCCAGATGGTAGCCCAACTAAATTATTTTTAATCCTTCAAATGGATGTCATGCCAAAATCCATTTTTATACTTCATTTCGGGGATGGACAAGCAGCGGAACAACTCTTCTGAGGGTCCAGGGGGCCCAGATATCCGCCGCTCCCTTTCAGTTTAGGTACAGATTTCCGGCCGCCTGCCGGCAGACGATATGTACATTGGCGTGCAGGTCCTTTCGAACGCGCTGGAAAACGCTTATAACGCCTAGTAGCCGCAATGAAAGACTTGCCCTTAGTCTTGACATGTACTTTAATGAGTATTGACATGAAACAGAGTAGAATTTCTAACCTTATATAAAGCAAGCAAAATCAGGGGAAGCCTTTAGTTATGGCAACCCCTGATAATTGCATGCTAGGCTTAGGTTATATCAGTTCCGATTTTTGCAGCAGCCGCTGAATCATAGCCGCGACTTCAGCTCGGGTAATATCAGCGCTCGGCGAAATCGTTGTATTGCTTTTTCCGATGATTATCCCGGTTTTAAGGCAGGCCGCGATGCCGGATTCCGCATAGCTCGAGATGGATGCACTATCGGTGAAGGCACCTAGCAGTTCGCTTATCTCGTCATTGGTTAGACCCGAGTCAAAATTCGTCAGTACCATCGCCCGGGCGATAATAGTTGCGGCTTGCTCTCTTGTTATCGTGTCGTTTGGGCCGAACGAGCCATCTGGATAGCCTGTAATGAGCCCGTAATTCGAGGCTGCTTCAACATATCCGCAATACCAGTCGCTTCCGCTCACATCGCTGAAGCCGCTTGTCTCCGTACCTGGCTCCAAGCCTAGCGTTTTGACTATGATGGTTGCAAACTCTGCGCGGGTAATGCTGTTATCAGGATTGAAGTTGCCGTTTTCATAACCGGTGACGATCAGTCTCGAACCGATATCGTTGATCGCTGCCAGTGCCCAGTGTCCAGCGATATCCATGAAGTTTACGGATTTATTTATAAGCGTATAGACGCTGTTTGTAAGACTGCGTATTACCGCATAATATTCGTCGTCAACCATTATTATCTGCGTCGGGACATGGCGAACGCTTCCATCGACTTCAACAACCACTGCCGTTGTGATTTTATTCGGATCGACGTCATCGGGTATGTTGATCGTACGCTCAACATAGGCTTTGTAGCTTGTTACCTCGAACGTTTCTCCGTTATAGGTGCAACTTACTGTGAATTCTACCGGTTGAACCACAAGAGTAAACCCAGCTTCCTCCGCCGAGTTTTCCATGATCGTCACCGTATCGTCATCTGGATCGGAGATGGTGACCTCAACTTCAATATCCGACAATTCCACATCCTCGCCGAATTGCTCTGCGATATAATCAATGTCTATTTGTTCTGCCGGCAGCGTGTAATTTGCCGAACCAGTCTCAACCACCAGCGTTGCCGACTTTTCTTCCATGTTTTTTACCATCTGGCCTGTGAGCACACCGGAGGATACAGCACTGCCCGTCGTGATAGAGACTTTGACGGTTGCATCGGCACCTTGAGATTCTAGTATTTGCTGAAGCCTGTCCGTATCAACCGTTACAGTTGTTTGCGTCTGCCCAGCTTCATTCGTACCATGTTTCGTCTCCCCTGCCGTGTAGCTCTTGCCGTTGACATAGACCGCCGTGCCGTCAAGCGTTGGTGTCGAATTGGAGGACCAACCATCATCCGAAGAATTACCGGGCACCTGTATAGCTTCGGAATAAACCGCGCTGGCGGCATCGCCTGACGCCACCTTTACCCGCAGATATTTTCCGGCATCCGAGCTACCAACCGTATATGCGCTGGTGCTATTTCCCGAACCAGTGGTGTTTATCCAACCTGAAGAACCATTCGCCGACACCTGCCATTGATAAGAAAGATTGGTGCTTGGTGTCGTATCCGGCGTAGCGGTCAGTATCGCATCGATACAAATTTGGTCGGAAGTGTCACCAGAACCATTTGTAACAGCTATTGTTACTGTACCGCTAATTGGATTGTACAGCGCACCAAGAATGGGATAGCCGGTAGCGCTGCCTGCCAGCGTCCACATGTAATAAGGCACCTTGTCTACCCAACTGTTAAGAGCGTCAATAAGCGAACTGTTTTCCGAAACAGATGCCGTATTTCCATTGGCCGTCGTCACTGTATAACTGCTGTTTGACAGCGTCCACACCGTACCGCTGCCGGAAAATGTGTAACAGTTTTCGGCAGTGCCGCTTGACTCGGCGGCAATTGCGAGCTTATCGGCATCGGCACGTTCAGAACCGTCTACCGTCTGTGTGGCGGATTGCATCCAATAACAATTCTGCACTTTATTACCACTTGGAATAAAACCTGATATACTGCCTACATAGGCATCGCTGCTACCGGTTCCGGTAACGTTTCCTGTGTTATAGCAGTTTGACACTGCAGCACTAATATATCCGGTTAAGCCGCCAACTCTTACGGTTGTGCCGGAACCGATAATATTGCCGAAATTATAGCAATTTGTCACCGTATTGAAGCATTCACCTGTTATACCGCCGGCGTTTATTTTTGTGCTATCGCTTCCGGAAATAGTGCCGGTGTTATAGCAATTATAAGTCCCGCCAGATGAGACGCCGGCAATACCGCCAACAGCAACATTGTGGGATACCGAGCCTTTTGTTGCGGCAACATCGCCCGTATTATAGCAATTTGAAACTTCGTACCGGCAATTACCAACTATGCCGCCCGCCGCATTTGTTCCGGAAACACTACCTGTATTGTAGCAATCTGTCACCGGCGCGTTATTACCCCCTAATATACCGCCGGCACAGTCTCCGCCGGTGACACTACCCGTGTTGTAGCAGTTCGACGCCGAACCAATTCCAGCCAAGCCGCCGACAAAAGCGTCTTTCTCGGCAATTGTTGCGAAAATACTGCCTGCATTATAGCAATACCTCAAACCACTGGAATCAGCTCTACCCACCACGCCGCCGACAAAGTTTTTGCCGCTAATATAACTGTCGATGACGCCAACATGCTTAATACTTGCAGAAGCATATCCAAACAAGCCCTGATAATTATTTATTGTTTTGATAAAAATTCCGCTGACAGTATGATCGTTGCCATTGAAGCTTCCGGTAAATTTATTTGTGCTGTCACCAATCGGCGTCCATGTATTCGATGGTGCGCTTGTACCCCAATTCTCAAAATTGGAAGCTGCTTCATTCAAGTATATATCACTTGTCAGTTCGTAGTATAAACCGGCATATGCCGCGCCGCCGTTGCTAACATTATCTAATTCGCCATTATTCACCAGATATCTCAGATACGCCAGTTCCTCACTGCTGCTTATCTGATATGGGTCGCCGGATTTTCCTGTTCCGCCCGAAAACTCTATTGCCACCGTACTCCCGTCCCAAACACCATCCGGAACTGTCAGCCCAAGAGAACGGCTTATGCTATTATATGTAACCGTCAGAGTAACATTTGTCTCGGTTGCCTGCTTTGTGACGTTTACTTTGTTACCGTCAAAGTTTATTGCACTGTTTGCGCTCATTGACCACGAAGCACCTGTTAACGTCCCGACAGTAAAGTTCTTGGTGACGCTCTCTGCCGTGTCGCCGCTGTCCAGAAATACCGGAAGGGCGTAAAGCATCGCCGCGTCTGTTTCATCCATGTCAAATGTGATACCTACCGGATCAGCTAAGCGTGGATACATATCAGTAGCTATCGTCCAATATGCAGCGTTGCTAAACATACCGGTTCCAGTCATTGCAGAAGCTGCAAGCCCCATACCTGTGATAGAAGTACCACTTCCAACACCAGAGTCCAACCCACACATCTGTTTGTCGTAATAGCAGTTATCGATTGTTCCACTGCTATCACCATTATATCCTATGGCCCCACCGCAGCTGCTGCTTCCGGATATCATACCTGTGCTATAACAATATTGCATTGTACCAGTGGTATAATGTCCACATAAACCGCCGACTGATGACGATGCTGTAATTTCCCCACTGTTGTAAGAATATCTCGTTGTTCCATCCCAGTAATAACCAACCAGACCACCGACATTGGATGTTCCGCTTATACTTCCTGTATTAAAGCATTTTGTTATCGTTGCATAATTACTGCCAGCAATGCCTCCGACAGTATTACTTGACTCTCCCACACTGCCTGCATTATAACAATATTCTATGCTGCCACCATCTGCATATCCTGCAATGCCACCCGTTGCATTATCGCCTACAACATGTTCGGTATTGGAACTGCACGAAATACTTCCATAATTTCGTGCTGCAATTCCACCGGCAATATAACCTCCGACAGGACCGCCATTGGTACAATTAATTATGGAAGAACTCGCTGAATTATACCCAGTAATGCCTCCGACTCTTTTACTGTATGATCCTGCAGTGTTAACTCCTTTAACACTTCCGGTATTACTGCAATTTTGTATCGAACCATTATTATAGCCTACGACACCACCGAGATAAGTATCTACACTAATAACAACAGCATTGGCAATGTTTCCTGCATTAGTGCAATTTGAAACAGAGCCAGAGTTATACCCAACAACACCACCCGTGTAATTTCCGCCGCAAATATAGCTGTCTGAAATAGTTACAAATTGAAGCGTACCTGAACTTTTTCCGAATAAGCCGTGATAAGCATCGGTAGAGCCAATGTAAATCCCACTAATCGTGTATATATCGCCATCGAAATTACCATAAAAACTACTGCTCCCGCCAATCGGCGTCCACTCGATGAAGCTACCGCTATTGAGCGTACCGTCATCAGCCAGCACATTATCATTGAGCACGATATTGGCAGTAAGCTTAAAATACTTGCCGCTGTAATTAGTGCCATTATTGACCCTCCAGGCCAAATTAGCTAACGCCTGCGCAGTGGAAATCGCATAAGGGTTTGTATCGGAACCGGAGTTGGTCTCCGTACCATCCACGCCCAGTGTGAATTCGCCCGGATCATCTGCCGGATAGCCCCACACTTCTGCCGCAGACGCTGGGAGCGCCACCGCCGGAAGCAGGCTTAAAATTAAGCATAAGGTCAGAAATATACTTAACGACTTCCTCTTCAAAGAAATCTCTCCTTTCTATCTTTCGATGTTATTAATAATTTCGTCAATGCTGATCTGGCACAGGCTGTCCCAAACAATGGCGTTCCCATTTTCAACCTGAACAGCTTTAAATCGGTCTAAGTCTGAAAGCTTACAAAAGCGAGCCGCATGCAACCTGGGTTTCATGTCGTAGATAATTTTGTGATGGTTATCCAGCTCAATCTCGAATGTATAATCGTCATTGGCAGTTGCACATATAATTTTAGACATAGTTAACCTCTCAAGTACGAATGAGTAAAAATAAAGCTCTGCTATATAAAACAATAGCAGAGCTTTCAAAAAAATAATATTATCGGATACAATACATTTTCGGCAATTTCAGATCAAATTCAGCTCCATGGCTTTTTTGACCGCGGATACGCGCCCTGAGATATCAAGCTTGCGGTAAATGGATGTCAAGGTCTTAATTACAGTTACCTCGGCGATAAACAGATCTGAGGCAATTTCGCGATTTGTCTTTCCTGCGGCAACAAGCCTCAAAACCTGCCGCTCACGATCAGAAAGCTTAATATTCAATGATTCCCCGACCAATCCGCCTTTGATCGTTTTCAAGTACTTTTCCGAATATTTCACAAGCCGGTCCAGAAATTCATCCTTTTGCGACTTGTTTTGAATGCTTTTGAGGATATCCATAATATAAAAACTATACTCCGCAAACATAAGGATGATATTGTCATCTCTGGCTAAATCAATTGCCAAAAGCAAAGAGCGCTCTCCTGTTTCTATACCATACAGCTTGTATTTTACTGCGGCATCCAAAATATGTGCATGAAGATTACCGAAAATATTATTAAAAGCAGAAAAGGTTTTCTTCATATCTTCAATTAATACTTCTAATTTAATGTATTCCTTTTTTAGCAGCAAGTATTTTCCATAGACAATATAATTAAATCCGCCGCCCTGATACAGCACTTCGCTTTTATTAATATTTCCATCTTTCAGCCAGTTTGCAAACCCCATTTCTTCGCCTTTTATGCTTTGTATGTAACCTGTGCACAGGTCTATGGCACTGTTTAAAATGGGCATATTCACATTCTCTGCTTCGGCAATTAAGGCATCAAGAATTTCAAGCGCGTCATCAAATTTGGTTTTAGCCGCACAGATTCTCATTAGCGTAAGATTCGAACAGATAATCACGGAGAACTGATCCATCGTTCTTGCTTTATAGATCGCTTTATAAGCATAAAGCTCAGCTTTATCAATATCCCCTGTTTCCAGATAATACTCGGCCCTTATCTGGTATTCAAAGCCAATACCGCATCCACCGGCTAATTCCTGGTAATATGGAGAGAGCTTTTCGAGGCATTCTACTGTCCACAACAATTTTCCTTGATCCCGATGATACAGATACAGGATATGAGGAGACCCAAAAGAAACAATTTTATCTTTATTTGCCACCATAGATTGCCCGTCGAGCAATTCGTGCGCTTCTTTAAACCTTTCGCACATAATGGACACATGATTAAATGCAGTGTAAGCACGTATTAGCGTAATTTCACCTTTAATGCGCCTTTTCAGTTCTACTGATAGCGCATTATCATTTTCGTATTGTGCTTCCACTTCTGATAAAAGAGAGTCTCCATACTCCATATCTACATTTGTGACATAAAAACCGATATAGGCAATATACGCAATGGGATGCCGGTATTTCATATCAGCCGGAATATCCTCAAAAAGGGCTAGAATATTATCGGGATTGCTGTCAACGATTTGAGTAATGCTTTGTTTTTCAAACTCCTTAAGAATAAGATCAAACTTTTTTGCTTTTTGGTAATAGATCATGCCGGAAAGAATGTCACCATTTTGAATGCACCACGTTCCAGAACGTTCATACAGCTCATCAGGTGAGATATCAAGCGATTCTTCCTTCAGCAGTTTCTTTAAATAATTATTAAAAATATTATGTATTTGAAAGACGCCGCTTTGCGCATCGAAACGAATGAAAGAATTGGCATAACATAAATCTTCAATGATTTTTGCCGCCTCTTCATCACGGGTTACATACACCGCCTGTTGGGGTGTGAAACTATCGAATAAGCATAGGGATTTTAGAATTATGACTTCTTTATTCCTATATCTCGGCATAACAGCGGTCTCAAACAGACGCTCAATGCTTCTTCCCGATTCCAACCTGCCTGTATTGGCATATCTTTGCATGATTAGATACACGGCTGATACCCATCCTTCTGATATCTCATACACCTTTTCTATAGTCTTATCAGGAAGAGTGAAACCATATAGCTGAAAGTACTCACGGATCTCATCTTCTGTAAATTCGAAGAAAATACTTTTTATTAAATAACAACAGCTTTTAACGCGCAATTCCTCGATAGCCAGTTCAGGGACTGTCCTTGACAGGATGAGTATATGGAAACCGTCTATACTTGATCTAACAATGCTCTCTATGAATCGATCCAACAGGGGAGAATGCGCAAAATGATAGTCGTCAATCACCAGAACTGTATTTGACAGATAGGCATGATCTTCAATGATCTGTTTTATTTTATCCGATTGTGCAGCACCCGTTGGAAAACCCAGCATACGAAGTTGATTGCCAAGTTCTGGTCTGGTTTTGATAATTTGCCTTGCCAGTGTATCCCAGATAAACTGTGGAGAAGATTCATCGCGTTCAATGGACAACCAGATATAATTGGCGTCGATTCCGCTTAGATATTCCCTTGCGGCAGTCGTTTTGCCATACCCCATTGCCGCGACGGCTATTGTCAAAGGATACTGAAATATGTTTGCAAACTCATTATTGATGCGTTGTCTTTTGAGAAGATACTGCTTCATCCTATCACCTATGGTTTCGATATAATTTATTAAATTATATCATATTCCTCCAATATTTTAGAAATTAATTTTTCAACTGTTGTGAAAATCCTAATTTGTGTCTGTCGATCAACAACGGTATACCATCGGCTCAATTCCGACGCTCAAACAGTTTTTTTGATTTTGATTATGATGTATAAAAGCCGTAAGTTTTATTGTCAGGCGGTGAGAATTGAGGGGCAGAACACTCTCAAGGACTATATGCAGAAGCGAAACCTCTACTGCTGGTGCTTTCTAATTCGTAAGTACATAAATGGCATCTAGCACAGGACTTCATTCCGACGAACATCTGACCTTTCTAATAAAATATACAGCCAAAGCTGCATGCAATATTACAATCGCCCGGGCTTTGGATGGCATGGTTATTCCTGTCGATGTTAAGGCCAAAATGGACAATGTGGCGACAAAAGGTATATAAGGGATTGTAGATTAATTGGAAAGCAAATAGAAACGTACAGCCTCCAAAGAAAGAAGCAATATCAATAATCGTTGTAATTCCTTTATCGTCATCAATTCGGGTGTGTCATACTAGTTACCTTTCATTTCAGAATTATATACAAGTTGGAGCTGTAGCTGCCGCCGCCGCGGAAGCGCAGCTCCTTCTCTATATATCCGTTTTGTATTAAGTCTACTAGCGTTCTCTTTACCGTTGATCGTGACATATCCAGGTCTAGCGCTATTCGGTTAATGCCTGGCCAACACACTCCATTCCTTTGAAAGCATGATTTCCACTGTGTCAATATGGCGGTCATTAAAGTCCTTGTAGCTGCGAAAAAAGTCCTTTAGGAAGGAGATGTGCTGACTTAATTCTGTGGATTGTACAAGATATCCGAAAGGGCTTGAGCTGCGCCTTCGGTGTGGCGCGCTTTTTATTCTTTTCATAGCTCCACATCATTCCTTTCATTGTTTTGGGTATATAAAAGCAAGCCCCGATCGAAGCTTGCTTTTTATGGATATTAATTTGTGGCTTTGTCGTTTTAAATGGGCGACTCTGCGTTGGCTTCTTTCTCATAGTCAAAGCCTATATTATCAATATTCTAGGCTCTCTCCAGTTTGTTCCAATAAATAGTAACAATAGTTGGGTCCATCTTTTCGGTTACGATACCGTCAACCGCAACCGAAGCAATATAATCCTTTATACGCTTTTCTTCGTCAGCGGTTAGCTTTTTA
>JAYFQM010000144.1:0-18633 GCA_034927185.1 Oscillospiraceae bacterium | reverse complement strand
GGAAATAAAATCTTTAGAGAGAATTACTCCATGCCGGCGACTGAGCCGACCGCTCTGGTCGTGATGAGGCTGATTCCTGTTCCGGCAATGTCTTTCAGAACGACTTTGCCCGCTTCAACGGGGGCTTTGAGCCGCAAGGCATGTACCTGCGCCATTGCTTCAAAAATTTTGTCCTTCGGAATGTCGCCAGCAGTTTTGACGGGAACCATGCAAAGCTTCCCGCCATCGACCGGAACGGTCGATGTGAGAGTACGTTCGGGATGCGTAAGTTCTTTCACAGCATATTCCCTGCCGTGCGGACAGCTGTTGCCGGTGATTTCTCCTATGGCCCCGTCCTCAAGCTCAATGGTGACAAGGCAGCCCATCGGGCAGCCGATACAGGTAAGCTCTTTTCTAGTTTTCAATTGACATCACCCCCTTATTCGGCTTCAATCCTGACGCTGATTTCGCGGCAGTCAGGATACTTTTCAAAGTGCTCGGGCTTCAGCAGCACCTTTTCCATCTCTCCGGGGGTCAGAATACGCTTTTTAATGTGCACTTCGCGCTGATCGTCGAAATAAACCGAAATGAAGCTATTTTTATAAACTTCACCGACCCGGAAGCGAACTTCAAGCGGGCGCGTGAGGGAGGCCGGCGATACATAGGACGGAACGGTGTAGCGTACGCCCCCGGGGGCTTTTATCGGTATTCCTCTTCCGGAGCCTTTGCCTTTCAGAAAATCGGCCGCGTTTTTGCCGGCAAGATAGCTTTCGGCGGAGACGTTGTCTACCAGATCGTGGACATGCAGAACGTTTCCGCAGGAAAATACGCCGGGGACGCTGGTCTGCAGGCTCTCGTTTACGACGGGGCCGCCGGTGACAGGAGAAAGCTCCACGCCGCAGATGCGCGAAAGCTCGTTTTCTGGCAGGAGGCCGACCGATAGCAGCAGCGTGTCGCAGCTCATTACCTCATCAGTGCCCTCTATCGGTCGGCGGTTCTCGTCCACTTCAGATATGGTAACGCTTTCAAGGCGCCTTTTGCCGCTGATTTTTGTAATTGTGTGAGAGAGCAGGAGCGGAATGCCGTAATCATCCAGACACTGAACAATGTTTCGCTTAAGTCCCGTGGAATAGGGCATGAGTTCGACCACGGCCTTGACCTTTGCGCCCTCGAGCGTCATGCGCCGCGCCATAATAAGTCCGATATCGCCGGAACCAAGGATAACGACCTCTCTGCCGGGCATGTAGCCGTCGATATTGACAAGACGCTGCGCGGTGCCCGCTGTGAAAATTCCAGCACAGCGGCTCCCGGGTATGTTCAGTGCGCCGCGGGGGCGCTCCCTGCAGCCCATGGCGAGAATGATCGCTCCGGCTTCTATTTCTATCATTCCGTCCTCGGGATTCACCGCCGTTATTAGCTTTTCAGGGCTTATACCCAGCACCATCGTGTTCAGTTTGATTTCGATGCCAAGCTCGTTTACCCTGTCGATAAATCTTTGGGCGTATTCCGGACCGGTGAGTTCCTCCTTAAAGGTGTGAAGCCCAAAGCCGTTGTGTATGCACTGATTGAGTATTCCGCCGGGGGCGTCATCGCGTTCAAGAAGGAGTATGTCACGAACGCCCTCCTCGTGAGCACGGACCGCCGCCGCAAGCCCCGCGGGTCCCGCACCTATTATTACAAGCTCTTTTTTAAGCATAAGATAATCCTCTTTTTCTATCATCGTCTGCCGGTCAGGAGTTCCGAGCCCCTGCCGAGCTTTGTGACGGTTTCTCTTGGAATATTCAGCTCTCTTTCAAGTATTTCCATAACGCGGGTTGTGCAGAAGCCAGACTGGCAGCGGCCCATTCCGGCACGGGTGCGGCGCTTGATGCCATCGAGTGTTGCGGCGCCGAGCGGGCGGCGTATTGCGTCGATTATCTCCGCTTCCGTAACGGTTTCACAGCGGCAGACTACTCTGCCGTAGGCTGGATTTTCAGCGATACAACGTGCCCGCTCCTCATTATCCATTTCTCTGAATTTCGGAATACCGCGACGTATGGGGTCAAAGGACGGGTCAGGCTCGGCGGATAGCTTCTCCCCCAAAAGCTCAGCTACCCATTTTCCGATTGCCGGGGCGCTTGAAAGGCCCGGAGACTCAATGCCCGCGGCGTTTATGAAGCCCTCGGCGTCCGGAGCTTCGCCGATTTCAAAATCGCCCGATTCAAGGTGTGCGCGCAGTCCGGCAAAAGAGGTGATTATTTGCCTTTCAGGAAGGGGGCCGACGGACAGAGCCGCCGTTTTCAGCACGTAGTCAAGCCCTTCCCGCGTGGTTTCCGTCCCGTCCTTTTCTTCGATATCCATGGCGTTCGGCCCCGCGAGCAGATTGCCGTCAACGGTCTTCGTTACGAGCACGCCCTTTCCCATTGCGGTGGGCGTCTGGAAAATCGTGAGCGGGGCAAGATCAGGTGCGGCCCGGTCAAAAAGGCAGTACTCGCCTTTCCGCGGTGTGATATGGAGCTTGCGGGAGCTTACAGTGTTGTTCATAACGTCGGCGTACAGCCCCGCTGCATTTACGACCGTCCTCGTATCGATCGTTTCACCCGAACCGAGCGTCAACCTGTAGCCGCCGTCTATGTGTGTGATTGCCGAAACGGGAGAGTTAAAGCGGAACTCGACGCCGTTTTTAAAGGCATTTTCTGCAAAGGCCAGCGTCAGCTCATAGGGACAGACGATGCCTGCCGTGCCGGCATAGAGAGCTGCGACGACCTTTTCGGTAAGGCCCGGACATTTTTCCAGCGCCTGTTCGCGCGTAAGCAAAGAAAGATCACCGATGCCGTTTTTTCTTCCGTTTTCAAGCAGCTTTTCAAGGTGAGGGCGCTCCGTTTCCGAAAAGCAGACGACCAGCGAGCCGTTCTGGCGGTAGGGAACGTCGAGTTCCTTTGTAAGCTCAGGGAACATGGCGCTGCCTTCTGCGTTGAACTTTGCCTTTTGCGACCCTGGCTCCGCGTCGTAGCCCGCGTGCACTATCCCGCTGTTTGCTTTTGAGGTACCCTCCGCAACATCGGCCTCCTTTTCGACTACGCAGACATCGAGTTTAAAGCGCGAGAGCTCCCTCGCCACGGCGCAGCCGATTACGCCCGCGCCGATTATTGTAACATCCGTCATTTTTATACCCACCTTCCAACAGCGTCTCATAAGAGCGCATGATTGCCGAAACCGCGGTGTCAAACCGCCTGAAGATGCAAAAAAAGCCACGACTGCAAGAACCCGTAAACAGGTCCAAGCAAGTCTGGCTCTCAAATCTCTGCCGCGACTATCATATTTATGTATTTATTATATCACCGAAAATGCCATATAGCAAGACATAAAAATCGAAGTGTCGAAAGTCCGAACGCACGCTACAGCTCCCAAAGCTCTTCCTTGCTCGTCGATATGGCAACAGCACCGTTTGACAGCGACTCCAGCACCTGCTGCTTGTTAATAATAAGCCCTCCGGCAATAACGGGAACAGATATTTCACGTTCCATCTCGTTAATCAGGCGGCATGCGATGCCAGGCATAATTTCGACGGCGTCGGGGTTCGTCTCAAGTATGTTCCTGATACCGGTCTGGAGCGAAAGAGAGTCCAGCAGAAACACACGGAGTATTGTCTGCAAATGCAGCTGCTTTGCGAATTTAATGATGCTCGGTCTGGTGGAGACAATTCCGGACGGCGAAGCGAAACGGTTCAAAAACTCTATTCCTGCCATATCGCCACGGAGTCCCTCGATCATATCCGCGTGGACAAAGACCGTTTTCGCGGCTTTATGAAGTTTAGCGCAAATCTCGGGAAGCGTAAGGATGCTACCGTAGAGCACAAAAACGATCCTGACACGGCTCAGCGCGGCTTTTTCGAGCTCATCGTCGTTTCTGACGGCGGCGATCAGGGGGTTTTCTATCAAAATGTCGCTTAAATCTGACAATTCGGTGCCTCCTTCCGATCAGAGTTTGCGTACATATAACACAAGCGCAAAGCGCCGTTGCGGCATAAGCATGGAAATCGTGTAAAATGACCACCTTACTGATATTATACCACAAGCGCTTTGGAAACGCCAGTATATTACCAATTGAGCTGATTTTTGCATACAATGAGTTATGCAGGCGAGAGCTAAAAAAGGAGCGTGATATCAGTTGATCATATATGTCGTGAAGCCGGGCGACAGCATATATAAAATATCCCGGCAATACGGAGTGCCGGCGGATGAAATAATTGCCGCAAACGGACTGACGGACGCCGGAAGTCTCGTGATCGGCCAGGCCATAGTCATACCCGGCGACTTTTTCAATTACACCGTTTCGCGCGGGCAGTCTATGTACTCCATAGCGCAGAGCTTCGGAATACCGCTGCAAACGCTTATTCGGGCAAATCCCGGAATAAATCCAAACCAGCTTCAGCCCGGTCAGGTAATTATAATACCCCTGCCGCCGGAGCAGGGAAGAGAAATTTACGTCAACGGATTCGTATTTCCCAACGTTGCCGCCGGCGTTCTGCAAAATACCCTGCCTTATTTAACTTATCTCAGCATATTCAGCTATCAGGTCAGAGAAAATGGGAGCCTGAAGGGAATTGACGATGCCGACCCGATACGCATTTCGCGGGCGGCCGGAACGGCGCCGCTCATGGTCATAACGAATATCGAGGAAGGCTCAGGCTTCAGCAGCGAGCTTGCGCACGAAATCCTGACGAACCCTCAGACGCAGGATGCCCTGATCGGGAACATTCTGGGAGTCCTTCAGGGAAACAACTATTACGGGCTGGTAATCGATTTCGAGTACCTCTTCCCGGAAGACAAAGAAAACTATGTTAATTTTGTCAGAAAAGTCGTTAACAGGCTCAGACCAATGGGATATAAGGCAATGGTTGCTCTGGCACCAAAAACCAGCGCGGACCAGAAGGGCCTTTTGTATGAAGCTCACGACTATCCCGCAATCGGCGCGCTTGCCGATAATGTGATACTGATGACATACGAGTGGGGTTACCTGCGCGGCCCGGCGGAGGCTGTGGCGCCAATCAATAAAGTGCGGCAGGTGCTCGACTATGCGGTAAGCGAAATACCGAGTGAAAAAATACTGATGGGTATGCCGAACTATGGCTACGACTGGACGCTTCCGTTTATTAAGGGTTCCGTAGCAAGGATACTCACAAATTACGGGGCCGTTGAGCTGGCAAAGAAGGTCGGAGCGAGAATTCAATTTGACAATACAGCGCAGGCGCCGTTTTTCAATTACTACGACAGCGACAGGAGAAGACATGAGGTCTGGTTCGACGACGCCAGAAGCTATTATGCCAGACTAAGGCTCGTGGACGAATACAAGCTCGGCGGCGTCAGCTACTGGACTACGAATAATTACTTCGCTCCGAACTGGCGTGTGCTAAACTCAATGTATAAGGTCAGAAAGGTCTTGTAATTCTTTACAGCGAAAGAACCGCATTTGCAAAAGCACGGTGACGGTTATCGTCCCCGTGCTTTTATGCACATAATTTTACCAAACAGTATTGTGCTCCTCCGCACAGCCGTTAAGACGATCGAATTCGATTCTCTCTCCCTCCGAGGTCACTATATGACCGGAAAAGTATCCGATCATCTGATGCATATCGGATTTGACCAAAAGCATATTTGTGGCGGCAACCCTCTCATAAAGCGGGGTAAAGATGAGGTCCACGCAGTCCGACACGGTGCTTTTAATTTTCCATGGGTTCATGATGTTTTTTAGGTCGTATTCATAAACGACATCCTCGCTGATTTTGGTAAGCTTACCGTCGACATAAAGGGCGTTCTCGGTCATCCCCGTGCCGTCCGTCCACTTTGCGCCGAGGTTAAGGCCGACACGCCTTCCGTTCACCGCGCCCGATGCAGTGCCCCAGTTCCAGGAGACCTTGCGCGGCCAGATGCCTCGTCCAAAATCCAGACCCGAAAATGTGCTATCCGGGCGAAAATCATATTTGAAGTCTCCGACGCGGAGAGTCCCACTCGTTGGCAGAGCCGCCTGTTTAGAAGTAAACTGAAAGGTCCTTTCGTTCCATGGGATGACCACGTTGAGTGTTTCGTTATCCTCGGGAGGAGAGACAAGAATATCTGCATCCAGGGAGCAGCCGCCGAAGTCCTTGCTTTTCACTATAATATGTGTACCGCCGTTTTCGTCGAGAAAGCTAACTTCCATGGCTGCGCTTCTGAAAGATACGGCTCCGCCCGTATTGACAGGAATGTTGCAGCCCTTGGCAAAGGGGACGGTTATATTTTTTTCTATAAACTTCATAGTTTTTAGATCGAGGAAATAAACGAACACCATCCCAGCGTAGTCGAGACTGGATATCGTCGCCGAAAACAGGCATTCGCTGTTCATTGTGTACCAGTAGTTCCATTTCTTCTTTCGCGGCCATCTTCCGGAAAGATTACAGTTGTGCAGAGGCATTCTTGACCAGCCGATACTGTCCCGGTTCAGCTCACCGCTGTCGGTACAGATATTAACAGGTACGGTGATCTCTCTTTCGTCATATTTGACCTGCTCTGTCAAAATGAACACATCCTTTCAAATCATCCCCTGAGTATATATGCACTTTGCTAATGTATTTAAAGTATAAAATAATGTACTTTATCTGTCAAGATGTGGAAGTGCCTATATTGCGGAAAAAAGATTGGAGGATTGTATGAAAACACGCCGTGAAGATTGCTCTTCGCGGCGTGTCTGTTTATGCTTAATATAACTATTTGTTCGATCTGCGCCAGATGTGCTGAGCTTCGGCGGCGCGGATCAGTTCCTCTCGGTAATCGGGATGTGCTATTGAGATGAGCAGTTCCGCTCTTTCCCAGGTCGAACGCCCGACAAGATTCACCGCGCCGTATTCCGTTACCATAAAATAGGTCTGGCTGCGCGGTGAGGTGACGATATCTCCGTTGAAGGTGGGCACAATACGGGACTTTCTGATGCCGTCGCGGTTCGTATAGGTGGATTTCATGCATATAAATGCCTTGCCGCCCTTGCTCATCGCGGCTCCTGTGAGGTAATCGAGTTGGCCGCCGGTGCCGCTGATGTGGCGCGTTCCGTCGCTCTCGGCACAAACCTGCCCGTAAAGGTCGGCAGAGATACAGCTGTTTATGGAAATCATGTCGTCAATACTGCCGATTATCTCCGGAGAGTTTACATATTCAAGCGGACAGGCGTGCAGGCTGGGGTTTTCGTTTATCCAGTCGTAAAGAGCCTGACTGCCGAGGGCGATGCCAAAAACGCCCTTGTCGCGCTGGAGGCTGCTTTTTCGGTTAGTGAGAACTCCCGCGTTATACAAATCGAGATAAGCCTCACAGCAAAGCTCTGTATGCATACCGAGATCTTTTATCCCGCTGTCGGAAATGAGCTTACCGACAGCGTTCGGCGTGCCGCCGATGCCTAATTGAAGAGCTGAGCCGTTTTTTATGAAAGGGACGATATTCTCGGCGATTTTCGTATCCTCCGGCTTGGGGTCCGCTGCTTTTAGCTCCGGAAGCGGCCCATGCCCGCCCTCGACGACCATATCGACCTCGGAGATATGTATGACCTCGTCGAAGCCGTGCACTCTTGGCAGCCTTTCATTAACTTCGAGGATTATGATGTCTGCCTTGTCGAGAATGCCCCTTGCTATGCCGGTTGAGGTAGAGAGATTGAAAAAACCGTGCTTATCCATTGGCGTCACGCTGAGCATAGCCACATTAACATCGAGAAAATGGCGGTAATAAGGCACGACATTGCGGAAAATCATCGGTATATAGAAGCATAGCCCGCGATCGGCAAGCTTGCGCTCATAAGAGGAGCAATGCCAGCTGTGGTATGTGAAATGAGCCTGCTCCGGGTCGCATTCCACACATTGTATGGGACCGAAAAGCAGATTGCCGCGGATTTTGACGTCCGAAAGCTCATCCCTCCGCTTTGCGAGCGCTTCGTCCAGCAGGACGGGCATACCCAGCGCTGTGAAATAGTCCACCCAGTCTCCGCTTTTTACGGATCTGACTGCTTCTTCGGGCGTACGCAGCTTCGACTTGTATTCAGAAAGATAATCCATGCCTATCTCCTTGATTCAAAATCAAACGTATTTGCGCTTACTTTTTTCTTTAACAAAGATAAATGACAGGACATTAACCGATATTTAGAATACTCCAATCAGTCCCGGAGGTCAATGAACCAAGCATACGAAAATTAAAAAGCGTTCTTCATCTTTTTGACGAGATGCTTTGAATATAAACGGGCAGAGCGGCCTTCTTCAAAGCGTTTTTCCTCCACAGAAGAAAGACACCCGAACAGGGTGCCTTTCTTCTGTGGAGGAAAAGAGAAAAAAGTATATGCGATTATTCCTTTACACCGCCGAGGGCGACGCCCGCCACGATGTACTTGGACAACAGAAAATAAACTACGAACAGCGGGAGAATAGTTGCCGCCAGTCCCAGATAAACCATGCCGTAATCGGTTCTGAACTGATCGGATTTGAGAATCTGGACAAACATAGGCAGGGTCTTTTTATAGTCCGAGCTGATGATAAGCGTCGGCGTGAAAAGGTTGTTCCAGCTGGCGATAAATTGGAATATTGCCTGAGTCGCCAATGCGGGCTTTGCAATCGGGAGCACTATGGTGTTGAAAGTGTGCAGTTCGCCGGAGCCATCGATGCGCGCCGCTTCAACCATTTCGACGGACAGAGTGCTCTGGAAATACTGCCGCATGAAGAAGACCACGGCTGGTGCGGCCATTGAGGGAATTATAAGCGGAATATAAGAATCCGCCAGTCCCAGCTTAAGCATAAAGCGGTAGAAGCCAATTGCGGCGACAGTGTTCGGAACTATCATTACGGCCAAGATAAAGGCATATGCAAATTTCTTCAGCCTGAAATTATAAACATAAATGCCGTATGCGGTCAGCGCTGAAAAATAGACCGATAAGGCGGTCGCGGGAACGGCAACCTTGAAGGAGTTGAGCATTGCGCGCCAAAAATCAATGCCGAGGCCCGCGGACTTTTTAGCCAGAGAGGCGATATTCGTGAGCAGGAATTTTCCCGGTATCAACGTGATTCCGGTCTTTATGGAGTTTGAATCGCGGGTGGAGTTTACAAAAAGCATAATGAAAGGCAGCAGGCTGAGTATGCACAGGAAAACGCAAACGAGGACGCGAAGTGTCTTGGTCAGGTTCTTTCTCTGCTCATATCCTTCGAGCGTACCGCCCGCAGATTTGTGCCGACCGTTCATTTTCTCGCGCCTCCTTTCGCATTACGGCGTTTCGGGACATCCTCCCTGTCGCGCAGCGAGGCGAAGAAAATCATGCTGATAGCGAGAGTTATAATAAAGAGCATCACGCAGACGGCGGCGGCGCGACCGGTATCCGACTTATAGAGGCGCATTATGTACATGGCAATGGTGGTGGTTTTGTCGTCCGGCAGCCCGATGAGGGCGCCGGTGATATCAACGTTGAAAAGCGCCGGTATATCGTACATCTGCAGACCGCCTATCGAGGAGGTGACCAGCACGTATAAAAGAATCGGCTTTAAAAGCGGAAGAGTAATTCTTGTGAACTTATGCCAGCCGCCGGCACCGTCAAGGTCGGCCGCTTCGTAAAGGTCGGGGTTAATCCCAAGCATGCCGGAGATCAGAAGAAGAGTCGTGTTGCCATACCACATCCAGAACAGGATGAAGGAAATCAGGCCCCGCGTTCCGATCTTGCTCCGCATAAAGTCGTAGGCGCTGTTTATCCAGCCCCAGTTCCTCAGCTGTGCGGTGACTGGGCCATATTGGGAAAACATAGCTCCGAAGAGTACGGAAATAGATGCAGCGGTGATGATGTTGGGCATATAGACCATGATTTTCGTAAGCCCTCTGCCGGGGAGCCTGTAGCGCTCGTCAGTCAGCCAGGCCGCCATAAGCAGGGCCAGCAGTATCTGCGGAACGAAGTTACACAGCCATATTACAAGAGTATTGCCGAGGTATTGGAGAAAATAAGCTCGTTCTCCTTCAGTTAGCCCAAGAATGTTCCTGTAGTTCTGAATGCCGCAGAAATTTACAGTGGTTTTGAGGTTTCTTGTGGTGTATTCAAAAAAGCTATAATAAAAAGTAGACAATAAAGGCCAAAACTGAAATAAAAGATAAACGATGAAAAAGGGTGCAATAAAAAAATAACCATACCTGCTGTAGCTGACGCGCTTCAGCCGGGCCGGCTTATCTGATTTTTCCATTATCATCCCTCCTTTGTCTCATGGTCTCGCGGCCGGTGCTCCGGCGCGCATAAGACTATCTTTCTCACGGGGAGCGCTCCCTCCCGCTCAGGCGGGAGGGAGCAAAGACCATTTTTCTGCCAATAAAATGAGATGCAGAGCCAAAAATCAGCTGACCTTCAGGAAGGAGTACAGATCGTGGACGCTTGCTTTGAAATCAGCAATAGCCGTATCCTTATCCTTTGTTCCCATGGCATAGGCGTCAACCTGAGTCTGGAACAGGGACTGTGTCTTCTGGTCCACATCGGTAACTGTGGAGGCGTCGATGTTGTCGGCGCTCTCGCTGTAGAACTCGATCAAGTTCTGACCGCCGAACATCTTGCTGGAGTTGCCGAGATTATTGTCAAGCAGATATTTGATCGCTTCTTTGTTGTTGACATAGTCGCTGTTCTGAGCGTTTATTTTGATCATAAAATCGGTATCGCAGGTAATGGCCTTCATAAGCGTGGAAGCCATATCCGTGTCTGAGCAGCCGACGGTTGCCGCAATGCCGGTTCCGCCCCAGTAGAACTGAGCTGGACCCTGGACAAGGATCGTATTATTTTCCCATGTGTCGGTGAGGCACCAGTATGTATACCACGGGCAGCCGCAGAACGCTATTGCAGCCTCCGTGGAGACGCCGTCGCCATCCTTCTGAGCGGCCCAGTCGGTACCCCACTGAGTTGTGTTATATGTGGAATCGTCGGTGTACATGGTCTTTGCCAGATCCATATACTGAACCATCAGATCGTCAACCTGAATGACGTCGTTACTATCATACCAGCCGACCTTGCGCGCACTGTTGAGGAAAATGCGTATGGTGTCGGAATAACCGGAAAAGAGCTTAACCTTGCCGCCAGAGGTTTCGTTCACGGTTTTGGCAGCCGCAATGATTTTGTCCCAGCTGGAGAAGTATTTCTCCTGCAGCTCAGCAGGGTCGGTTGTGCCGAGATATTTTTCGGCAAGATCGGCACGAACCTGAAGAGAGCCGGGGGTTGCCTGCCAGAAGAGGGCACGGGTCGCGCCGCCGGCATCCGTGCCGAGCTGAATGTTATAGTTATACATGTTTGACATGTCGGCGGAGGTGATGCCTAGATCCGATACATCCATAAGGTAATCAGAATTGACGTACTTCTGAACATAATCGACTTCCAGAAGCATCATGTCCGGATACAGCTCGTTGTCGGGATTCTGGAGAATTTCATCGACCTTATCCTGATAATAGTCCGAACCGCCGGCGTTGACAAAGACGATTCTTTTTGCAAGGTCGGGATAGCTTGTTTCAATAACCTTCTGGATGTTTTCAAAGTCTGTATTCCAGCCCCAGATTACAAAAGCGTCTGCGGCAGACGGATCGCCGGTGACGGTATTGTCAGGTATTGCGGGGCTTTCCTCGGGCGAGGGAGCAGGGGTGCTTTCGGCCTCGGGACTTGCGGAGGTGCTTGGCGTCGTGGAACTGCCGCAGGCCGCCATCAAGCCGACCAGCAAGACAACCGCAAGAGAAATAGCTAGCCACTTTTTCATATTCTGTCCTCCTAATTAATTTATAATAACCATTACGGTTAGCTACTTTTTAGGCGCGGACACGCTTTGGCCCTCCCACAGCTCGCCGCCGACCACGCTTGTGCGTGCAAGCGTGGTTCTCGGATGCTCGATCATTTCGATAAGCTGAAGGGCGGCGGCTGATCCCATGGTTCCGGTTTTCTGATGTATTGTGGTGAGGGGAGGGTCCAGAACCTTTGACATATGGATGCCGTCGTAGCCGGCAACAGAAATATCCTCCGGAACGCGAAGGCCGCGCTGATTGATCTCGTTAAGTCCTCCGAGGGCGGAAAAGTCGTCCGGGAACAGTATGCAGGTCGGCGGCTCAGGCAGATCGAGCAGCTCTCCAGTGATTCTGGCGCAGCTAGCGGGGTCGTGGAAAACGCCCTCGCGGACGTATGCGTCGGGTATATCGAGGCCGGCCTGCTCCGCCGCCCTGTAAAAGCCCACAAGCCGGGCTTCGGTTACGCTGGAGGGCGCGCCGTGTATGAACGCTATTCTGCGGTGTCCTTTTTCATAGACATAGCTGAACAGGTCAGTGATTCCCTGAAGGTTGTCTGACAGAACGGCCATCTTGCCGTTAAACACATAGTCAATGGTCACGACCGGCAGATTGCTTTTTGAAAGCTCAAGCACCTGAGGATCGGAAAAATTTGCGCACACTATCGCTACGCCGTCGACATTGCGGTATACGCAGTGCTCCAGATAGCTCATGGAAGCGTTATTGGTGTTTATAAAGGTTATATCGAAGCCATTCGACTCGGCCTCGCTTCGAAAGCCCTCGAGAACAGCCGAGAAATACTCATGTGTAAGCCCGCTCTCTGCCTCATCCTTAAAAAGCACGCCAAGATTATAGGTTCGGTTTGTTTTTAGCGCGCGTGCCGCAGCGTTGGGGCGATACTTCATTTGTTCCGATACCTGAAATATTTTCTCCCGGGTTGCCTCGCTGACATCCGGCGCACCGTTCAGTGCCTTGCTGACAGTGGCGGTCGAAACGCCGCAGATTGCGGAAATATCTTTTATTGACACCATATTTTTCTCCCACCGGGGCGTTATTGCAACCCAATTAAATATCTAAAACGATTTCGTAACTTTAGCATACGACCGTCAAACGGCGTTTGCAAGTGCTTTTTGTAATATTAACCAAATTCTAACGCTGTGCTAAAATATATTTAGAAAATTTGTGTACTTTGTTTATTTTCCATTAATATGTTGCGAAAACTTAAAATAAATTGCATTTTGGGCGGATTATATGTATCAAAGCACGGGAAATTTTTTCCGTCCGGCCTTTTATTAGTTTAAATTTTCTAATTTTCTTCTTGCATTTCAGCGGTATATCCGCTACTTTTAAACTAAGCGGGCGATTGAATACTTAATCGTTTTCGAAGCAAAAACGCTGAAGGCCGGTGCTTTATGAAATACGGATACTTTGATGATCAGAGGCGTGAATACGTCGTCACCAACCCCAAAACACCGCTCCCCTGGATAAATTATCTTGGGAGCCGGGACTTTTTCTCCCTGATATCCAACACTGGAGGCGGCTACAGCTTTTATAAGGACGCAAAGCTGCTCAGGCTTACGCGCTACCGCTATAACGACTGTCCCTTGGACGGCAACGGCCACTATTACTATATAAAAGATGGAGATATTGTTTGGAATCCGGGCTGGCAGCCTGTCCAGACGGAGCTTGACAAATATGAGTGCCGCCACGGTCTGGGTTACAGCATTTTTGCGAGTAAAAAAAACGATGTTTCCGCGTGTCAGGAGGTCTTTGTTCCGATCGGCTCCCCCTGCGAGCTTACGAGGCTGACTGTATCCAATAAGGGAAAAACCGAAAAAACGCTGGAAATATTCAGTCTGGTGGAATTTTGTCTTTGGAACGCGCTTGACGACATGACAAACTTCCAGCGCAACCTTTCGCTTGCGGAGACCGAGGTCGAGGGCAGCGCGATTTATCACAAGACCGAATACCGTGAACGCCGCAACCACTATACGGTCTTTACGGTCAACGCCACTTTGGCGGGATTTGATACGGACAGGGACGCTTTCTGCGGACCCTACCGGGGCTTTGCTTTTCCTGAAACGGTTTTTAACGGCAAGAGCCACGGCTCGATCGCTCACGGCTGGGCTCCCGTCGGGAGCCACCATCTGCGAGTCGAGCTTGAGCCGGGCGAAAGCCGCAGCCTGATTTTCATTCTGGGCTATTGTGAGAACGCCGAAAACGAAAAATTTTCCGCGCCGAACGTTATAAATAAAGCGCCGGCCGAGGCCCTGATGAGTAAATACCGAACCGATGCGCAGTTCGACGCGGCTTTCGCGGCTCTCAAAAATAATTGGACAGGGCTGCTTTCAAAGTTTGTCCTGAAAAGCGGAGACGAGCGGCTTGACCGCACCATGAACATTTGGAATCAGTATCAGTGCATGGTCACCTTTAATATGAGCCGAAGCGCAAGTTATTTTGAAAGCGGGCTGGGGCGCGGCATGGGCTTCAGGGATTCCTGCCAGGATATTCTGGGCTTCGTACATCTTTTGCCGGAGCGCGCGCGGGAGCGCATTCTGGACATAGCGGCAACGCAGTTTCCGGACGGCGGCGCCTACCACCAGTATCAGCCGCTCACCAGGAAGGGTAATACGGACGTTGGCAGCGGTTTCAACGACGATCCTCTGTGGCTGATTACCTGTGTTTCGGCTTATCTGCGTGAAACGGGAGACTTCTCGATTTTGGATGAACCCTGCGCCTTTGACGGGGACGAGGCGAAAAAGCCTCCGCTTATGGAGCATCTTCGCCGAAGCTTCCGCTATACAGTAGACCGAAGAGGTCCCCACGGCCTGCCGCTTATCGGAAGGGCGGACTGGAATGACTGCCTGAATCTGAATTGCTTTTCGAAGGAGGCGGGAGAGAGCTTTCAAACCACCGGGCCGTCTGATGGGCCAGTAGCCGAAAGCGTGTTTATTGCGGGCCTATTTGTAAAATCCGGACACGAATACGCGGAAATTTGTCTTCACAGAGGGCTTTCGGAGGAGACCAGCTATGTGCTCCGAGAGGTAAAAGCCGTTGAAAAGGCCGTGCTTGACTCAGGCTGGGACGGGGAATGGTTCATAAGAGCCTACGATGCCTTTTCGCAGCCAGTCGGAAGCAGCTCCTGCGAAGAGGGACAGATTTTTATAGAGCCGCAGGGCATATGCGTTATGGCCGGAATAGGGACCGAAAATGGCTTTGCGGAAAAAGCGCTTGAGAGCGTGAAGGTCCGTCTTGATTCGAGGTACGGCATAGTTCTGCTTTCTCCGGCATATACCTCTTACCATCCGGAGCTGGGCGAGATAAGCTCTTATCCGCCGGGATATAAGGAAAATGCCGGCATTTTCTGCCATAACAACCCATGGGTCAGCTGTGCGGAAACGATGCTCGGACACGGAGAACGCGCGTTTGAAATATTCCGCAGGACTTGCCCCGTGTATCTTGAGGACGAGGGGGAGATTCGCCGCACAGAGCCGTACGCCTATTGCCAGATGGTGGCAGGCAGGGACTCTCCTTCCTTCGGCGAGGGGAAAAACAGCTGGCTTACTGGTACCGCAGCATGGACGTTTGTGAATGTCAGCCAGTATATTATGGGTATTATGCCCACGCTTGACGGCCTTCAGATCGACCCATGTATTCCCGCGGACATAAAGGGCTTTTCCGTGACCCGCGTTTACCGCGGAGCAATATACCACATAACGGTGGACAATTCCGCCGGCGTCCAGAAGGGAGTCCTGTCCGTTACGGCTGACGGTGAAATGCTGCCCGGCAAGCTCCTGCCCATCGCACCTGAGGGCAAAACGGTGAAGATAAATGTGAAAATGGGGTAAAGCAATGGGCTTTTCGGAGAATTTTATTTGGGGCGTTGCCTCATCTGCATATCAGACTGAGGGCGCGGCGTTTGAGGACGGCAAAGGCGCTTCAATCTGGGACAGTTTCAGCCGAAAGCCCGGCGCCGTTTTCGAAGGTGACACCGGCGATATTGCCTGCGATGGGTATCACCGCTATCAGGAGGACATTGAACTGATGGCGTCAATGGGCATAAAAGCCTACCGTTTTTCCATAAGCTGGCCGAGGGTCGATCCGCAGGGCGACGGAACCTTTAACGAACTTGGGTTTGCCTATTATGACCGCGTTATTGACAGTTGCCTCAGCTGCGGAATAGAGCCGTATATAACCTTGTACCACTGGGATTTGCCGCAGTTGCTGGAGGACAGGGGCGGCTGGCAAAACAGGAATACCTGCCTTGCCTTTGCCGGCTATTGCCGCGCTGTCGCGGAGCGCTTCCGCGGGAGGGTACGCCATTATTTCACTATTAATGAAATTCAGTGCGTTGTGTCGCTGGGTTATCAATCAGGGATATACGCTCCAGGAAAAATGCTGCCGGTGACGGAGCTGTTTCAAATCTGGCACAATCTTCTCATGGCTCACGGACTTGCGTATAGGGAAATAAAGGATATCGATCCGTCCGCACATGTAAGTCTGGCTTCCACGGGGAAGCTCTGCTGTCCTGAAACAGGCAAGCAGGCAGACCTTGAAGCCGCTAGGAAAGCAAGCTTTGAAATTTCGGCCGACGACTGGCTCTTCACGCACAATATGGCTCTTGATCCCGTCATTTTCGGGGAATACCCTGAAACTGACGACCCGGTTTTTAGGCCGCTGTTCGGCGCGGTTCCACGAAATGAGCTCGGCATAATCAATACAGGAGCCGACACGCTTGCGCTCAACATATATAACGGAAGCTCAGTGCGCGCTGGGAAGAACGGAGAACCAGAATACGTTCCTAAGGCGCCGGGCTGCCCAAGGACGGCGCTAAAATGGCCGGTCACGCCCGAGGTGATGGAATACGGGCCGCGTTTTATCTGTGAGCGGTATCATAGGCCGGTGCTCATAACCGAAAACGGTGTGAGCTGCAACGATTTAATATATTTGGACGGTAAAGTCCATGACCTTGACCGGATAGACTTTCTCACGCGCTATCTGGGGAGCCTGCGGCGCTGCATAGAGAGTGGAGTACCGGTTAACGGCTACTTTCACTGGTCCTTTACTGATAACTTTGAATGGAGCCGCGGCTATAGTGAAAGAATGGGCCTTGTCTATGTGGACTACTTAACACATAGGCGTATTCCAAAGGAGAGCGCCGCGTGGTTCAGCCTTCTGCTTGCGAAAAATGGAGAAAATCTCGATAATACAATGCCCGATTGCGTTACTGTATCTTAAATGTTTGAATTGCCGCAATGGATTTTGCTTAATGCACATCGATGTCTTTACAAAAGCTCTGAATTATGGTATATTTTACAAAAATAGTTTAGCTTAATCGATTTCGTTAATTCTAGGTCCTTAACGGCGGAGGACCGCCGCAATCTGATCTGACGTGCGGCTCCACCTTCTCGCGCGTCATGATAAACAAAGGGGGGAAAGCAAAACCCGTACGGCTTGCGGTGCGGCAGTGTGGAGACCTGCCGTAATGCGGAGCAGCCATGAAGAGGCGCTCCGCGAGGCTATGCCCGGCTTGAGGCGGCATGGCCCGAGCCCAAGATATGGCAACTGTATCTTTGAAAAATATTAAGAAAATCTATCCCTATACGGAAAGCCGGAAAAAGAGTAACGAAAAGGGCGCGAATGAACCGAAGAAGCACAATCTTCAGATTACCGACGAGGGTATAGTCGCGGTTCAGGAATTTAACCTGGAGATTGCCGACAAGGAATTCGTGGTATTGGTCGGTCCTTCAGGCTGCGGAAAATCGACGACTCTGCGAATGATCGCTGGTCTGGAGGAGATATCTGCCGGGGAGCTTTACATAGACGGGAAGCTTATGAACGACGTTGCCCCGAAGGACCGTGACATAGCGATGGTATTTCAGAACTATGCGCTCTATCCCCATATGACGGTGTACGGTAATATGGCGTTTTCGCTCAAAATGCATAAGACGCCTAAGGAGGAAATTGACCGCAAGGTAAGGCAGGCTGCGGAGATTCTGGATATTACCGATTATCTTGACAGAAAACCCAAGGCGCTTTCGGGAGGACAGAGACAGCGCGTCGCAATCGGGCGCGCTATCGTACGCGACCCCAAGGTGTTCTTAATGGATGAGCCTCTTTCTAACCTGGACGCCAAGCTTAGGAACCAGATGCGCACGGAGCTGATACAGCTCAGGCAAAGAATCAATACGACCTTTGTCTATGTCACCCACGACCAGACGGAGGCCATGACGCTCGGCGACCGAATAGTTATTATGAAGGACGGAATAATTCAGCAGATTGGGACTCCGCAGGAGGTTTTTAAAAATCCGGCAAATGTGTTCGTTGCCGGCTTCATAGGTGTTCCTCAGATGAACTTCTATGATGCGGAGCTTTTGATGGATGACGGAAAGTATGCCGTGCGCCTCGAAAACGCCCGCGTCCTCTTATCGGATGAAAAGCAGAAAAATTTGAAAGCGCATAATGTCAAGCCTCAGTCGGTGACACTGGGGATCCGGCCGGAGCACATCATGCTCGCGGGCGACGGACCCGAGATGCTGGGAGGTGTTGTCGATGTATCAGAGATGATGGGCAGCACCATGAATCTTCATCTTAAGGCGTGTGGCAGGGATACTGTTATTATAGTCCAGACAATGGACCTTCAAGGAACAAACCGTACGGACTATTCCGCCGGACAGCCGATCTCTTTCACATTCGGCGGCAATGTCGCCCACATATTTAGCAAGAACACCGAACGGAATCTGGAGTTTTAGCGGCGGGCGTTACGCTCAAGGCGAGCAAACCGCTCTGCAATATTTCGCGGCTGGGAGGATTTCGCATGAACACGGGGAGGACCGGGAGCGCTCTTCTGCGCCTCATGGAGATAATAGCCGACTTGTGCATTGTCAGC
>JAYFQM010000029.1:0-13216 GCA_034927185.1 Oscillospiraceae bacterium | reverse complement strand
TGAAAAGATGGTAAACGATTTTAACATTAAAGCTGTTGCAGAGTGGAACAAGGGTAAACTTACTGTACCCTTTGCTACTATTAGCTTTGATAGCTTTGCTGATGCTGTTGCGCTCATGAATTTGGAAGAAGAAGGTACTTTGTATGGTCTTGTTAATCCTAAAATGGTTGCACAGCTGAGAAAGGCATTGAAAGATGACCTAAAATATATTGAAGGTATTGTTAAAACTGGTTATATCGGTACTGTTTGTGGTGTTAACATTGTTACTAGCAAACTGATTGCAGATGATGTAGTATTTATTGCTGATTCTAGTGCAGTTACTCAGTTCCTTGCAAAAGACATGGAGATTGAGCAGGAGCGTGATGCGAATATTAGAAAAAATACTGTGTATGCACGAACTGTTGGTATTACCGCTCTTACCGATGAAAGTAAAATTGTAAGAATTGCAAAGGCTATTACTACTCCTACTGTTACCACTGGCACTAAGGCTACCAAGGCTATTGCTGGTGCTTGTGTTGGAGCAACCTGTGTTGAAATCTATATTAATGGTGCACTGGCTGGTGAAGGTACTATTGCAAGTGATGCATATACCTTTACTGCATCCTCTAATTTGGTTGCTGGTGATAAGATTATTGCTAAAGCATTTGCTGCTAATAAGGCCGCTGCATCTTCTACTGAATTTACTGTACAGGCCTAAGATTGTAATGGATGTTAAAGGGGCGGAAAATTTGCCGCTCCTTTATTCCATATGGAGGTAATAATATATGAATGATGCGCAGTTAGAATCTTTTGCACGAGGATATATCTTAAATTATTGCAATATTGTTGCTATACCTAGTCAGCTTGAATTTATTATACCTGTCATGGTTGCAGAGGATAAAAATAAATTAGGCAGCGAGGGTATTAATAGTAAGGGTGTTGCTGGTATCAGTGAAAGCTATATAGATGGATACAGTGCCAAGGTAACAAGCATTCTAAACAAGTATAGAAAAATCAAGACTTTGTAAGGTGGTGTAATATGCTGAACAATCAAAGAAAACAGTATAGCTTATACACTTACCAGTCAATAAAGAATGACTATAACGAGGATATTAAAACACCTGTATTTTATAAAACAATCCAAGCTAGTATTGTCTATACTGGCAATTATCCATATATTGTAGCCGACCTTAAATTAAAAGAGACACAGTATGTTGCTATTACAAATGATACTGATATTGCAGAAGGTATGAAATTGGATAAATATGAGGTTGTATTTGTCTTGCCACATGGTATAGAAAATTATTGCTATTTGAAGGTGATTGAATGAGCAGTGAAGTGATTAAGAACCTAGAACAAGCAATAGAAAAAGAGATACCAGAAGCACTATATAATGCACTTGTAAAAGCTGCAATTATTGTGAGTAATGATGCAAAGGTGGATTGTCCTGTTGATGATGGTATGTTGCGCCAAAGTATTGAATACCAAGTGGAATTAAATAACGGTGAAGCTATTGGATATGTTGGTACAAATGTGGAGTATGCACCTTATGTAGAAAAAGGCACTGGAATTTATAATGCAGAGGGACGGCAAACACCTTGGAAATATCAGGATGCTAAAGGTAATTGGCACACTACAAGTGGTATGAAGGCACAACCTTTTTTACAACCAGCATTAGATAATAACCAAGATAAAGTACAGGAGTGTTTTAAAGATATTATTTAGGTGATTTTGATGAAAAAAGTAATTAAAGCACTTGATGTAGTGGGTATACCTGTTAACCCCTTGTCTGGTAAAGGTGCAGGAGAACAGATTATTTATAATATTGTACCAATTAGTGATAATGGTGTGGTACAGGTTGTCCGGCTTGAATTGAAAATACTTGGTGCTTCTTTGGAACGTGCTGAACTATTAGATAAGCAAGTTAGACAAACACTATTATCAATTGGTGATGAAAAGAAAAATGATGTCTTGGATATTTATGTTAATGGCGGTGGCACTCTGCAAAGTGAAGTGGGTGTACACCGTCTTATTAATTTCACGATTATTAAAAGGAGTGACGTAAAATGAGTGATAAAATTACACTTGGCAGCGGTAAATTGTATGTAGTGGATTATGTAAGCACTATGCCAGCCGATGCAGTAATTGAAACTGCTGAAAATATGATTGGTGCTATTCAAGGTGGTGCAACTCTTACATATACACCTAGCTTTTACGAAGCCAAGGATGATTTGGGCTTGGTAGTTAAAAAAATGATTACTGATGAAGAGGTTGTACTAAAGTCTGGTGTTATGACTTGGAACGGTGCAACACTTAAAAAGCTTTGTTCCACTGCTACGGTTACTGAAACTGCCAGTTTGCGTACTGTTAAAATTGGTGGAGCAGGTAACTATGATGGTAAAAAATATATTATTCGTTTTGTGCATGAAGATGCTGTTGAGGGTGATGTAAGAATTACGATTGTTGGTAGCAATGAAGCTGGTTTTGAAATGGCTTTTGCTAAGGACAAAGAAACTGTTATTAATGCAGAGTTTAAAGCTATGCCCATGGATTCTACTGGTACCCTAATTGAGTATAAGGAAGAGATTCCTGCTGTTGTTTAATGAAATAAGGCTGGTACAATATAATGATTGATTTGTCAAAACGCATTGAAAATTTGTACGAAATTAAACTTGCAGATAAAACAATATTAAAGATTAAAAAGCCTACTCAGGCATTATTAATTGAATTGACAAATTTGCAAGATATGGTAGATAAAGATAATATTAAAGGCTTGTTAGAGCAGTTTAATAAGCTTGTTACACGCATCTTCAACAGAAATACAAATGGTAGGGTTTTTACTGAAGAAGAAATTGCAGATATGATTGACATTGATATTGCTAACGAAATTATCCAAGATTATTTAACTTTCACATTTAACCAACTGGGGGAATAGTAATCCCTACCATACCAACAGGAGAAATCATACAACCGTTTTTATTGGTGGAAACAGAGCCAATAAAAATGGTTGCTGATTATTCTGGCCTTAATTTTGCTCAGGTGTTGGATTTAGATTGCTATACCTATAAGGCTTTAGTAAAAGATGCTTTAGTTTTTAAGCTCAAACAATCTGAAAAGGGTAGGGAATATTTGGAAGATTGTTGGCTTCTCACTCAGACAGCACCGGACAGAAAGAAATTAAGAGAAAAATATAAGGGTGGTGGGGATATATGTTAGATTTAGGCGCATTAAGACTTGCCGTTGTGGTAGATAGCAAGGATGCAAATAAAGAACTTGATAATTTTGGTGAAAACACAGAGAAAACAGAAAGTAAACTAAAACAGTTTGCATCAAGTATTAGCGGCAAAGTTGCCATAGGTATGACGGCTTTAGGTGCTGGTATAGGTATTGCAGGTAAAAAGCTTTATGATATGGCAAAAGAATCAGCCGCTACTACTGACAGGATAGATAAACTCAGTAATAAAATAGGTATCTCTAAACAAGGATTTCAGGAATGGGACTATGTACTAGCTCAAAACGGTGCAAGTATAGAGGGTATGCAGATAGGTTTAAAAACACTTACAAACCTTATGGATGGTGCTGCCAATGGTAACACTGCCGCCGCTGAAACATTCAAAAAATTAAACCTTACTTGGGAAGATGGTAACGGTAAATTAAAAAGCCAAGAAGATATGATGAATGAAGCTATTTATGCTTTGGCTTCTATGGAGAATGGAACAGAAAAAGCAAAGTTAGCTACTGAATTATTCGGCAAGGCCGGTACTGAACTTATGCCAATGCTTAACAATGGTGCAGAAGGTATTGACCAGTTAAAAAATAGGGCACATGAATTAGGACTTGTGATGTCAGATGATGCTGTTGGTGCAGGTGTATTACTTGGTGATACAATCGATGATGTTACAAAATCATTTAAAGCTATAGTAACCCAGATTGGCATAAAGGTTATGCCTGTTGTTCAAACAATGCTTGAATGGGTACTGTCTAACATGCCTCAAATACAAGCAACGTGTAATGTTGTCTTTGATGCTCTAGCAGCGGGTGTACAGTGGGTTGTAGATTTTATTTATAAACTTATTGATACCTATAAAATATGGGAAAGCAATAATAAGTCAACAGTAGAAGCAATTAAAAAGGTGTTTCAAATTGCTATTGATTTTATCAAAACCATTTTTAGTGCATTTGCAAAAGTGCTTACAGGCGATTGGGAAGGCTTATGGAATGATATTAAAAAGCTGCTTCAATTAGGATGGGATGCAATAGTAGCGTTAATACCTATTTTAATTGACCTGTTTATTGGTGTCTTTACTGGTGCATGGGAACTGTTTAAAAATGTTGGTAAGGATATTTTTAACTGGGTATGGGATGGACTAAAGGACATATGGAGTGACATTTGTTCATGGGTACAAGATAAAGTTGACTGGCTTGTTGACAAGCTAGCCTTTTGGAAAAAAGGTAGTAAGCAAATGGGCGGTAATACTGACGGTAGCCACCGAACAGGACTTAGACAAGTCCCTTATGATGGTTATGTAGCAGAGTTACATAAGGGTGAAATGATTTTAACCAATGGTGAAGCAAGGCAATATAACAAAAATGCTGTATCAACTGGTGAAACCAATATTACTGTAAACAATTATAGTCCTGATGCCCTCAGTGCTGCTGATACTGCAAGACTTTTTAAAAATACACAGTTAGAACTACAATACGGATTTTAAAGGGGTGTAACATGATAAGAATAAGAAATAGTGCTGGCACTAAAGAAATTATTTTTGATAACCAATGCTACACCCTGAATACAAAAGATTTGGGTGCTGCAAATGCAAAACTAACTTCTAGCAACGGTATTAACCAAGTTGGTGAATACATATCTCATACTGCAATAGAAGGAAGGAATATAAACCTTATTGGTTTTATTCTTGCTGATACTGATACTGAGATGGAATTTCGCAAGAGGGATTTATTTAATATTGTAAACCCACTAGAGAATTTTTATCTTATTGTAGATAACACAAAGCTTACAGTTAAGTCTACTGATACAGTGAAATTTGCCGTTAACCAATACGAAAATAACAAGCGGTTAGTAAAGTTTAATTTAAAAGGGTATTGTGCTAACCCATGTTTTGAGCCGCTGGAAGAAACACATATCAACGTGGCTTTGTGGCGGCCTATGTTTCATTTTCCGCTTATCACTACTACACCCATTATTATGGGATTAAAAGAACCTAGATTAATTGCAAATGTATTAAACAATGGTGATATTGAAACAGGTATGGTGATTGAATTTAGAGCCAAGGCAGCATTAACAAATCCTAGTCTTATGGATTTAAACACCTACAAAAAAATCAAGCTCAATAAAGCTATGGTTGCAGGAGAAAGAATAGTGATTGATACCAACTATGGTAGAAAGACTATTACTGGATATATTGGCAGCACGGCAACAAACTATTTTAGCTATCTGGATTTGGATAACAGCGACTTCTTACAACTTATTACTGGGAACAATGAATTAAAATATGATGCTGATACCAATATGGACAACCTAGAAGTGTCTATTACATTCATTCCTAAGTATTTGGGGGTGTAGTATGGATATAAAGGTATTTGATACTAGTATAAGCTTACAGGGCATTGTAGATAGCTACACAAGCTTTAACTTTACAAGTAAATATAATCAAAAGGGGTGTTTTACAATTAAAGCACCCTTTAATAATACCAATAAACAATTATTAGTGATGGACAATATTATTTGTGCTGATGATAAAGTAGGTATTATCGAAAATGTTCGTTGTACACTAGGTGAAACCAATTCTATTATTATTAGTGGTTCTGATATTACAAATATTTTAAGTAGGCGTATAGTGTGGGACACTGTAGATTTTACTGGTACAGTTGAGGATTTTTTGCGAAAGCTAGTAAATGACAATGTAGTAACTGGCACAGATAGGCAAATAAGTATTATTGAGTTAGCTGCAAGACGAGGGCTTACACAAACATTGTCTAAACAGGTATCATATAAAAACTTGTATGAAGTCATCAATGAAACTGCACTTGCTTTTGACTTAGGTGTAAGAATGCTATTTCTTCCTAAGCAGAATAAAATGCAGTTTGATGTATATCAAGGTGTACAAACAGATTTAGTATTAAGCCGAAGCTTTGACAATGTGTTGACTGTGGATTACATAGAAAGTAAAAAGGACTATGCCACTATTGCTAAAGTTGGTGGACAAGGTGAAGGAACGGCCAGACAATTTGTTACCACTGGTACGGGTACAGGACTAAACCGTTATGAAACATTTGTAGATGCCAAGGAAATTGAAATAACAGATAGCTATACCGCTAATCTAACGCAAAAGGGTAATGAAGTACTATCACAAAAATACCTTGTACAATCACTAACGGCTACAGTAGATAAAAACATTTGTGATTTAGTATCTCTTGGAGATAAAGTTAAGTTGCTGGATAAAGAGTTAAATTTGATGCTTGATACAAGGATAACAGAAATTCAAGAGATTTATGAAAGTACTGGCAAAACCACTAATTTAACTTTTGGTAATGCAGTACCTTTAATCTATAAGTAAAATAAGAAAGGAAGGTGTTTGAATGGCTGAAAAATATAGTTTTTTCAATGCCCAAGTGGATGATAGCGGCAACTATGATAGAACATATTTGGCTGAAGATTATGCTGCATATTTTGCAAGCTTTATCGGTGATGGCGTTTATGCAGATAATACAAACAATCTTAAGGTGGTAAGTGCATCTAACATGACCGTTACACTAAAAGCTGGTAAAGCATGGTGTAAGGGTTATTTTTATATTAATGATGCAGATATGACACACACACTAGACAATGCTGATGGAGCACACAGCCGAATAGACAGAATTGTAATTAAACTTGATTTGATTAACCGTCAATTTAAGAGTGCGGTTAAAAAAGGTGTTGCAAGTGTAAATCCTGCTGCACCTACTTTAACCAGAACTAGCGATGTATGGGAAATGGCTTTAGCTGATATTTTAGTTGGTGCTGGTGTGTCAAGTATTGTTGAAGCAAATATAACAGACAAAAGGTTTGATAATGTATTATGTGGTGTTGTATCTGGTGTAGTTGACCAGATTGACACCACTAATTTATTTGCACAGTATAATGATGAATTTAACACATGGTTTACTACTATACAAGGCATTTTAGGACAAGATGAAGCTGCAAACCTATTAAATTTTATTACTGCTCACACAGCGGATAAGGCAAACCCTCATGAGGTTACCGCTGTTCAGGTAGGGGCAGCACCAACCAACCACACCCATACCAAAGACCAGATTACCGACTTTCCCACAACGATGACACCGTCTGCCCACACACATACCAAAAATCAGATTACAGATTTTCCAACTACTATGACACCATCTGCCCACAACCAAGCAGCTAGTACAATCACAGCCGGAACACTTGCGGGGCAGGTAAAAGCAAACGCATCTGCTGCGGCAACTGTTACTACGGCACAAGTGCGTGACATTTACGCTGGTACAGGCGATATGGTAGCTGGTAGCACAGCTTTAGCTACTGGTACAATATATTTTATGTATGAATAGGCGGTGATGTTGTGGGAAAGAAAGCCTATATAGGCACAAATAGCGTTGCCAGAAAAATTAAAAAGGGATATATCGGTGTTGGTGGAATAGCAAGAAAAATCAAGAAGGCTTATATTGGTATCGGCGGTGTAGCAAAGCAATTTCTTAGTTCTTACGGAACACCGTCCTACTATGGAACTGCACCAGATATGAGCCAAGCAATGGAAACTATTGGAAGCTCATATAATGATGAGTATGTACTTTTTATTGGAGGTAGTAATGGTAATAGTGCGGGGTCGGCAACTGCGGTAGACGCTTATAATAAATCACTAGTTCGCTCATCACCTGCAAATGCCCCATATAATAGTCCTAATTATTCAGTTGGTGCAAAGGCTGGTTCTTATGCTGTGGTTTTTGGCGGTGCGAATAGCACTTCTGGAAAACTAGCATTTGCTTACTCATCCTCACTTGCACTTACAAGTGGGTTGGCTACAACCTCATATCACAACTATGGTGGTGCTGGAACTTTGGGTGAGTATGCGATAGGTGCTGGAGGAGCGGTAAGTACTACAAACTCTAGTGCTGGAACAGCAAGTGTTGAAGCTATGGGCAGTTCACTAGCAGTTACAGCTCTTGCCGATTTGAGTTCAGTTAAGAAAAATTGTAAAACTGGAATCAATGAGAAATATTTAATATTTGCGTGTGGCACTTCTTACAATAGCAGCAATGGAAGTACAGTCTACTACGACACTGTTGATGCTTACAATTTGTCACTGGTAAAAACAGTTGCACCAGTATCAACATTTACAGACTATTATTATTACGCTGGGGTAGGTTCTTCTGGAGAATATGCTGTTATATTTAAAACCGCTATGACTAGTGGTACGAATATTGAATACAATGCATACAATACAAATTTGGTTAGAACATCTGGTTATATATCGTCTGGAACAAGAAGCTACTTTGGTGTAACAAACGTTAATGGATGTACGTTTGTTGGAGGTGGTTTGCCAAACGTGGGTTCTGAATATGTTGGGGCAACTGATGTTTGGTCACTAAACGATTCATTGGTTTCAACTTTAATGAGTACTGGTTTAGTGAGAGGTGCTTATAACATGGGAGTAGGCTCTATAGGAGATTATGCATTGTTTGCAAGTGGACGTTACGGTTATAGTAGCTCAAATGAAGGTTATAGACCTTATGTAACTGTTTATACAGCGACATAAATATTGGGAGGATTATTTATGATAAAGATTAAAAAGTACCTTGGGAATGAAACTTATATGTTTCCAAATGGTTCCCTTGCCACACCAGAGATTATGCAAGCAGAGTTTCCAGCTATCTTAACATTTCCACATATAATTGAGACAGATGAGAATGAACAGATTTGTTGGGCAGTAAATAACCTTTCTGCAATGAGGTCAGTTAATAACATAGCAAAAGAACTAACCGAGGAAGAAGCAATCTCGGAGATTGAACGTATTAGAAATACCACACAAGTTGTATCAATCGAACCTAGTGCAGAAGAACGCATTGCCGCAGCTCTTGAATATCAAAATATGATGAGCATGTAAGGGGTGAAGTACGATGACATTTGAAATGGTAAAGCGCAACTACGAACGTAAGCTGTGGAACAAACAAATGGTAAAAATGGCAGTTGTAAAAGGTGTAATTACTGCTGTCCAGTATGAAGAAATTACAGGCGAAGTTTATATCGTAGCATAAATTACGACTAAAGACTGTAGTATGAAATAATTTTAGGGCATAACTGAGTTTAATTACTCGTCTATGCCCTATTTTAGCATGGGGGTGAAGAAGTGGAAATTATGGAAAGTATGATTAGCAATTTGGGCTTTCCTATTGCTTGTGTATGTGCCTGTGGGTACTTTATTAATAATATTGTGAAGCAAAATATGCAAAACAGTAAAGATAGGGAAGATAGGCTATATACAGAAATTGGAAAATTTGGTGTAACGTTAGACAAGTTTAATGACACCTTGTCAAGTATTGATAAGAGATTAGCAATTCTTGAAAATAAGGTTGAAAGGTGAATTGACTATATTCAAAATAATGTGATATACTTAACGTAATCCGTAACGGTATATCACATGATAACGGGTATATTTTTTAATGAAGTTTTAAAAATCTATTGGTTAATTGTTTGTAGAATGGCTTATAGTGCGGCTTTACAGGCGTATAAAATCGACTTGTCAAACGGTTCGTAGAGATGATGGGTCTGATTGGTATGGGCAACAACCCCATGGTTGGTGCTACCGTTGCTTGCGCAGTTGCTGTTGAGCAGTCTGCCAAATAAGAGTATATTGTTGCATGCATTATCAAAACTAAACCGGTAATTGCCGGTAAAAGGTTAGGGATGCAAGCACGAAAAGAAACCCATTGCAGTACAGTTTATGCTGCAATGGGTTTCTTTCTTTGTGATACAAAACAGTGGGTATAAAGGTTTTCGACAGTATAAAGCTACCTTCTGTTTGGGTGGACTCCAATGTATAAATTTTTATTCCAAAGAAATAGCTCTCATGGGGCAAAACTTAACGCACTTGCCGCATTTGATACATTTTTCCATATCTGCTACCGGTGCACTAAATCCATCCTGAGACAATGCACCCACAGGACATACCCTGATTGAAGGGCAGGAGTGATTTTGGGGGCATCTGCTTTTGTCAACAACAATTTTTTTAGTATTCATTTTTATTTCTCCTTAATGAGCTTAATATGAGTATTATATCTACATATATCATACTACCTCGGTGACTTTGTCACACTACTAAATATAATTTTGATAGAAAAAAATTCAAATTAGATGTAGGATATATTGTATAAGATAAGATGAAAATGGTGATGACACAAAAAAGACATTTTTGTTTTGTAGCATTACAAAAAGGAGCGATGAAAATGATAAAACTGCTGATTGTTGATGATAATAAGCAAATTACTTCGATATTGGAGGAATACGCCAAAAAAGAAGGGTATCAAACCGTTGTTGCTTTTGATGGAGAAGAAGCCATACAAAAATATGAAGCAGAAAAGCCCGATATCCTTTTGCTGGATGTCATGATGCCACTAAAAGATGGGTTTACTGTTTGCCGGGAAATCAGAAAAAACTCAAATGTTCCAATTATTATGATTACAGCACGAGGTGAAGATTTTGAAAAAATAATGGGCCTTGAAATTGGTGCGGATGATTACATTGTCAAGCCCTTTTCTCCCGGAGAGGTGATGGCTCGCATCAAAGCGGTTATGCGCCGAATTGTGAGGGAGGAAGCACAGTCGCAAATTTTTACCTATGATAATCTGAGGATTTGTCTGGACGACTACACAGTGCATTTAGGGGGAGAACTGCTGCCTTTGACCAAAAAGGAAATTGAAATTTTTTGGACATTGGCCACATCTAAAAATAAGGTTTTTTCTCGCGATAATCTTCTGAACAGCCTGTGGGGCTATGACTATTTTGGAGACAGCCGCACCGTAGATAGCCATATTAAGCGATTGCGTGCAAAGCTGGATGCTTATGACCATCCAGCATGGGACATTAAGACTATCTGGGGAGTGGGATACAAATTTGAGGTGACAGCAGATGTTAAAAAGTAAAATAGCACGTAAGCTTAGTTTAAACTTTACTCTTGCCTTGCTGATTTTTTCTTTTATTATTGGCGGCATATTTTTGGTTTTGTTTAGAAGCTACACAATAGAGGTACACAAAAAAGAGCTGCAAAATTATGCGCAGTCTCTGGCGGGAATTTTATCTGGTGAAAGTAGTCATGGTGGAAAGGGCATGGGGGGCTACGGGGCTTACTTGCGTTTTATTGGTGAGGTTTCGGATACGGATGTTTGGCTGGTAGACCAAAATCTGGAGCTGATTACCGGTACTATGGGACACGGCTCTATGAGCGGTGGGGTTTGTGTTGCCGATTTACCTGCTGCCGCAGCACAAATGATAGAAGATGTGTTTCAAGGCAAAACTACATTCAGTGAGGGCTTTAGCGATGTTTTGTCAACTGTTACCCTTACCGTGGGTGTGCCGATTCAAAATGAAAAAGGTGAGGTATGGGGCGCAGTACTGTTACATTCCCCTGTTGAAGGCACCGGTGAAGCAGTGGCACGTGGCTTTATTATTTTATTAATGAGCATTTTACTGGCATTGCTGGCTGCTATCGTATTGTCTGTTGCTTTGTCCTATTCATTTACCAGGCCCCTATCTAAAATGAAGGCAACGGCACTGCGCCTTGCCCAAGGGGATTATACCGCACAATGCAACGTGACGCAAAAGGATGAAATCGGTGAACTTTCTGAGGTTCTGGATATGCTTGCCGTGCGCCTAGACCAGGCAAGCTGCCAGCGGGAAAAGCTGGATCAGCTGCGCCGAGATTTTGTAGCTAATATTTCTCATGAACTGCGCACCCCAATTACTGTTATGCGGGGTTCCTTGGAGGCCCTTTGTGATAAGGTAGTGGTTGACCCGGACAAGTTGGAAGAATATCATTGCCAAATGCTTAAGGAAGCTAAATTCTTAGAGAGGCTTGTGGGAGATTTGTTGGATTTGTCACGGCTGCAAAACCCGGATTTTGTTATTGATATGTCCACAATCAATGTATGCGAGGTTGTTTTTGATGCGGCAAGAAGTGCCTCCAAGCTTGCTCAAAGCAAAAATGTTGTCATCCATACTCAATTGGAGGATCATTGCGCCCAAATACAAGGAGATTATGGCAGATTGAGACAGATGTTTTTAGTTGTTTTGGATAACGCAATTAAATTTTCACCTCAAAATGCACAGGTGGATATTATTGTCACGCAGCATCAGGTTAGTATACGTGACTGTGGCCCGGGAATTGGCAAAGAACATCTGCCACATATTTTTGACAGATTTTATAAAACCCATGGAGAACAGAATAAATCCGGTACAGGTCTTGGTCTGGCTATTGCAAAGCAGATAGCAGATCGCCATAATATTGTGCTGTCTGCCGCTAATCACGACAACGGTGGTGCGGAATTTGTTTTTAAGCTGCCCACTGGTAAAATTTAAAAAAGAGATTGTCTTTAAAAAGATAAGTAAAAAACACGGTTTTGACAAAAAGTCTTGGTAATCTATAGTCACACCAATAAAAAAACTTTTTGGAGGTAAAAACCATGAAAAATTTTAAGAAGACTATTGCAATCGGTGTAACAGCACTTACCCTTGGAGCAACAAGCATTGCTGCATTTGCTGCATCACAGTATGCTACTCCGGCAGAGGCAGTGGCAGGGATGACCGGCCGCAGTGTGGAAAGCGTTGTAGCCGAAAAATCTGAAAACGGAACAACCTATGGCTCAATGGCATCAGATGCAGGTGTGTTGGAAGAATTTAAAGCACAAATGCTGGAGATGAAGAAAGAGAATCTTTCTGCCCAGGTAGCAGCCGGCGACATGACACAAGAAAAAGCAGACGAGATTATTGCAGCACTGGAAGAAAACATGGCTGACTGTGACGGAACAGGTGGTGCGCAAATTGGCAAAGCCCTGGGAGCAAGATTTGGCTCCAACGGTTCGGGATTTGGCAACTGTGGTGAGAACTGCGGTGCCGGAACCGGTGAAGGCCAGGGTAGAGGCCAAGGCGGCGGACGCGGTATGGGTGTAGGCGGAATGAGATTGCAGGATGGCTCTTGCTACACTAACGCTG
>JAYFQM010000053.1:0-19180 GCA_034927185.1 Oscillospiraceae bacterium | reverse complement strand
TTTGTCGGCCAGTGCATCTGCGCGCAGGGCGAAAAAGCCTTTGTGGTACATTTGGCTGAAATCATCGCTGCCCGGCTACCTCATATTAAGGGCTTCTCCCCGCGCAATCTTCGCAGGATGCGCGATTTTTTCCGCACTTATAAAAGCAGGCCAGACCTTATGCGCAAAACGCATGCGCTCGGCTGGACTCAAAATACAATTATTCTGGAGTGCTGCTTGGACAATGAGCAGCGCGAGTTTTATATTGATCTTTCAATTGAAAGAAATTTGTCAAAGCTTTCCCTTATGAGAGAAATTGAGGCTGGCGCTTTTGAAAAAGCTCACAGCCAGCCCAACGATTTGTCTCGAACCTCCGGCGAGCTGTCCGAGCCTGTAAGCGACGTGTCGAACCAATCGGGCGTTGACAAGGCTGCGGACATAAACGTGGAGTGTGGCCCCTGTGTGAGCGCCTGTGAGCCTTCCCGCCAAGGGAATGGTGTGTCTTGCCAGACTGAAAGCAATAATTTCAACGATTTCCAAAATAAAGATGACCTGTTGAGATCTATAAATAAAATACTGATACCGAAGCAGAGCAGGATAAGTCTCTTCAATTGCCGTGAAAAATTGATTATGAAAGACAGAAGTCCTCTTATAAACGATTTCCCGATTGCTGGACAATGTAGTGGCAGAGACTGGATTGGCAGATCGCCACCAGACTGCCGAAGCCTATACCTGAATCCGAGAAAACTACACGTGCCGTCCTTTGCATATCCTTAAATGGCCGTACTGCGGAAACCACAAACTTGACAATAATGTCTGGCTGTTATATAATGTGAGTGCTGAATTTAACCCATCTTTGTAAGTGCTCAAATATATTCCTTTCGTGTCCATGCAAATGGCATGATATCGAAAGTACAAAAACTACACAAAAAAGACATAGTTTCCGTCAAGGGAAGCTATGTCTTTTTTATTCAGATCAGAAGTGCGGTATAATTAATTATAAAGCGACCGTAAACGAGAGATTATTTTCGCAGCATAATTCAAGAAGCAGCCTTAAATTGTAACAATTTAAGGCTGCTTCGAGTACAGGCGTAGAATTATTCTAAGACTCATGCATCGCCGCTTCTGCGAAGTAGCTCTTCTTCCATTTGCTTTCGAGTTATTTTTCCTTCGGATACCAGAGACTTAAGCTCGCTCTCTGACAGCGAATAAAGGTCCGATCCGCTGATGGTTTCATCATTTTCAAGTTCAGATGTATGCAAACTTTTAGATGATGAAACCATAACGACTTCATCGGTGCTTTCAGCCTCTGTCTGCTGGGAAGAGAAGCTTACTCCGGCTTTGATCTGCGCCAGAGCCAATTGACCTTCGGCACTGATCTCTACAGTATCGCTCTTGGCTGAGGTGGAGGTGACAGCAGCCGAGTCTTCAACCTTAGTACCGTCCTCTTGAACCTTTCCTTCCCTCAGTTGCTGGATGAGCAGCATATGTTCCTGGAGCGCCTGCTGAGAAAGAATGCCGTTGCTGTCCGCGCCAATCGACTGCACACTGTAACTCATATGTTTCACTCTCCTGTTTGAATTATGCCGGATTGTATGTGGGCGCGGCTACTATGGCATATACGTCCGCGTCGCAGACCGGTTATCCATTATAGCAGCAAATTAAGCAAACTGCCGCTCTCGCTCAGATATGTACTGTAAGCGGAAACCGTCCCGGAGGACGTACCGGAAGTGGAAGATATCACAGTATCGGCGGAAATATCATTTTCGGCGGCGATAAGCGCGTAAATATCTTCAGCTCCAGCCTCTCCGTAAAGCTGAGAAGAAATTTCCGAAGAAGCACTGCTCAAGGACTGATAGCTGTCAAGCTGGCTCAGCGCATACAAATCCTTGACGTAACTATCTACGCTCCCGATTGAAGATACATCTACCGAATCGCCGGAACTAAGCGCAACCAAAGCATTTGTCAAATTGGATATATTAAAGTCTTTTTGCAAAATGGAAGAAGCGTCAGCTGAATACTCCTTATATGTATCGTTGTTTGTAAAAATATAGTTGCTATATAAGTATTGAGATTGAGCGGACACAGTAAGGCTCATGTAAACACCTCCCGCATGCGTCATATATACTACTGCTTTGATTTTATAGCCTTGGACTTAAAATCAACTTTAAATTTACGGAAAAAATTGCAATTTAAGTTAAACGGCAGAATTAACGGCGTTAAGCATAGAGCATAAATAATGATGTTCCTTATAAAAGCTTTTCGTTTTGTATCACATATTGCGGTGAAAAAGTTATGGTGTATAATATTTAAAAACAGCTTCGAATGACGCAAAGAGGGAAAATCAGGTGTTTTCCGGCGGACAATAGATAAGGCGGGTTAAATAAATGCTGATTTTTCAACAGATGGCAGTGCTCTTTGTGCTTATGCTTATTGGCTTCATATGTTATAAAAAACGGATGATAACGGAAATGGGCGGGAAAGCGCTCTCTTCCATAGTATCGGATATCGCAAATCCCGCGATGATCCTTTATGCCGGAATGGGAAGCGGCGCAAAATTGCAGCGGTCGGAGCTTGCGTTCACGCTCGTAATTGCTTTTGCTATGTTTGGGGCGCTGATACTGATATCATATCTCGTGCCTGTTGTTTTAAGGGCCGAAAGGAAAAGCCGCGGCATATATCACGTCATGACTGCGTTCTCCAATATAGGCTTCATGGGCTTTCCAATTATCTCTGCAATATACGGCCCGGAAGGCTTGCTTTACGCGTCGCTGTTCACAGTACCCTATAACATACTAATATATACTTACGGTATTCGGGAAATAAAGAATTCGGATGCGCCCAAGGAAAAATTCAGGCTTGTCAAATTGCTGAACCCGGGAGTGGTGGCCTGTATTCTTTCAATGGTGATATACTTGCTTAACGTTCAGATGCCGGAAATAGTTCTGATTTCAACGCAGTATCTAAGTAACCTCACTTCTCCGCTGAGCATGATCGTGATAGGTGCATCAATTGCTACGATAAACCTAAGGAAGCTGTTTCTTGATGTACGCCTGATTATCTTTTCGGTTATCAAGCTGATCGCCATACCGATAGGAGCTTATCTGATTATCAAACAGGTCGTCAGCAGCGAAATGCTCCGCGGCGTTTGCTTGATTATGCTCGCGACGCCCGTCGGCAGCATGACGGCGGTCCTTGCGAACCAGTACGACGGAGACTCTGAAACCGCCACTAAGGGCGTCGCTCTTACAACGCTGCTTTCAGTAGCAACGATACCGCTTGTTTCCGCGCTTCTGACCTGAACGAAAATAAATTTGTGGTGTGATTAAATTGAAAATTAAAGACAGCTTCCATACATACGCGATTATAACGATACTATTCTGGTCACTCGCCAATGTCCTGACGAGGCTTTCGCTGAATTATTTCTCCGCCTTCTCTCTTGGCTTTTTTCGGTATGCGATAGCATCTTTTGCGCTGCTTGTCTTTTCCGTTATTACCAAGATGGAGGTTCCAAAAAAATCTGATTTAAAATGGTTCGCCCTTGCCGGGCTTGTCGGCTTTTCTTTGTATATGATAGCTTTTAACAAGGGCTGTGAGACTGTATCGTCGGCGACAAGCAGCGTTATGCTCGCGACTGTTCCGGTCATAACCTCGATCCTGGCCCGCTTTATCTATAAGGAAAGAATGAGCGTAATCAAATGGGCTGCAACAGCCATCGAGTTTTTCGGGGTTATTGTTCTTACGCTTATGGAGGGCGTTTTTACGTTTAATCCGGGGCTTTTGTGGCTTATCGGAGCTGCGCTGCTTTTAAGCATTTATAACCTGGTACAGCGGAAAATCACAAAGAAATACTCGGGGCTTCAGGCATCGACTTTCGGAATATTTTTTGGCACGCTTTTTCTCTCAGCCTTTTTACCCTCGACGGTTGAGCAGGTGAAATACGCTCCGCCGCAGGCGTTCGTGTATGTCGCGGTACTCGGGATTTTTCCGAGCGCCATAGCTTATGCGGCCTGGTCGCAGGCTTTCAAGCTGGCAAAGAACGCCGCATCCGTGAGCAACTATATGTTCATGACGCCTTTTTTGGCGAGCCTCATGGGCTATCTTTTAGCCGGAGAAAGGCCGGATTCTGCAACACTCACAGGCGGAAGTATCATACTTTTGGGGCTTTTTGTCTTTAACTTTGGCGAGAGAATAATGAAACGCAAGGAAATTGAAACCGCGGGACAATAAAAGCCCCGCGGTTTTTATCCGTTAATCCCGAGAGAACGGGTCTTCCTGCGAATAGCCGCGTATGCCGAAATTCCTTATACTTGCCGCAAAAATGTTGAGATTGAATATTAGGGCGCTATGAGGTATACTAGAAGCATAAATAACCAATTACTATTAGATTGAATAATGACATGGAGGTCACTTATGGATAAAGCCAAAGAACAGGGCAAAGGCAGAAGAACGGCATCAAATCTACTCATAACACTGGTTTTCGGACTCATTTATTATTACGTCAAGCTTCCGGCAATTAATCTGAAGGACCCGGCTTTCTATACTTTTGTTTTGCTTCTGTCCGCCGTTTACTGCTTCCTTTCGATTCTGACGCAGGGACTGTTCAGGGCCGAAAGCGGCAGGGAACTGTGGCAGAGTGTCAAGACCCACTGCACAATACCGGTTACTGTATGCATAATACTGGCCGTGATCTTCGTGGTCGGAAGTCTCATATCGGCTCCGATATTCCGTGCGCACGCATACCGCAACCTGCTGGAGGTTGAAACAGGCGATTTTACAAAAGAGGTCAATCAGATCTCATATAATGAAATACCCATGTTGGACGAGGCGAGCGCAATGAAGCTCGGCGATAAAAAGATGGGCGAGCTTTCTGATATGGTTTCACAGTTTGAGGTGGAGGACGATTACACTCAGATAAATTACAACGGAGTCCCGGTTAGAGTCACGCCCCTTTATTACAGCGATTTTTTCAAGTGGCTGTCCAACCAGTCCAACGGCCTTCCCGCGTATATCATGATTAATATGGTTACGCAGGAGGTTGACGCGGTGAGGCTCAGCGAGGGTATGAAATACTCTACCTGTGAATACTTCTTCCGAAATGTGAACCGCCACCTCCGTATAAACTACCCGACTTACATTTTCGATACCCCGAATTTTGAAGTTGACGACTCAGGTACGCCCTACTGGGTCTGCCCAAGGATCATTAAGAGAATCGGGCTTTTCGGAGGAACGGACGTTGACGGCGCTGTTCTCATGAACGCGATAACGGGCGAATGCGAATATTATGCCTCAGGCAGTGTTCCGGATTGGGTGGACAGGGTCTATACAGCTTCGCTGATTACGAAGCAGTACAACTATTTTGGAATGTATCAGAATGGCTGGCTAAACTCCTTTATCGGGCAGAAGGGGGTAACTATTTCGACCGACGGGTATAATTACATTGCCAAGGACGACTGCGTATATATGTACACTGGCATAACGAGCGTTGTATCGGATAACTCCAACATCGGTTTTATTCTTACAAACCAGCGTACTAAGGAAACAAAGTATTACGCATGCGCGGGAGCGACGGAGACGGCCGCAATGTCCAGCGCCGAGGGTATAGTGCAGTACATGGATTACCGCGCGACCTTTCCGCTGCTTCTGAACATTTCCGATCAACCGACCTATTTTATGGCGCTGAAGGATAGCGGCGGCCTTGTCAAAATGTATGCGATGGTCAACGTCCAGCAGTATCAGCTCGTTGCGTCAGGAACGACCGTCTCGGAATGTGAGCGAAACTATATGAACATGCTTTCTGAAAGCAATCTCGCGTCTGAAAGCGAAATATCAGGTGCGGCGGTTACCGGCGTCGTTTCAGATATACGTTCAGCCGTTATCGACGGGAATACAAACGTGTTTATTAAGCTTGAGGGCGGAAGCTGCTACTATATTATTTCGGTTGAGGAAAGCAAGCTGGCGGCGGTCCTATCGGTCGGAGACAGGGTGATTATCACACCTTCCTCGGATGACGGCGAGCTCAGAAACGCCTATGACGTCAGACATGCCGACTGACGCGGTAAAAATAGTTTGATTTCGGGAGAACCAAATGGCACTTTATGCAATAGGCGATCTTCATCTCTCACTGGGAACGGACAAGCCGATGGACATTTTCGGCCCAAAGTGGGAAAACCATGCCGAAAAGCTCAAAGCTTCGTTTTCGTCCCTATCTGCTGACGATGTGACCGTCGTCTGCGGAGATTTAAGCTGGGGCATGGATCTTGCAGACTCAAGGGAGGACTTTCTCTTTATAGACCGCCTGCCCGGCAGGAAGATAATACTCAAGGGCAACCACGATTACTGGTGGACCACGTCGGCAAAGACTCGCAGCTTTTTCAATGACAACGGAATCCTCACGATAGATATTTTAAACAACAATTGCTTCTTCTACGGCGAAAATGCGGCTATATGCGGAACAAGAGGCTGGTTTTATGAAGAGGAAACTGGTTCGGCGCACGACAAAAAGATCATGAACCGGGAACTGATGCGGCTTGAGGCCTCACTTAAAGCTGCGGGGGATAAGGAAAAATATGTGTTTCTGCATTATCCTCCGAAATACGGTTCCTATATCTGCGGCGAAATACTCGATCTTTTCAACAAATACGGCGTTTTGATGTGCTGCGCGGGACATATCCACGGGAAAAGCCTTCAGAATGTATTCGAGGGCGGATACAGAGGCGTAGAGTATAGGATTGTGTCTGCGGATCATCTGAATTTTAAGCCTGTCCGCATACTTGACTAAGCAAATGTTCACAAAAAGTATTTGCATTTATTTATCCAATCTGTTAGAATACTGCTTATGGAATTTGACAATATCGGAATTAATCCGATATAAACTGTAGGAGGAAAAAACCCAATGATCGTCAAGAACGTAGAGAAAAAAGAAAAGAATACCGTAAGCTTTATGGTTGAAGTTGACAGAGACGAATTCGAGGAAGCGGTTCAAAGCGCCTATATAAAAAATAAAAAGAAAGTTAACGTACCTGGTTTCCGTAACGGCAAGGCACCCAGAATGGTAATCGAAGGTATGTACGGCGCTAACGTTTTCTATGATGATGCTGTAGACGAAATCTCTTCCAAGGCTTTTGAACATGCCGTTAAGGAAGAAAACCTTGAAACTGTCGGTCGTCCCGCAATTTCGAACTACGACGTCAGCGATGAAAAGGTTTTGACCGTAGAATTTGAAACGGCGCTTTATCCGGAAGTTACCATCGGCCAGTATAAGGAAATCGAGGCTCCCAGACAGGAGATCAATATTACCGAAGCCGATGTCGATGCGTATATCGAGGAAATCAGAAAACGCAACGCGCGTCAGATCACAGTCGAGCGCCCCGCTAAACTTGGGGATACCGTCGTTATAGATTACGACGGCTATCTTGATGGGAAAAGGTTTGACGGCGGCAAGGCTGAAGGAACGAATCTTGAGCTCGGCTCAAATTCATTTGTTCCCGGTTTTGAGGATCAGGTGGTCGGCATGAAAGCTGGCGATGAAAAAGAGCTGGATATAACTTTCCCCGAAAACTACCATGAGGAGCTTGCCGGCAAAGCTGTTGTTTTTAAAGTCAAAGTCCATGAAGTGACCGAGATGGAGCTTCCCGAGGTCGACGACGAATTTACAAAGGACGTTTCGGAATTTGATAAGCTAGAGGACTACAGAACCGCGATCATGGAGCAGCTCGTTGCAAAGCGTACCGAGGCCGTGGACGAGGATTTCGGCTACAACGTACTTCAGAAGGCCGTTGATAACATGAGCTGTGAAATTCCTGATGCCATGATCGAAGAACGCATGTCGGCGATGGCTAACGAATATGACCGCAACCTCATGGCGCGCGGGATGCGTCTTGAAGAGTATCTTCGCATGTCCGGGATGGACCCGGCGTCGTTCCAAAACATGCTCCGTCCCCAGGCGGAGGCTCAGGTCAAAACGGATCTTCTGCTAACTGCGGTGGCCAAGGCAGAAAACGTTGAAGTTACGGAGGAAGAGCTTGAAAAATCCGTAGAAGACATTGCAAAAGCCTATGGAGTGATGCCAGAGCAAATACGGCAGGCAATTCCAGCAGAGTCGATGATCGACGACATGAAGAAAAAGAAAGCAAACGACATTATAATGCAGAGCGCTGTTCCAACGGTTCAGGCCGCGGAAGATGTTAAGGAAGAAAAACCGGCAAAGAAGGCGCCGGCTAAAAAGACCTCCAAAAAAGCGGACACCCAGACTGAAGCCGCTGCCGAATAAGGACTACAATTATTTTTTGACGAAGCCGGCAGGGCGGAGTTTCTCACCCAGCGGATGAGGAATATTAACCCGGCATTATGGGTATCTTCTTTTAGATTGTTTTTTCACGAAAGGAGTATCATTATGAGTTTAGTACCATATGTTATTGAGCAGACCTCCCGCGGAGAACGTTCCTATGATATATTTTCAAGGCTTCTCAACGACCGGATCGTCATGCTGTCGGAAGAAGTGAACGATACGACCGCAAGTCTTATCGTTGCCCAGCTTCTGTTTCTGGAGGCTCAGGATCCAGATAAAGACATTCAGTTTTATATTAACAGCCCGGGCGGAAGCATCACCTCCGGCATGGCAATTTATGGTACCATGCAGTATATAAAGTGCGATGTTTCAACGATTTGCATAGGCCTTGGAGCTTCCATGGGTGCATTCCTGCTTGCCAGCGGCACGAAGGGCAAGAGATTTTCTCTGCCTAACGCCGAAATCATGATTCATCAGCCCTCTGCGGGAACCCAGGGACAAATTACCGATATGGCCATTCACCTCAGACGCCTGGAAACAATCAAAAAGCGCATGAATCAGATTCTTTCCGAAAAGACAGGTAAGCCGATTGAGGTGGTAACCGCGGATACCGAGCGAGATAACTTCATGACAGCGGAAGAGGCTAAGGAATATGGACTGATCGATAAGATTCTTTATACTCGCTAATTATTATCGCAAGCTTTTATTTTACGGGGTATGTATGTCTAAATTTGAAGATAGCAAAAATATACGCTGCAGCTTCTGCGGCAAGCCCCAGTCACTAGTCGAGCGTATGATTGCCGGAAACGGCTCGTATATATGCGATGAATGCGTGCGCCTGTGCATGAGTATAATCGACGAGGGTTATACTCCAAAAACAGGTACGCTTACGGCCAATCAGGGGGCGGTTAACAGCTTTGGGCTTCAAGAATCGAACCTGCCCCGTCCCGCCGACATTAAAAAAGTGCTGGACGATTATATCATCGGGCAGGACAGGGCTAAGATTGCACTGTCCGTGGCTGTTTACAACCACTATAAAAGGGTCCTTTACGGGGACAATGGGGACATTGACCTTCAGAAGAGCAACATATTGCTTATAGGCCCTACGGGCAGCGGCAAAACCCTCTTTGCGCAAACACTCGCCAAAGTTCTGGACGTTCCGTTCGCAATTGCGGACGCAACAACTCTCACCGAGGCGGGTTATGTCGGCGAGGACGTCGAAAACATCCTACTCAGGCTTTTGCAGGCCGCCGACTTTGACGTTGAAAAGGCCGAACACGGGATCATCTATATTGACGAAATGGATAAGATTTCCCGCAAAAGCGAAAACACGTCCATTACACGCGACGTTTCGGGTGAAGGAGTCCAGCAGGCGCTGCTAAAAATACTTGAAGGTACAGTCGCAAACGTTCCTCCGCAGGGCGGAAGAAAACACCCGCATCAGGAATTTATTAAGGTCGATACAGCCAAGATACTGTTTATCTGCGGCGGCGCTTTTGACGGTATCGAAAAGTTCATTGAGAACCGGCTCGACAGAAAGAGCATCGGCTTTGGTGCGGAGATTAAGACAAAAACGGAGCGGGATACCGGAGCTATCATGCAGGATATCCAATCGCACGATCTTCTGAAGTTCGGCATAATTCCAGAGCTTATTGGTCGTTTGCCGGTTATAGTTCCGCTCAATTCTCTCAAGCGCGAGGACCTTATCAGAATCCTTAAGGAACCAAAGAATGCTTTGACGCGTCAGTATATGGCGCTCTTGAATTACGACAATGTTGAGCTCGTGTTTGAGGAGGAAGCGCTGGAAGCCATTGCCGACAAGGCGATAAAAATGGAAATCGGCGCCCGCGGACTGCGCAGCGTTATGGAAAGCCTTATGACGGACATTATGTTTGATGTGCCCTCCGATCCGACGATTAGCAAGGTCGTCGTTACGGCGGACTGCGTTAAAAACGGGCTGTCGCCAATAGTAATAAGGAAAAAGGCTTCGTCGCAGACCTGAATATTATTCCACATTTAGTAAAAAGCCGCAATTTTGCGGCTTTTTCAGTCCCTCGAAAGGAGAAGTCCATGAAAGAAAAGAACGATCTCGTTCACGATAAGGGATATCCTCTGCTACCTATGCGGGGGCTTTCGGTTTTTCCCGGAATGCTGATAAACTTCGACGTTATCCGCTCCAAATCGGTAGCGGCGCTCAATTCTGCGCTGGAATCCGACCGGATGATCTTTGTCGTCGCGCAGCGCGATATATCAAAGGATATTCCAACTGAGAACGAGCTGTATTCCATAGGCACGATTTGTCGGATAAAACAGTTGCTCCGCATTCCCGGAACGGACGGAGTGAGAGTCCTTGTCGAGGGGTATAAAAGAGCGAAAATGATTCGTTTTGAGGACAAGGATGAGTTCTGCTTTGCAGAGGTCAAGGTCGTGGAGGACAGCGATGCAAGGTATTCTTCCGCGAAAGCCGAAGCTGTTATCAGACAGTGCCTGAATCTCTTTGACGAGTATGCGCATCTTTTCGGAGCGCTGCCGCCGGAGCTTCTTGCCAGAATCGCGGATTCCGATAAGCCCGGCTATGTAGCGGATTTCATTGCTCAGAACATCTATATGAAACCCGAGAAAAAGCAGGCACTTCTTGAGGAGCTTCATCCTCTGCACAGAGTTGCGCTCCTTAACCGCTTCCTTGCGCGCGAAATCGCTGTTTTGTCCATTGAGCAGGATCTGAGCGAGCGTACACACGAGCAGATGACAAAATCCCAAAAGGACTTTTTCCTCCGTGAACAGATGAAGATTATTCAGGCCGAACTGGGCGAATACGACGACGGCTATGAGGACATTCAGGAATACAGAACCAAAATCTTTTCCCTGAAGCTGCCTGACGAGACGACCGATAAGCTTCTGAGAGAGGTTTCGCGCCTTTCCAAGCAGCCGATGGGCTCGTCCGAAAGCGCCGTTTTGCGGAACTATCTCGATATCTGCCTTGAGCTTCCGTGGAACACGAAAACGAGAGAAACCGTGGATATCGTTAAGGCGAGGAAAATACTGGATGATGACCATTTCGGACTCGAAAAGGTCAAGGACCGTATAATCGAGTATCTATCCGTCAAACAGCTTGCACCGGACCTTAAGGGCTCGGTATTGTGCCTTGTTGGACCGCCGGGAACCGGAAAAACAAGCGTCGCTATGAGCATAGCCAGAGCGACCAACCGAAAATTTTCGCGTATATCGCTGGGCGGAGTACACGACGAGGCCGAAATCCGCGGACACCGCAAGACCTATGTCGGCGCGATGCCGGGAAGAATAATCGCAGGAATCGAGCAGGCAAAAAGCTCAAATCCTCTTATGCTTCTTGACGAGATCGACAAGCTTTCGAGCGATTACCGAGGCGACCCTGCTGCCGCGCTCCTTGAGGCGCTTGATTTCGCTCAGAACCATAGTTTCCGCGATCATTTTATAGAGATTCCGTTTGATCTTTCGAACACGCTTTTTATTACGACGGCGAACACCACCGAAACGATACCGAGAGCGCTTTTGGACAGAATGGAAATAATTGAGCTTTCGAGCTATACGGACGAGGAAAAGCTTGAGATTGCCAAGCGGCACCTTATACCAAAGCAGCGAAAAAAGCACGGGCTTACAGCAAATCAGCTCAAAATGAGCGATGACGCAATCAGGGAGCTTATCACCCTTTACACCAGAGAGTCCGGAGTACGCAGCCTTGAGCGCGAGCTTGCGTCGGTCTGCCGCAAGACGGCCCGGAGAATAGCCGCAGGAGAATGCAAATCCCTCCGGTTGACTGCGGGGATGCTGGAAAACGTTCTGGGACCCGCGAAATTTAAGCCCGACGTCCTTGCTCCGGCAGACGAAGTCGGCCTTGTGCGAGGGCTGGCATGGACCAGCGCGGGCGGAACAGTGCTTGACGTTGAAGCAACGGTTTTAGATGGAACCGGAAACCTCGAACTGACCGGAAACCTCGGCGACGTCATGAAGGAATCGGCAAAAGCCGCCGTATCCTATATACGCAGCAGGGCGGAAGTTCTCGGCATACAGCATGATTTTTACAAGACAAAGGATATTCATATACATTTTCCGGAAGGCGCTATACCGAAAGATGGTCCGTCCGCGGGCATTACAATTTGCATGGCCGTCATTTCCGCGCTGACTGGCAGCCCCGTTCGCCGGGATGTCGCTATGACAGGCGAGATTTCCCTCCGCGGTAGGGTAATGCCAATAGGCGGACTGCGTGAAAAAACCATGGCAGCTCTGCGCTCGGGAATAAAAACGGTTATTATCCCGGTCGACAACGAAAAGGATCTCGATGAGATCGACCAGACCGTCCGTGCGGCGCTGAATTTTATTGCTACTGACCATATAGACAAGGTGCTCGACATTGCGCTTAACAGGAAGATCGAGTTCTCCGTCCGGAGCGACACGGCAAATGGCGATGTCGATACTCCGTTTATGGATACTTCGAAGCCCGTTCTTTCATCGAATGTAAAACAGTGAAAAACGCGCTCAGGCGCGGGGGGGAGCGAATTGAATGAATATTAACAATGCGGAATTCATTAAGTCCGCCGCAAACCCGAAGGACTTTATTTTCGGCAGCCAGCCGGCGATCGTTTTCGCAGGCAAATCAAATGTCGGAAAATCGTCAGTCATTAACAGGCTCCTAAACAGGAAGAATTTTGCCAGGGTCGGAGCCTCTCCAGGAAAAACGGTTCACGTCAACTATTTTCTGATAGATCGTAAGGCATATTTTGTCGACCTGCCGGGTTACGGCTTCGCTAAGGTGTCAAAGGCGGAAAAAGAGCGCTGGGGAAAGCTTATGGAAGAATTTTTCGCTTCTGAAGGGCTTATCACGCTGGGCGTCATGATAGTCGATGCCCGTCACAAACCAACGGCGGACGACGTTATCATGGCCGACTGGTTTAAGGCCTCAGGCTGCCCATTTATTATTATCGCCAATAAATGCGACAAGCTTAAAAAGAGCGAAATGGAGCCTAACGCCGCGCTAATACGTGAAACGCTTGTGCTTCCTGAGGAAGTCCGCATTATTTTGTTCTCCGCTGAAAAGGGGACTGGAAATTCAGAGCTGATGAGCGAAGTTATGAAATTCGTCAAGTAGTATCCTAAATGAAAGTAGTTTTTATGGGGGCTTATGCAATGCCGTTTGTGAAGATCGAGATAGTAGCGGGGAAAACGCCTGAGTACAAGAAGCTGCTTTTGCAGACAGTTCATGACGCGCTAGTGAGCGGGCTTGAAATTCCGGAGGATGACAGGTTGCAGAGGCTTTATGAGCTGCCGCCTGAATGTTTTGAGTACAGAGAAACGGTTACGGATAAAATCACACTTATCGAGCTCTCACTTTTCCCGGGAAGAAGCAAGGATAAAAAAACAAACGTAATAACAGATATAACTCGCCTTTTGGGAGAGCGTCTTTCAATACCGGCAGGCGACATTTATATTATTATAAACGAACCGCCTCTCGAGAATTGGGGATTGCGCGGTCAGTCGGCGAGCGATATGCGGCTCCAGTATAAAAAGTGATAATAACGGGGACGGAACAGGGAGGCGTTCGCCTTTATGCAGGCCGAGCGATTATTCTGTCCCGCCCTTGTTTTTTACATAGAAAATTGGTATAATGGCACAGTGCCAAAGTGAGCCCTAATGGAGGGATAATTATAAAAACTCTTAGTACAATTTGGTCGGGTCTGGACTGGTCCATGCTGACAGGTATTCTTATCTCCGTAATACCGGCCCTTATATGCATAACCTTCCACGAGTTCTGCCACGGCCTTGTTGCGTACAGGCTCGGGGACAATACCGCTAAGGACGCGGGACGCCTTACGCTTAACCCCATCAAGCACCTGGATATCATCGGGCTTGCCATGATGGCGATAGTGCACTTCGGCTGGGCAAAGCCCGTGCCGATCAATATGAACAACTTTAAAAACCCTAAATCCGGCATGGCTGTGACGGCTTTAGCGGGGCCTGTATCAAATATCATACTAGCGGTAGTGTTTCTTTTATTATTCGGTGTTACCTTTTATCCGCTTGTCAATTCGGGATCTGTGGGAATCGTTATTCTTCAAATGATATATCAGACTGCATATCTCAGCTGCGCTCTGGCTGTATTCAACATAATACCTCTTCCGCCGCTTGACGGGTCCAAGGTGCTGTTCGCCCTGCTTCCGGACGATAAATACTATAAGCTTATGTATTACGAACGCTACGGCATGATAATTCTTTTGCTTATAGTAGTGACGGGAACACTTACGAATTTTCTGACGACTGGTGTGGGCTGGGTCTTTAACATACTCTACGCCGCGGCGCGCCTTACAGGAGCTCCCGCGATATAATAGTGCCCGATACAAGCTGCTTTTCCGGCTGTCTGCGCGGCTAATCGCCGGAATGGAGCAACTTTGAGAGGAACGATATGGACTATCCTACCTATCATCTGGAGGGAATTGTCAGGGACAGGGACGAAATGCAGGACTTTTCGGGTCCTTTGAACCTGATTCTGATGCTTCTCTCAAAAAACAAAATAGAGATACGCGACCTGAAAATATCGGTTATCCTCGAACAGTACATCGAATATATTTCGAAAATGCAGGAAATGGACCTTGACGTTGCCAGCGAATTTGTTCAGATGGCGTCATACCTTGTATATCTCAAGACAAAGACCCTCCTTGTCGGAGAAGAGGAGGTCTCCGAACTGGAGGAGCTGATTTCTTCGCTGGAACAGCTCAAGTGCAAGGAAGCCTATACAAGCATAAAAGCTATTACTCCTGAGCTTGCCAAAGCCGCGGAACAGGGAACGCTGATGTTTTCTAAAATACCGGAGCCGCTCAAAGCTGCGGGGGACAGGTCATACCGTTACAGCCACGAGCCGAGGGAGCTCTTGCTGGCGCTCCTTTCAGTGATCTCCCGCGCAGATACTGGCCGCGATCCCGAGCAGAACGGCATACTGGTGCCGAAAAGGATTATTTTCGGAGTCCGTGAAAAGTGCGGACAGCTTATTTCTCTGCTGAGAAGCGGAAGAGCCCATACCTTACGGGAGCTTTATCTTATGAGCAAGACCCGCTCTGAGGTCGTCGCCACCTTCATATCGGTGCTGGAGCTTTGCAGCGCGGGGAGCCTTGAACTTAAGGATAGCGACGGGGAACTGACAGTTTCGCTCTGCGGAGAGCTTCCCGCAGATATACCGGAGCTTGTCTCAGAATAGGAAAGACAAAAAAATGGATGACAGGGAACTGAAATCGACGATAGAGGCCATACTTTTCGCGTCGGGTGAGCCAATGCCTACCGAGCGAATTGCTCTTGTTCTCGGACTCGATCAGGAAGAAATAATAAAAGCGGCAAAAGCCCTCTCAGACGAATACAGCTTTCAGCAGCGGGGTATCCGCCTGGTGAGGATGGATAACGTTCTGCAGCTTTGCTCGGCGCCTGAATATGCTCAGAGCATAGCCTTTGCTCTGGAACGCAGAAAGCCGCCAAAGCTCAGCCAGCCGGCGCTTGAGGTGCTTGCCATATGCGCCTATTTCCAGCCGGTCACAAGAGCCTATGTGGATCAGGTAAGAGGTGTCGACAGCTCCTATACGATGGGAATCCTGCTTGACAGGGGCCTTATTGAGGCCTGCGGAAAGCTTGACGTCGCCGGAAGACCCTCGATATACAAAACAAGCGAGTTGTTTTTGCGCACAATGGGTATAACAAATCTTGCGGAGTTGCCGAAGCTTCCCGATATGAGCAGCGACGACGGTATTGCAAAGCTCAGCCAGGTAATCGACTCTCTAAAGTCCGGAGATAACAAGCAGCTTGAAATTGAGAACTGAGAAAAAAGGCGGAAAGAAGTGATGCCTTGAAAGCGTTCGTCATCGTGGTTTTGATTCTCACTGTGCTTATGCTGACCCCTTTTGGAATCGACGGGGGGTACGGCGGTGGAAAGCTTGTGCTCGGAATTCGCATCGGCTTTCTGAACCTTCGGATCATCCCGGGAAGGCTTACACGTGAGAAGCCGGCAGCCCCAAGGAAAACAGTGAAAAAAAAGAAGTCCGGGGCAGGTGGAAAACTTAAGGAAAAGGCGCCTTTGGACAAAAAGGAACTGGTACGGATTGTTAAGATCGGGCTCAAAGCTCTTGGCCGTCTGCGCCGGAAGCTGCACGTTGATTATCTTCGCATTCACTATACTTTTGCAAGCGACGACCCGTTTAAAACCGCAGCAGGCTTCGGGTATTCCTCCGCAGCTCTCGGAGCGATCATGCCGCTCGTTGAAGACGCTTTCATTATTGGTGAGCGTGATATCGGCACCTCCTTAGACTTCCTTGGCGACAAGCCCGTATTCGACTGCTGGATAACGCTGAAGATACAGGTTTGGGAGCTTCTTTATATAGCGGCAGCTTTTGGCATAGACTACCTTATACTCAGGTTAAGGCTCGGGAAAAAAGACCGTATAAGAAAGGAATGACGTTATGGACAGACATCCTATCGGCGACCTCACAGAGGTTACATTAAGCAAGATCAAAGAAATGGTGGACGTTAACACCATAGTCGGAGAACCAATTATTACACCGGACGGAACTACGCTCATACCGGTCTCAAAGGTAACCTTCGGTTTCGGCAGCGGCGGAAGCGACATACCATACAAAGAGAGAGGCGGGTTCGGTGGGGGAAACGGTGCCGGTGTAAAGATTGAGCCCGTGGGCTTTCTGACAATTTGCGACGGCGTTGTTAAGATGCTGAACATCACGGCCCCGGCTGACACTACGGTCGACAGGCTGGTCGAGCTGATTCCGGAGATCATTGACAAGGTCCAGCAAATGATCGATAAATATAAGAAGGACTAGGCACATTCAGCCAAGTCTGTATAATAAAACCGGTCTTAGTCAATAATAAGCACTGCCCAATAAATTCCGGGGTGGTGCTTATTATTGAAAAAAGTGACATCGGGTGTGCTGACAGCCATTATTTTTTTGACCTTATTTATGCCGCAGTGGGCTTATGCCGTGCCGGATAACAATGCCGGAGCGGCAATTCTGGTCCAGACAGACACGGGACGGGTTCTTTACAGCAAGAACGCCGACTCGCACATGCTCATTGCGAGTACAACTAAAATCATGACCGCGCTGGTCGTCCTCGGCAGCTGCGATCCCGACGAGCAGGTGAAGATACTCCCTGAGTATGCCAAGGTCGAGGGTTCGTCCATGTATCTCAAAGCGGGCGAAATATACACAGTCCGCGATCTTCTCTATGGAATGCTTCTCGTTTCCGGCAACGACGCGGCAACTGCGCTTGCCTGCTACTGCGGAGGCAGCATAGAAGGTTTCGCGGAGATGATGAACGAAAAAGCGCGGGAACTGGGGCTTGCCGATTCATCCTTCAAGAATCCTCACGGTCTCGACGCGGACGGGCACTATTCATCCGCTCAGGATCTTGCGACGATAACCTGCGAGGCGATGAAAAGCGAGCTTTTCGCAAAGATAGTGTCGACCAAGACTTACTCTGTCGGAGAGCAGACCTATATGAACCACAACAAGCTTTTGTGGAACTATTCGGGTTGTCTCGGGGTCAAGACAGGATATACGATCGCCGCGGGCAGAAGCCTTGTTTCGTGCGCGGAAAGGGATGGGCTGCAGCTCGTCTGTGTTACGCTTTCCGATCCCGACGACTGGAATGACCACTCAAAGCTTTATGACTGGGCGTTTTCAACCTATGAATACAAACGGGTCCTTCCTATGGGAGTCATATGTGAACTGCCGGTGATATCCGGAGCTAAGGACAGCGTCGGCATCTCCGCATCGGAGGATTCGCGCATATTGGTTGAAAAAGGTACCGATATAAGCTTTTCTCTTGAGCTTCCAAAATTCGTATACGCCGGTATTAAGGCGGGCGACTGCGCAGGAAGAGCTTTTGTCAAGCAAAACAATACCGTCGTAGCGGAATATCCGCTCAATTACGCCGAAAGCGTGGAACTTGCTGATAATGCTAAGCTCTCAGCTTGGGGGCGCATCAAGCGGGCTTGGTTCATAGCCAACAAATACGGCTTCGTGTTTGAAGGCGCCGACTAAGCATTGAAATAGTTACGGAGGCCGTCTGCATGGAACAGCGTGTGCAAAAAATTATAGCTTCCTCCGGCTTCTGTTCGCGCCGAGCGGCGGAAAAGCTGATCGAAGAAGGCAGAGTGACCATGAACGGGCAGACAGCCGGTCTTGGCGCTCTTGCGGACGATAAGCGCGACAGGATTGAAATTGACGGAGTTCCTCTCCCGGTAACCGGGCAGAGGACTTACATAATGCTGAACAAACCCCGCGGCTATCTTTCGTCGATGTCGGACGACAGAGGCCGAAAAACCGTCGCGGAACTCACTTCCGGAGCCGGGGCCAGAGTTTTCCCTGTCGGCAGGCTTGACTATGACTCGGAAGGGCTTCTGATAATGACCGACGACGGCGAGCTTGCCCACCGGCTCATGCACCCGTCCCATGAAATCAGAAAAACCTATGAGGTGAGAGCAAAGGGAAAGAATGTGGAAAAGGCTCTGGAAATCCTGCGGTCTCCGCTTATAATAGACGGGTACCGGATACGTCCTGCTCAAGTGAAGCTCCTTAACCTCTCCGATGACTGCGCGCTGATTTCTATCGAGATATGTGAGGGCAGAAACAGACAAATCCGAAAAATGTGCGCGCAGGCTGGGCTTCGAGTGCTCAGGCTCAGGCGCGTTTCGGAGGGTGGCCTAAAGCTCGGCCGGCTGATGTCGGGGCAGTGGAGGTATTTGGACTTTAGTGAGATAGAGAACTTGCAGAAATTTTCCGATAATACCGACGAAACAGCTAAACAGCTTAAAAAAATGCAGGAAAATTGATTTTTATTGATTCGGCACTTGCATTTTGTTTTGACGGTGTAGTATCATTGATA
>JAYFQM010000058.1:0-9222 GCA_034927185.1 Oscillospiraceae bacterium | reverse complement strand
GAAGTTAAAAAGCCTGAAACAATCAACTACCGGACCCTCAAGCCCGAACGCGACGGCCTTTTCTGCGAAAGGATTTTCGGACCCACAAAGGACTGGGAATGCCACTGCGGAAAATATAAGAAAATCCGCTATAAGGGCAAGGTCTGCGACCGGTGCGGAGTCGAGGTTACAAAGAGCAAGGTCCGCCGCGAGCGCATGGGTCATATTGAGCTTGCAACGCCGGTGTCTCACATCTGGTATTTTAAAGGTATACCGTCCCGCATGGGACTGCTGCTCGACCTCACGCCGCGCATACTTGAAAAGGTTCTCTACTTTGCGTCGTATATCGTAACTGACCCCGGCATGACACCGCTTCAAAAAAACCAGATACTCACCGAAAAAGAATACCGCGACATGCGCGAAAAATACGAAAACGACTTTGACGCCGGCATGGGTGCTGAAGCCATAAAGAAGCTTCTCTCGGATATTGACTGCGAGAAGTTGTCCGAGGAGCTTCGCGCGGAACTCAAGGACGCGACTGGACAGAAAAAAGCCAAAATTGTAAAGCGCCTTGAGGTCGTCGAGGCTTTCCTTCATTCGGGCAACAAGCCTGAGTGGATGATAATCGACATGCTGCCGGTCATACCGCCGGAGCTTCGCCCTATGGTCCAGCTCGACGGCGGACGTTTCGCAACGAGCGATCTGAATGACCTTTACCGCCGCGTAATTAACCGCAACAACCGCCTGAAAAGGCTTATCCAGCTGAACGCGCCCGACATTATTGTTCGCAACGAAAAGCGCATGCTGCAGGAGGCGGTGGATGCCCTCATCGACAACGGGCGCCGCGGCAGAGCGGTCACGGGAGCGAACTCCCGCGCACTGAAGTCGCTGTCAGACATGCTCAAAGGCAAGCAGGGCCGTTTCCGCCAGAACCTGCTGGGAAAGCGCGTCGACTATTCCGGACGAAGCGTTATCGTTGTCGGACCGGAGCTCAAGCTCTATCAGTGCGGCGTGCCGAAGGAAATGGCTATCGAGCTGTTCCGTCCCTTTGTTATGAAAAAGCTCGTGGAGGACGGCTTTGCAAACAATATCAAGTCAGCCAAGAAGATGGTGGATAAGCAGCAGACCGAGGTGTGGGACGCTCTCGACGTAGTAATAAAGGAGCACCCGGTTCTGTTAAACCGCGCGCCTACACTTCACCGCTTGGGTATTCAGGCATTTGAGCCCATCCTTGTCGAGGGCCGCGCGCTCAAGCTTCATCCTCTCGTCTGCACCGCCTACAACGCGGACTTCGATGGCGATCAGATGGCAATTCACGTTCCTCTTTCTGCCGAGGCGCAGGCCGAGGCACGCATCCTTATGCTTTCGGCGAACAATCTCCTCCGTCCGCAGGACGGAAACCCCGTCACGGTGCCTACGCAGGACATGATTCTCGGCGCTTACTACCTGACCTTCATCAGAATGGGAGAGTACGAAAGCGAAATGCTGAGAGTAACCGACCCGGGCGACACGAACCTGGAAAAGGATACTGTCGTCCCCGCAAAGCAGATCATCGAAGCAAACGACAGCATCGTGAAAAGATCAAGAGAGAGCGGTAAAGAGCTGAAAATCGCGGCATTTGAAGGCGTTCGCGCGTTCTCCGGCCCTAACGAGGCCATAATGGCATATGAGGACGGTGCGATAGGCATGCACTCTCCTATCAGGGTGCGCGTCAAGAAATCCATCAACGGAGAGATAAAAAGCAAGCTTGTTCAGGCAACCGTCGGGCGCATAATCTATAACGAGCCGATACCGCAGAATCTTGGTTTTGTGGACAGGACCGATCCCGAGCAAATGTTTGACTACGAGATCAATTTCCAGGTTGGTAAGAAGCAGCTCGGCGTCATCATCAATAAATGCATCACGAAGCACGGCTTCACAATCTCCGCGGAGGTTCTTGACAACATTAAGTCCATGGGCTACAAGTATTCGACTTTGGGCGCGATCACGATTTCCATCGCGGATATGACGGTTCCCGAAGAGAAGAAGACTCTGATAAAAGCCACGGAACAGAAGGTCGTCCAAATCGAGAAGCAGTATAAGCGCGGCCTTATTACGGACGACGAGCGCTACCGTCTTGTCGTTGCTGAATGGGAACAGACGACAAAGGATGTTACAAAGGCTCTGCAGAACAATCTTGATGAGTTTAACCCCATCTATATGATGGCAAACTCCGGCGCCCGCGGCAGCATGAACCAGATACGCCAGCTGGCAGGTATGCGCGGACTTATGGCAAACACCGCCGGTAAGACGATCGAAATTCCCATCAAGGCAAACTTCCGTGAAGGACTTTCAGTCCTGGAATACTTCATCTCATCAAGAGGCGCGCGCAAGGGTCTTGCCGATACCGCGCTTCGTACCGCGGACTCCGGTTACCTGACACGCCGGCTTGTCGATGTCTCTCAGGACGTTATCATCAAGGAGCACGACTGCGGAACGCATCTGGGCATCAAGGCAACCACGGTTTACGATAAGGGACAGGTCGTGCAGAGCTTCGGCGACAGCATTCACGGACGCTTCCCGTTGAACGACATTGTTGACCCACAAACGGGCAAGCTTCTTTACTCCCAAGATACTATGCTGTTCAAGCCAGACGCTGATGTTCTCGAGGCGGCGGGGATACACGAGGTGCTTGTACGCTCCGTCATGACCTGTGAATCCAAGAGCGGAGTATGCGCGAAGTGCTACGGAATCAACCTCGCTGCCGGATCTCCGGTAAACGAGGGAGAAGCAGTCGGCGTAATCGCCGCACAGTCCATCGGTGAGCCTGGCACGCAGCTTACCATGCGTACCTTCCATACCGGCGGCGTTGCCGGAGACGATATCACGCAGGGTCTTCCCCGTGTTGAAGAGCTGTTTGAAGCGAGAAAGCCCAAAAAGATGGCCATCCTTGCCGAGATATCCGGAAACGTTACGGTCGAGGAGACCAGGAAGAACTCCATGTGCGCCGTGCTTGTCTCAAACCCCGACACTGGAGAAACAATGGAATTCCAGGTGCCCTATTCGGCAGGGCTTCTCGTTGCCGGCGGCGACGCTGTTACGAAGGGGCAGGCACTGACATCGGGCGCGTATAATCCTCACGACGTACTTCGCATTCTGGGTGTTCCGGAATGCCAGAGCTATATAATTCAAGAGGTCCAGAAAGTTTACCGTCAGCAGGGCGTCGATATAAACGATAAGCACATTGAGGTCATAGTGCGCCAGATGATGCGCAAGGTCCGCGTCGAGGACGCGGGTTCGACCGAGCTTCTTTCGGGCGCTACTGTCGACTGGTCCGAAATCAATGAAGCGAACAAGGTGATCGGTGACAGGATTGCTGCCGGCGAAACGGAGCTTCGGACCGCGACCTGCACGCAGACGCTTATGGGCATAACCAAGGCTTCGCTCGCTACGGAGAGCTTCCTTTCCGCGGCCTCGTTCCAGGAAACCACGAAGGTACTCACTGATGCCGCGATCAAGGGCAAGGTGGATCATCTCGTGGGCTTGAAGGAGAACGTTATTATAGGAAAGCTTATCCCGGCTGGAAGCGGGCTTGACCTTTACCGCGACTTTGATACGCAGACTGATGAATCGATTGAGAGAGCCAGCGACGACTATGTTGATTTGAGCGCCCTCGTCGGAAGAACCAACGCACTCTGATTAATGCGGGTAGAACACCGGTGCCGAATGTTCATCCGGCACCGGTGTTCTTTTTCCAAAAGACCTATGCAGAAAATTCTTGACGTAACTTGTGCATTATGCTAAAATACTTATTTGCATGGGTGAAATTGATTTTTTACCATAAAACAGGATTTTCAGGTAAATCCGTGCAAAAAGTTCTTAAAACGCCTGCGGTGGTCAAATGACACGCGCCGGTAAATCTTTGCTTTTTTCGGAATATCCAAGGGTATTTCCGTTAAAAATATTATGTATGCACATCACAGAAGAAAGGAGGAAAAATATGCCTACGTTTAATCAGCTGGTAAGAAAGGGCAGAGAAGTCCCGACTTATAAGTCAGCATCGCCCGCTATGCAGCATGGCCTGAACACCATCAAGAACAAGGAAACTGATCTTAGCTCACCCCAGAAGAGAGGCGTCTGCACCGCTGTTCGTACAGCAACCCCCAAGAAGCCTAACTCTGCTCTGCGTAAGATCGCCCGCGTTCGCCTGACAAACGGCTACGAGGTCATCTCGTATATTCCCGGAATCGGTCATAACCTTCAGGAGCACTCCGTTGTTATGATCCGCGGCGGCCGTGTCAAGGACCTCCCTGGCGTCCGTTACCACATCATCCGCGGAACACTGGATACTCAGGGCGTCGCAAACCGCAAGCAGGCCCGCTCAAAGTACGGAGCAAAGAAATCCAAAAAGAAGTAATCACGCGCTTTGGCGCAAGGCTTATGCCTTGTCAGGAGCTTAACATATTATCGGTATGTTGCATCCGGCAGGCATATGCGGAGAGGCGGAAGCCTTTTCGAGTACCTATGAGATTCATTTTAGTATGAAGGAGGGAAGTATAGTGCCCAGAAGAGGTAACGTACCCAAAAGAGAAATTCTTCCCGATCCCGTATATAACTCCGTGCTGGTGACCAAGCTCACCAACAGTATTATGCTGGACGGTAAGAAGGGCGTTGCTCAGAAGGTCGTTTATGATGCATTTGACATCATAAAGGAAAAGACCGGACGAAACCCCCAGGAAGCGTTTACAGAAGCGCTCAACAACATCATGCCTTCTCTTGAAGTCAAGGCACGCCGTGTCGGCGGTGCAACCTATCAGGTACCGATCGAAGTCAGACCTGACAGACGCCAGACCCTTGGTCTGCGCTGGCTGACAGGTTATGCTCGTAAACGCAACGAAAAAACAATGAAAGAGCGTCTCGCAGGTGAAATACTGGATGCGCTGAATAATACCGGCGGATCAGTGAAGAAGCGTGAAGACACTCACAAGATGGCAGAGTCCAACAAGGCATTTGCTCATTACCGCTGGTAATCAGGAGTTATTATATGCCTAGAAAAGTATCCCTGGAAAAAACCAGAAACATCGGTATTATGGCACACATTGATGCCGGAAAAACAACGACAACGGAACGTATCCTTTACTATACCGGAGTCAACTATAAGCTTGGCGAGGTGCATGAAGGCACGGCGACCATGGACTGGATGGAGCAGGAACAGGAGCGCGGAATTACGATAACCTCAGCCGCCACGACCTGCTTTTGGAAGGATCACCGTATCAACATCATCGATACTCCCGGTCACGTTGACTTCACAGTTGAGGTTGAGCGTTCCCTGCGCGTGCTGGACGGCAGCGTTACTGTCATGTGCGCAAAAGGCGGAGTGGAGCCTCAGTCCGAAACCGTTTGGAGACAGGCCGACCACTACAGAGTTCCCAGAATGGTATATGTCAACAAAATGGACATCATGGGCGCAAATTTTTTCCATGTTGTAGACATGATCCATGAACGCCTGAAATGCAATGCCGTTCCAATTCAGCTCCCGATCGGCAGTGAAGACACTTTTTCGGGAATCATTGATCTTATTGAAATGAAAGCCGACATCTACTATGATGATATGGGCAAGGACATGAGAGTTGAGGAGATTCCGGAGGACATGCTGGAGCTGTCTACGGAATACCGTACTCTGCTTATCGATGCGGTCTCCATTTTTGACGACGAGATCATGGAGCTTGCTCTCGATGAAAAGCCCATACCGGTCGAGCTGCTAAAAAGAGCAATCCGCCGAGGAACAATCGATAACGAGTTCGTTCCGGTCGTCTGCGGTACGTCATATAAAAACAAGGGCGTACAGAAGCTTCTGGACGCGATAGTCGATTATCTGCCTGCGCCGACGGATGTTCCCGCGATTAAAGGAATTATTCCGGACTCGGAAGAGGAAGCTGAAAGACCTTCGGATGACGAGGCGCCGTTCTCGGCGCTGGCTTTTAAAATAATGACGGATCCCTATGTCGGGAGGCTGTCGTTTTTCCGGGTCTATTCGGGAAAGCTTTCAACGGGCTCCACAGTGCTGAACAGCACGAAGGGGAATAGGGAGCGCTTCGGACGTATTCTGCAGATGCACGCAAACCACCGCGAGGATATCGATATGGTCTATTCGGGGGACATCGCCGCCGCCGTAGGGCTTAAAAACACCACCACAGGCGACACTCTCTGCGACGAAAAGGCGCCGATCATTCTTGAGTCTATGGAATTCCCCGAGCCGGTCATAAGGGTCGCTATCGAACCGAAAACAAAGGCCGGACAGGAGAAAATGGGCATTGCGCTTTCAAAGCTCGCCGAGGAGGACCCCACATTCAAGAGCTATACCGATGAGGAAACGGGACAGACTATAATCGCCGGAATGGGCGAGCTTCACCTCGAGATCATTGTTGACAGACTTCTGCGAGAGTTCAAGGTTGAGGCAAACGTCGGTAAGCCGCAGGTTTCTTATAAGGAAACCATTCGCAAGACCGTTGAGCAGGACACGAAATATGCCCGTCAGTCGGGCGGAAAAGGCCAGTACGGCCATGTCAAAATCAGAGTCGAGCCGAATGAATCCGGCAAGGGCTATGAATTCATCGACAAGGTCACGGGCGGCGTAATACCCAAGGAGTATATCCCTGCGGTAAACGCCGGTATTCAGGGCGCGATGCTGGCGGGCGTTCTCGCCGGTTATCCAGTGGTCGATGTCAAGGTCACTCTGTATGACGGCTCATACCACGAGGTCGATTCCTCTGAAATGGCGTTCAAGATTGCCGGATCGATGGCATTCAAGGAAGCCTGCCGCAAAGCCGACCCGGTTCTGCTGGAACCGATTATGAAGGTTGCCGTTACAGCCCCGGATGATTATCTGGGCGAGGTTATCGGCGATATAAACTCACGCCGCGGGCAGATCCTCGGCATGGAGAACAGAAACGGCTCCACGCAGGTTGACGCAAACGTACCGCTTTCCACCATGTTCGGCTATGCGACCGATCTGCGCTCAAAAACGCAGGGACGCGCAAACTATGCGATGGAGCCCAGCCATTACATTGAGCTGCCGAAGTCGCTTCAGGAAGAAATCGTCGGAAAACGCTGCGTATAAGCTCAAAAACAGTAAAATTCCTGTTGCAAAGAGCAGCGGAATACTGTAATATTGAAACGCAATTCATCTCAGCAAGCCCAATTTAACAGAATTAATTTTAATGTAAACATATTTAAGGAGGATGTTCCAAATGGCTAAGCAAGCATTCGACAGATCCAAGCCCCACGTTAATATCGGCACCATCGGTCACGTCGACCACGGCAAGACCACGTTGACCGCCGCTATCACAAAGTATCTCGCTCTGCAGGGCAATGCAGAATATACCGACTATGCCAGCATCGATAAGGCTCCCGAAGAGCGCGAGCGCGGTATTACCATCAACACCGCTCACGTTGAGTACCAGACAGCTAAGCGTCACTACGCGCATGTTGACTGCCCGGGCCACGCTGACTATATCAAGAACATGATCACCGGCGCTGCACAAATGGACGGCGCAATCCTTGTTATCGCCGCTTCCGACGGACCTATGGCTCAGACCCGCGAACACGTTATTCTCGCCCGTCAGGTCGGTGTGCCCGCAATCGTCGTTTTCCTGAACAAGTGCGATCAGGTCGATGACCCCGAGCTCATCGAGCTCGTTGAGATGGAAGTCCGTGAGCTTCTTTCAAAGGAGAAGTTCCCCGGAGACGATATCCCGATTATCAAGGGTTCCGCACTTAACGCCCTCTCCTGCGACTCCAAGGATATCAACGATCCCGCGTTTGCCTGCATTAAAGAGCTTATGGACGCCGTTGACGAATATATCCCCACTCCCGAGCGCAAGAGCGACCTGCCCTTCCTCATGCCTGTCGAAGATGTCTTCACGATCACCGGACGCGGCACCGTTACAACCGGCCGTGTCGAGCGTGGCCGCGTTAAGGTCGGCGATAAGGTTCAGATTGTAGGTCTGAAGGACACCAAGGAAACCACCGTTACCGGAACCGAAATGTTCCATAAGACCCTTGAGTACGCCGAAGCTGGCGACAACGTCGGAACTCTTCTGCGCGGAATTACAAAGGGCGAGGTCGAGCGTGGACAGGTTCTCGCGGCTCCCAACTCCATAAAGCCCCACACCAAGTTCACCGGCCAGGTTTATGTTCTGAGCAAGGAAGAAGGCGGTCGTCACACTCCGTTCTTCAACAACTATCGTCCTCAGTTTTATTTCCGTACCACCGACGTCACCGGCGTTATCTCTCTTCCCGACGGCGTTGAAATGTGCATGCCCGGCGACAACATCGACATGAAGGTCGAACTCATCATGCCTATCGCTATCGAAGAAGGCCTCCGCTTCGCTATCCGTGAAGGCGGCCGTACCGTTGGCTCAGGTGTTGTTATCGCTGTCGAGCAGAAATAATCTGCCTTTATGATTTAAAGCTCCCTCAGGCTAGCCTGAGGGAGCTTTTTTTCATATCATAACGATTAGGTGCTATTTTAGGCACAGTCCGTGCATGAATCCGTCAATCGCAAGCGAATGAATGTCGCCTCCGATTACCTCGTTGTTCAGGATATACAGGTCCGCGACAACGTTGCCGGAATAGCCCGTGTAATTCGTGACCGTATATGTATAAATGACTGCCTCAAGGCCGCGGTATTTGGTAAGGTCATAACCCTGATCCAGCTGCATCTGGTTGTAAGTGTTATAGATATCCGAGAATTCTCTCGGAATAACCACTTTTTTTTCTCCAACAGGCGTCTCGTCAACCTCCCAGCCCAGGTTTTCAAGAAACTTTATCCTATCCTCGTTCGTCTTAACTTTCTGAGTGCCGGCACTGCTTCCTCCTGCGCCTACGGATAGAATAACGGCGCAGAGCAGGATCGCGGCAGCCACAACTATCAGCAGAGCTGTTTTTTTGTTCCATTTGAGCGTGAGTACAAACATTACTTAGCCCCTCCCTTGAGCAGATGAAGATTCGGCCCAATAGAAAGTATTCAAATAATTCTTCGGATATGCTATAATAAAAGCAATATTTTACTTGTTTTATATGTTAAAATTGTTTTGAAAGACTATTCATAGGAGGCAGTATGGGTATAAGCCGGCTCGACAAAATCATCAGCGATACCGGCCTGGCCACGCGGAGCGAGGCGCGGGCAATTATCGCCGGGGGCCGTGTTCGCGTGGATGGAAAGGTGATAACGGACGCTTCTTTCAAAACTGATGCGGACAG
>JAYFQM010000013.1:0-19364 GCA_034927185.1 Oscillospiraceae bacterium | reverse complement strand
ACCTCAGCCGGATGCGCTCTCATATAAGCGATTAGCCGGCGCGTACTAAGTCCGTTCAATTTAATCTGGGAATAGGCCGGCATCTGCTCCAAGCGAGTCCAGAGTTCATTCAGCGCCTGCTGCGCTTCAGCCGCGCTCGATGCGTCGCGGGCAGACAGAAATACTGTAAGCACTTCCTGAAATAAGGCAACCCTATCGCGAATTTCTTCTAGGAGAGTAAGATCCATGTCCAACGCGTCCGCGGCATAGCTGCCAAGTGGGCGCCTTTTTTCATTGAGGATGCTTTCATCCTTGGCAAAGAGAACGGAAAAACCGTCGAAGAAATCATTGTTCATGTAATACATAAAAACGCTCCCCTATACTATCCGATGGAGTTTTCGCCAATACCCAACTTGCGTTTCACCTCTTGCGGAAATGTTTCGCAGTTGCTATACTCACATTATACCCGATAAGTAATAATAAATCAATCGGATAATTTCTCTATTACAGTTCTTTGACAATTGAATACCCACCGTCAGAGTTAATACTCTCCGGGAGAAGCGGACGAAGACCCTCGGCAGCGAGGCGAGCGCACCAACGGAGAAGCAAACGCTGTGGATGTCACACAAGGCTCCAGGGCAGGAAGGTGTATGACGAGTGGCCGGTAAAAAATTGAAACAGCAGGAGGTGATCGTCTTCCTATACGTCATAAAACAAACGAAAGGACGGTGTCCTGTGCCCACGCAAAAGAAAAACCGCCGAAGCTGCTGTAACAGCCCGGCGGCCCGCCGCATCCCGGAGAATGCAAGCCTTATCTGTACAAAGCATAGCAGAGCGATATCCGGAATGCAAGCGGTGGAAACCTTGTATGCCATCGTTTCGTCCACGCTGGTGATTTTACCGTCTCCGGCGTTCGGATAGGTTTCGTCCACGGCCGCAAGTCCGGTCGGGGCAGAGGGGCGGGCGGGTACGGTGAGCGCTGCTGCCGCGCTGTCAAAGCTGCTGTCAGCCGAAACACCCTTTTTAACGATGGATATGTTATTGCCGAACCAGCTGGACTGGATGGCGGTTTTTCCATCAGCATTCGCCGTAACTGCCGATCCCTCAAGAGCATACGCTGCATTTGCAGTAAGGCCGGTGATCATCTCGTTTTCATAGTCGAAGCAGAGCCCCGACGGCGTTTCTTCCAGCCATTTTGCGTACAGGATCACGGGATCGGTTTTTGTCCAGTTGGCGGAAGCGTCGGTATAGTCGGTACTTGCGCAAAGTGCAAGAGAAGCGTCGATGATTTGGTTCGTGCAGTTCGCTTCTTTGTACCAGCCTCCGAAGGTATAGCTTGGTCTGGCGGGTTCGGTGAGCGTCTGTTCACTCCCTCCAGTGGCGGCATCATAAAAATTCGAAGAGCCGCTCGCAATGTATAAGATGCTTTCCGCAGGGCTGGCACCGCTGTTCATGTTGAAGGTTACGGCTGTGCGCGTCAGCACTGGCGGGATATCGACCCAGGAAAGCACCGGGTAGCCCGCATTGACCTGTCCGAACACATCGCGTTTCCACGAAGCGGGGGTCTGAGTGCCATTGAGCGTCTCGATCATATCCGCAGATTTCAGTTCTTCCGTCGTTTTGCCCACCCAATGACCCGCCGAATCGGTGCCAGAAGGATTCAGCGTTTTGTCATAGTAACAATTCGTGATGGTACCGCTTCCCGAACTGCTGGCCTCAAAGCCGGCCCCCGCGGTGGAGGACGCACACCAGCAGTTCTGGATTGTGCCCCTTCTGCTGGCCACAAAACCGCCTACCATACTGCCGGTGCTGGCCACGGAGCCTGAGAAAAAGCAATTGCCGATAGTGTCATTATAGAGTTGGCCCACAAATTCGCCCGCTCTTGCTTCTCCAGTGCCGTTTACAAAGCCGGTTGCGTAGCAGTCCGTAACCGTCGTGTCATCGGCAAAGCCGACAAAGGTACCCGCGTATGTATCGCTGTCTGTTCCGGATGAGACGATGCTGACGTTTTCAAGCCCCAAATCATAGATTACCGTGTTATAAGCCCAGCCGAAAAAGCCGACCATATGGTATTTGGTTTCGTCTTCCGAGTCATCGACCGTAATATTGCTGATCACATGTCCGTTCCCGTTGAAATTACTATTAAACGCATTCTGATATCCGTTCGGATTTGCCGCAATAGGCGTCCACAGCTTTCCGCTTAAATTAATGTCCGCGTCAAGTCTGAAATATTTCCCGGAAGAATATGTGCTTGACGGGGCGACATTGACTGACAGCTGCGCCAGATCCTGCGCTGTCACCAGTATAAATGGACTCTCCAAGGTACCTGCACCACCACTGTACGTCGCTGAAGTGTCGGATGTCACACCATCCGTCCAATGTTCCCCTGTGGCGAAAGCTGTAATCGACAGCCCGCCGAACAATGATGTGACCATCGCGATTGTCACTAAGAATGATAGAACATTGCAAATTAAGCCAATATAACCTATGATTCAAATATATGTGCAAGGATGATGACAGCATCCTCAAAATAACGGCATCTTTCAAAGGGCTCTGAACTGTCCACCCTGTTAGCGCTCTATATACAAAAAGTCCATATCCATGCCGGTAAAATAACCCTCGGTCACCCATTCGTCGTCGATGCTTTTGACGCCGCTCCAGACCTCGCGGCTGTTCCGGTCAAAGTCTGCCCTGAGGACGACGAGAAGCTTTCCGTCTTTAATTGTCATGGTAAATGTTCCGGTAACGGTGTCCGTATACGTATTTTTCATTGTTACCGTCCCGAAGGTTCCGTCGGCGACGTCCGTCCCTATGCTGGTGACAATGCACTTCACGGTACCCGTCCCCGTCTGGGCGAGAGCATCCCAGGTTCCCTCGAAGACGAAGTCCGTGGCCGTCACGTCGTACGTCACCGTGTTGCCGCTGTTTGCCGACACGTCGTCCACCTGCGTACCAGCCAGAGGCACCGTGGCTGTAAACGCGCCGTTTTCGTCCACAGGTATGCTGCCCGCGCTTTCAAGAGCTTCGCAGATGCCGGCGTCAACGAAGCCGCCGACATTGGCGTTGCCTGTGAAGCTGATTGTGTCCAGCTGGACGCCCGGCTGGAGCTGTACGGAGAACTCCACGTCCGCGCGGCCGTCCTCCTGAAGCCCGACCACCAGCACTAGATACTGTACCTTTTCGCCGACGGCCTTTTTAAAATCCTTCAGCTTGGCGTCCCCGCCGCCCTGCAGGACCTCATAATTGTTGCCTTTAATCGCGTAGACCGTCACGGCGCAGTTTCCCTCGACGTGGACGACGGGATCCATATCGTCCGGAAGATTTTTAAGTGTCGCCGCGTCGATATCCAGCGCCACGAGCCGGGCGCCCAAAGCCGGAATCGACAGCGAGACAGTGCCGAGAACGGGCGAGTCGCCGTCTTTTAAGGCCGTATCGATCTCATCCTTATCGGGTATCGTCAGCTTCAGCGCCGTGCCGACGCGGGTGAATTCCTCCTGTGTTCCGCTGATCAGCTCTTTATATAGAGTATAAGGCTTGTAGTTTGATATAATCCCGCCTGAGAGATACTTATTATAAAAATCGTTCACCCACGCCTCCGGCGGGCCCTGCAGAGCCACCTGCAGCGCGTTATCCCAGTCGCCGCTCGGCCCGCCGTCCTGATAGGCCGTCAAAATAAAGTCCTCCGAATCTTTCTGCGACAGGTAGTCAATGAGCGGCATACGGGCGTACCCGTTTTCTCCGGTGTTTTCCTCGGGATAGATCCCGTCGAAAATGAGCGACCAGTATTTCGACGTCACGTCCGGTATAACGCCCCGCTCCTTCCACTCAAAGTACGTCGCGGTCGCTTCGTCCAGCCACGGGCAGTCCGTACCCGGCGCCGAGTAATTAAGCTGAACGAAATGGAAAAATTCGTGGGCTAGGATTGCTTTGACTCTGCTCTGGTCATAGCCGTTGTTAAAGTAATCGATGTTTAAGTAGATGCAGCCGAAGTCCGAAGTGTCAGCATATACGAGACTGCCGACGGTGCCGGCCTTGCCTTCAGTGTAATACCCCTCGGCATCGAGGCTCTGGATGTAGACGTCCATGGGCCATACAGTCCGTTTGCCATACTCAAAACCCATCGACAGGTATTTCTGATAGACCGTCTCCAGGTCCGTAAGCAGCACCTGCCTATCGTTATAATTAATGAGAAATTTTCCACCCGTCCGGACAGCGCTTGGGAACCAAACGCGGAAATGGCCGTTTGCAGCATTGGTGAAGGTGTTGCGGAACAGCCCGAGATATAACGTTTCCCTGACGGTCTCGGCAGCCGATTCCGAGCCGGGAGATGACGCGCCCCGGACGAGCGCGTTTTCAAAAATTTCCGCCGGTACGAAGCTGGCCGACGCGGTTTTATCCGTGATTTCCGACTCAACATACTTGTATAGCACCGAGGCGCCGTCCGGCGACGCGACACCCACACCCAGCATTAGCGTACCGTCATCCTCTCCGCCGTTTGCATCTATATCTCCCATATCAATTTTTACAAAGACGGTCTCCGTGCACGGCACGTCCAGCTCCAGCCGGTAGACGCCAGACACAAGGCCGTCCGCCTGAACGGAATCCGTGATGTCTGCCAAAAGCGTCTGCGTGCCATCCTGCATGTCGTTATCACCGAGATCAACGCCGATGCCGTCCAGTGTCAGCGCGCCGTTTTTCAAATACGCTTCCTTATTGCCGGAGCATCCGGAAAGTAGCAGAGCAAGAAGGATAAGAGAAGCCGCACTGACGCAGAATTTATATGCTCTAGGTTTCATTAATGTCGCCTCCAGTTTTTAGTTAAAACAACATTCTATAATTCGAGAGTATCAAACCTTCTGGAAATAAAAAATCACCCGTCTGGGTGATTTTTAAAATCGCATCTAATAATATATAGGCATATTTCTTGTGTAAGTCTTCCTATCCGGCCATCTTTTCTCTCTTTACTGTTGGTTTGACATGAGAATATAGGTCAGCTCGGTGCGGTTATTTGCTCCAACCTTCCGGTAGATGCTTCGGATATGGGTTTTTACCGTATTTTCCGACACATTCAGAGCGGCCGCAAGCTGGATGTTGTTCTTGCCCTGGATAACGCCGTCGATAATATCCGCTTCCCGTTTAGTGAATTTAAATTTGTAGTCTGCTATAGCCTGGTCCCCATCCTCAAACTCCATGGCGACAAAAAATTGTCCTTTTTTCCGGCTCGGATTTCCACGATAGACGATGTCAGTAAGAAGGTTACCGTTGTTGGTTTTCCATGTTTTAGAGCGCATTGTCAGCGGGGATATGCTTTTTGTGTTGGTCATCATGTCCTCGCACAGCTGCTTTACGTGGAACAGGATGCTGGAGCCGAAAATCGTCTGCGTCTTCAGCATTTCCAACCCTGTCACATTGCTTCCCGCCAGGCTCAGGTCTTTATCCAGAAGGCACGACCCTTCCTTTGACAAATGCCCGCCGTTCGTCTCAAGACAGTCTACCAGCGAAACGGTGTGAATGATGTGAAACAACGTGGAGATATGCGGTTGCAGCAACCGCAGGACGAACATATCCGCCGGATCAAAATCCGGTTTTTCCCGGTCTCGGTGCAGATAAATCTCACCGAGGAACTGTCCCTGATAGACGATCCGTACGCAAACGACATGATAATCCTCCTGCGAGGTGAGAAAGGCACTCCTTGGTTCGGCTTCGACCGTGACCTCGCCCCGGTTGTAATCCATAGCTTTATAGACCAGGGCCTCTTGTCCCGCGCCATCCGCCTCTTTTTCCTTCAGGTAGTCTTCCCGTTCCGGGAACGGATGTTTTTGGTAATATTCTTCCACGCGTCCCGCCGCGTAGGGCTTGAAAAAACTGCAGTCCCTGCTGATGGCGCAGAAGAACATGCCGCTGTCATATGCGATTACCTCGTGGAGTTGCAGGATGGCAAGCTTTAGAAATGCCTGAAAGGAAAAGCATTCATAAGCACCGACGATCAGACGGTTTAGTTTTATAAGCTGGTGATTGTCCAATATGTAGCACCTCCCGGTTATAAAAGTAGTAATATATAGATTATACGAAGCTTATTGGGACCTGCATATCACCCAAGCGGGTGATTTTATTCCGTCAAAAAGCAACGAACCTTTACACATACCTTTCCAGGCGTCCGGCCGGAAAACTGTTGCCATGCGCCGGGTGAATCGTTTTTACCCCCGCGGCAAGGAGCTTTCGCCAACTGTCCCGGCAAGCCTTTCGATCATAGCAAAGGACAGGTTCGTAGCAGGATTATTGCTAATAAAACGAAAAAAGCCGCGCGAAAAATCGCACGGCTGGACTTATGCTATGGTTTACAGGCACAAGGCCTGCCGTTAATCAATTATAGTTGAAACTGGAAGTAATTTCAATATAAATGTCAAATAGTCTTGTGATTGCCATATTCACTCCCGTTAGGGATGAATTAGGGATTTTGGCAAAATCGGCGTCGGAAGGACTCCACCGCCGAGCAACTTTTCCTGATTTTAATTGCTGCAATCAATTAGAAATGCACTTAGAAATTCCGAACATTTAACGCAGAAAAACCGCCTATATAGGCGGTTTTTCCTTGATATTGGTCCGAGTGACAGGTTTCGAACCTGCGGCCTCGTGGTCCCAAACCACGCGCGCTACCAGCTGCGCCACACCCGGATTTGCTTGCATCCGGTTACAAACTCATCCCCGAAGCCTTGATATACTAACACAGTTTCCATGATTCTGCAACGTTTTTTTGTTGATGTTTAATGATTCATATGGTATTATCGCGAAAGGAGCGTGACTGATTTTATGAGAATTCGCAGAAAACCAAATCTTATTCCACGCATGGAGCGCTGTGCCCATGTTCTAATAGAAGATCCAGCGGCCCTAAAAGGCGAGTGGCTTGATAGATTTCCCGGCCATTCAGCATTGTGGCTTGAGCTTGGCTGTGGCAAGGGAAGATTCACAGCAGACACCGCTGAAAAAAACCCGGATGTTCTTCTCGTTGCGATCGAAAAGGTCGCGGACGCAATGATAATAGGTCTGGAACGCGCGTTTGACCGCTGCATTGAAAACGTGCGCTTTATCGACGCGGATGCACTGGCGCTGCCCGTGCTGTTTGCGCAGGACGAGGTCGACCGCCTTTTTTTGAATTTCTCGGACCCGTGGCCGAAAAACCGGGACGCAAAGCATCGGCTGACTTCGCCCGGCTTTCTTGCACTCTATGAAAGTGTGCTCAAGCCGGATGGCGAGATTCATTTCAAAACCGATAATGCACCGCTTTTCGAATATTCGGTTGAAACGCTTTTAAAGGAGGGCTGGACGCTTTCAGAGCTAACGCGGGACCTTCACGCGAATGGTGTCATCGGCGTGATGACGGATTATGAGGCGAAATTCCACGAGCAGGGCGTAAAGATAAACCGCCTTGTCGCGAGGAAGGAGAAGAGATGACAAGACTGATATCATGGAATGTAAACGGGCTCAGGGCTGTTGTGACCAAGGGCTTCGAGGATATTTTTTATGGGCTGGAAGCGGATATCTTCTGCCTTCAGGAGACAAAGCTGCAGGAGGGGCAAATCGATCTAGACCTGCCCGGCTACGAAACCTACTGGAACTACGCTGAAAAAAAGGGATATTCGGGGACCGCGGTTTTTACAAAACATACGCCGCTGTCCGTCTCCTACGGTCTGGGTATTCCCGAGCACGACACCGAAGGAAGGGTCATAACGCTTGGTTTTGAGGACTTCTATCTTGTCTGTGTGTACACTCCTAACGCACAGGATGGACTCAGGCGCCTGCCATACCGTATGAACTGGGAGAACGCTTTCCGCGAGCACCTATGCGCTCTCGATGCGCTTAAGCCCGTTATTGTCTGTGGCGACATGAACGTGGCACATGAGGAAATCGACCTTAAAAACCCTAAAACCAACAGGGGAAACCCTGGATTTTCAGACGAGGAACGGTCAAAGTTTACGGAGCTTCTTGAAGCAGGCTTTACGGACACGTTCCGTTATCTTTACCCCGATACAGAGGGAGCGTACAGCTGGTGGAGCTACCGCATGAAGGCGCGTGAAAAGGGCATCGGCTGGAGAATCGACTATTTTCTTGTCTCAGACAGGTTGAAAAGCAGTATTGACAAAGCCTATATATGCCACGAAATCTATGGCAGCGATCATTGTCCCGTGGGACTTGACATCAGGTTTTAGGAATTGGCAATGGTTAGAATAGGCGATGTTGAAATATACGGGCTTCTTGCGCTTGCTCCTATGGCGGGTGTTTCGGACATCGCATTCCGCGAGGTCTGCAAACGGGCTGGGGCAGCCTATACCTGCACGGAGATGGTGAGCGCGAAAGCCCTTTCTTACGGGGATATAAAAACGAAAAGTCTCCTCCACGTCGGAGAGGGCGAGCACCCCTGCGCAGCGCAGATTTTCGGCAGCGATCCGGAGATAATGGGTGAGGCGGCGGGGCTTGCGAGGGAAATATCGGGCGCCGACGTAATTGATATCAACATGGGGTGTCCCGTCGGCAAGGTGGCGGGAAACGGAGACGGCTGCGCGCTGATGCGAGAGCCGGACAAAGCGCAGAGAATTATTGAGGCTGTCGTGCGCGGAGCAGGGGTACCTGTTACAGTCAAATTCCGAAAGGGATGGGACAAAGGCAGCGTTAACGCTGTCGAATTCGGTCGCATGTGTGAAGAGGCCGGCGCGTCGGCCATCACTGTGCACGGACGTACGAGGACCCAGATGTATTCGGGAGTGGCGGACTGGGACATAATACGAGACGTCAAGAAGGCTGTTGGTATACCTGTTTTCGCAAATGGAGACGTTTTTGAGCCTGAGGACGCGGTCCGCATCCTGCGATATACGGGCTGCGACATGACTGTGGTCGGGCGTGGGGCCTTCGGCAACCCGTGGATATTCACAATGGCAAACGCTCTTTTACATGGAGAAAGGCCTCCGGCGATGCCGCCCCTTTCGGAGAGAATGGATACCGCCGTCGAGCAGTTCGAGGCATCGAAGAAATATAAAGGCGAAAAAATTGCCTGCCTTGAGGCAAGAAAGCATCTTGCCTGGTATCTGCATGGCGTGCCTCATTCGGGCTATTACAGAGCGCAGGCGGTGCGTGTGGAAACGTTTGATGATATTTATGATCTGATAAAGCTCATCAAGAGAGAATTGAGGTGAACCGATGACGCGAGAAGAAGAGGACATTCTTGTTGCAAAAGTGAAGGAAGGCGAGAGTTCCGCGTTTGAAGCGCTTGTTCTAGAAAACCAGACGAGAGTGTATAACCTCGCGCTGCGAATGGTCGGCTCCGAGGAGGACGCCTATGATATGTCTCAGGAGGCGTTTATCAAAGCCTATAACTCCATAGCACTGTTTCGAGGCGAAAGCCGCTTTTCCGTGTGGTTGTACAGGCTGACGACGAACGTCTGTCTCGACTTTCTACGTTCTTCGGGGCGAAAATCCCATGGTTCCCTGACCTATATAAGTGATGAGGACGACGAAAAGGAACTTGAGATTCCGGACGAGCGCTTTTCTCCCGAAACGCTTACGGAGAAAAAGGAGCTGCGCGAGGCGGTCAACCGCGGCCTCATGTGCCTGCCCAAGGATTATAGGGCGATACTTCTCCTTCGCGAAATCGAGGGACTCAGCTATGACGAAATCGCTGAAGCCCTTGCGCTGGAAGAAGGGACTGTAAAATCCCGGATTTTTCGAGCGCGAAAAAAGCTGTGCGCGATACTAACAGCGGACGGGAACTTTTCATTTGGGCTTACGTCAAAGAAAGCAAAGGAGGTGTGAAGCATGACAGACTGTGACAAGTACATGGAGCTTATAAGTTCCATGCTGGATGGCGAGCTTTCCGGAGCGCAGGAGGCCGAGCTTCGCACACATATCGAGAAATGTGAAAACTGCAAAAGGGCTTACAATGCTTTTGCATCTATTTCCGGTGCGCTCAAAGAGGAACTGGTTACGCCGCCCGATACGCTTTCCAAAGGCGTGATGTATAAAATAAAAAATCAGAACAAAGCGGGAAAGCGCTTTGCGTTCGGCCGTTTTACGGCAATTGCCGCCTGCCTTGCAATCATACTGTTCGGCGCTTCTCATTTTGGGCTGCTCGGCGGTACAAAGCTTGGAACAAGCGGAAAAGGCGCAGCCGCTCCCAAGGCCGTTGAAAATCAGACCATAACGGCGGACATGGTACCGGAAAGCTCCGAGAGTCCTGCCGAGGAGAGGGTCGCCGGCAGTTCTGAGGGTAGCGCGGCGGATGCGCAACAGGGTGATGGGCAGACCATGATGACCGAGAGCGTTCCGGAAGCTCAATGTGAAGCTTTGAATGGCGCGGTGCTTCAGTTCGGATTTACCTCATCGAATATGCTTACCTCTAACGATAACGCGGAAGCGAAGAGTAAGGAGCCGGATTTCCTTTTCGACGCAAAGGAGATACTGGTATATGAAGGCAAATATTACTTCGAAAAGCAGGATGGAGCTAAGAACAAGCTGCTGTTTACATTGTCGACCGAAGAGGATCTGAAAACGCTTTACGATCTCGTTACGGCTTTTCCGGATAATTCCGTGGAGTATTCTCCGGAGGATGTAAGCAAGCTCAAGGATGACCCGCTTTATACGCTGTATGTTCCAGCAAATACTGAAAAGGACAAAGACGCCGAGGACAAGGTCATCTGCGTATGGTTCGTGGACGAAGAAATGTGGTGCGTCATCGCGGATGCGAAGAGTCCAAATCCGGCGCAGAACGTCAGCGCGGAGAAAATTCTCTATAAGGCGGAGGGCGTACGTGACAAATTCGACACCGCAATAAAGAAGATTAAAACAGAAAATGGAATTATGTAAACCTATTATAATATTACAGGCCGCTGCTCAAGCAACAGAGCGGCGGCCTGTAATATTATGTTTACTGATATCTATTCGATTTCGACCATGCGCTCAAGGCTTTTTCTCGCGCCCTTCATTTCATCCTCGGTAAGCTCAATGGGGGGCCTTTTCCCTTCAAGACAGGCAAGAACGTCCTCCAGTCCAGTCTTTTTCATGTCCCCGCAGACAAAATCGCCTTTGATTAAAAACAGTTTCTTTTCCGGAAGTTCTCTCGTCAGAATGTCAAAAACTCCGCGTTCAGTACTAATCACAAGTTCGGAAGCGTCGCTTTTTCTTGCATAGTCAAGAATTCCAGCAGTCGAACCTATGTAGTCGGCAAACTCAAGAACCTCCGGCCTGCACTCCGGATGAACGAGAATTTTGGCTTCCGGCAGGGATTTTTTGATTTTTTCTGCATCGATAACGGAAATATCGTTGTGGATCGGGCAAAAGCCGTTATAAAGTATTATTTCCTTCTCCGGAACGCGCTTTGCGACGAAGGAACCCAGATTTTTGTCGGGGATAAAAATGATCTGTCTATTCGGGAGAGAGCGAACGACTTTTTCGGCGGAGGACGAGGTGCAGCAGATGTCACTGACTGATTTTACCGCGGCAGACGAATTGATGTAACAAACGACGGCGGCTTCCGGATATTTTTCCCGGAGAGATAAAACGTCGTCCCTCGTTATCATATCCGCCATGGGGCAGCTAGCGGCGCCGTAGGGGAGATAGACGGTTTTGCCGGGATTAAGTATTTTGGCACTTTCGGCCATGAATGTCACGCCGCAAAGGATTATCGTATCATTTTCGGCCTTCTGTGCAAGCTTTGCAAGAGCAAAGGAATCGCCGACGGAATCCGCGATATCCTGCACCGCGAGAGGCTGATAATAGTGAGCGAGTATAAGAGCGCCGCGCTCTTTTTTAAGCTGGATTATTTTTTTTTGAAGTTCATTCATATGAGAGGTGGTTTCCTTTCGGATATAAGGTAATATACGGATATAACGTATTTTCATAAGAATAGCACAAACAACGCAGGAATACAAACAATTATAAAGATTGCGTATCATCGCGGACAGCGGTGCGAAAATTATCGTTTATTTTATCTTTGGGATGTGGTAAACTCTGTACATTGGTTTACTATTCCTTTTGATCAGGGAGAGAAGCGTATGAAAATTAACCGCGCCGCGATAAAGCAGAACGCGAAAAGCATCATTACAACAGCGAAGCCCAGCCCGATACTGGTGGGACTTGCCTACCTGGGTATAATCCTTATCCTTCAGCTGCTTTCGTATACCGTGACCGGAGAATTCCAGATTTATATGAAATATATGGACCAGATAATGGCAGGGAATATTGACTATATTCCGGCTATGGTAAATATAAGCGTCGGTTCCAGGCTCATGATGCTTGCTATTTCGCTTATGATCCTTATGATAGACACGGGATTTACAGTTTATTGTCTGAACATATGCCAGTTTCGGAAATCGGGTATCGGAAACCTTTTTGACGGCTGCGCCATTTTCTTCAAGGTGCTATTGCTTTTTATACTGACCGGCATAATAGTTTTCCTATGGTCACTGCTGTTTATAATTCCGGGCATAATCGCCTTCTACCGGTACCGGCAGGCGCTGTATATTATGATAGACAATCCTCAGTTGGGTGTGCTGGACTGCATTAAGGCCAGCAGCGAAATGATGAACGGCCGCAAAGGCGAGCTGTTTTTGATTGACCTCAGCTTTTTGGGATGGGCGCTGCTGACGCTGTTCCCGTTCGTAACGATATGGGTCACGCCCTATACCTCAGTCACATATGCCAATTACTACCTTGCGCTCAGGGACATGCCGCATCCGAACCTCGATGTAAAGGTATAGCAAACAAGGAGGGAAACGAAAGTGGAAATACTAAGCAGCATTTTTGCGATTGTCTGCTCCTTTATACTGCCGGTTGTGCTGGCGGTCATTTTCTGTGTTCGCAGGAAGGGCATATGGAAACCGATACTGTTCGGCGCGCTGACATTTATCGTTTTTCAGGTGCTTACTCGTATACCTCTGATCCAGCTTGTCCTGCCATATCAGGCGTGGTATATTACTCTTGCCAATACGCAGCCTATCATATGCGCCCTGTTTTTGGGGGGCACTGCGGCTCTGTTCGAGGAGGGGGGAAGATACCTCGTAATGGCGCTTTTCCTGAAGAAAAACAGGAGTACTTCCGACGGCATTGCGTTCGGCGTGGGACACGGCGGTATTGAAGCTGTTCTTCTGGTGGGGATCGGCGCCGTAATTATGCTGTTTACAAAGCCCTTTCCGTCCACTCCGATCCTTATGTTCGCAAGGGGGATCGAGCGGGTATCGACACTTATGCTGCATATCGGATGGTCAGTCATGGTCATGAAAAGCCTCCGCGAAAAGAACCTTTGGTGGCTTTTGCTGGCGTTTGCCATGCACACGATTATCGATTTCGCAGCGCTTACCTTCATAAACTCGATCGGCATATGGGAACTAGAGGCCGCCATATTTGCCGTTGCTCTGCCTACGGCGTGGTTTGTCCTCAGAGAGTACAAAAAAACCGACGGTTTGCTTCCTAAACAAGACAACGCCTGAATCTAAATACAATAAAAGCACTCCCGTATTACAGACGGTTATCCGCTGCTGTTTCGGGAGTGCTTTTAGTTTCTGAGGTACGCTTATTTTACCCTCTCGTCTCCGAAGAAAAAGAGCGCGACCGTACCGGGACCAGTATGGGCACCAATAACCGTGCCGACACTGTTAATCATCACCTTGCCGTCTAAATGGTGAAAACGTGCCTCGACAAGATCCGCGACGGCGCGCGCATCGTCAAAACAGGCGGAGTTGCTGATGTAGCACTTTCCGCTGTAGTCGAGTCCGTTTTCGGCGTGGCGCTCCATACGGTCGACGATTTCGCTGATGACCTTTCTCTTTGTACGGATTTTTTCCCGCGGAATCAGCTCTCCCAAAGTGTTCATGTTGAGGAGCGGGCAGATTTTCAAAATAGTTCCAAACATCGCCGCCGCCTTAGATATACGTCCGCCACGTACATAGCTGGAAAGGTCGGTGGAGAAAAACCAGTGGTGAAGACGGAGTTTGTTTTTCTCCAGCCAATTCTGCGCTTCCGCGAGCGCGGCACCGCTGTCACGAAGGCGCAGAGCCTCCGTAACCAGAAGCCCGTAGCCACTGGATGCTCCAAGAGAATCGATAATTATTATCTTCCTGTCTGGATAGCTCTGGAGCAGCGTTTCTCTTGCAACGATTGCGGAATTAATGGTGCCGGAGATTCCGCTGGAGAGGGTGATGTGCAGAATGTCGCTGCCTGTCTCAAGCAGGGGAGTCCACATCTTTTCGTAGTCCTCGGCGTTAACCTGACTTGTGGTGGGCGTCGCCCCGTCCGCAATTTTCTTATAAAAAACGTCGAAGGGCATTGATTGCCCTAGATCATCCGGGTATTCCTTTCCGTCCATTATAAAGTGAAAACACGCAAACGGAATGTCGTTGTCCCTAAAGAATTCGAGCGGCATATCCGCCGTGGAGCAGCAGGTCAGAGAAAAATGCTTCATAAGTCCGCCTCTCAAATGGTATTAATAATTAGATATGAGGTTATTTGAGATTATTATACACCATGCCTGAGTTCCAGTCAACAGTATATAAAGATGTAAAATGGGTTTATTAAAAAAATATAGAGCGCGTAGAATTAGAATTATCGTCCGAATACTTGACAATTACAAGTCAAACTAGTAACATTAGTATAACAAGTAATACTAGTTGAATTTTTGTATATATAGGAAAGGTGGTTTCATGAAAAAAGACACAAAGCCTTATATGGGTACAGTCAGGGTCGGCCCGAAAGGACAGATCGTTATTCCCAAGGAAATACGTGATATGTTCGGCATCGAGCCGGGGGATTCGCTCATAATTATGGCGCACCCAAAAAAGGGAATCGCAATCGAGCGGCAGAACGTGCTTTTGGGTATTGCCGAAGCGATTTTTGCCGGCAGAGGCAAGGAAGTATACCCGTATGAGGAACAATCAAACCTCGATGAATTTGCCAAGGCTATCAAAGAAAAAGCCGAAAGCGGGGAAGATGACAGATGAGCGCAATCGAAGCAAGAGGTCTCACGAAAAAATATAAGAGTAAGTCTGCCGTTGACGGGCTTGATCTTAAAATTGAGCAAGGGGAGCTTTTCGCGCTGCTTGGCGTAAACGGGGCGGGGAAATCCACAACAATCAAGCTCCTGTCCTGCCTGACGAAGCCGACCGCCGGGGATGCCTTGCTCCTCGGAGATAGCGTCGTTAACGCTCCGCAGGCAGTTAAGCAAAAAATCAACGTTTCTCCGCAGGAGACCGCTGTCGCTCCGAACCTCTCGGTACGTGAGAATCTTGAGCTGATTTACGGCATCTACGGACACAGCAGGGAAGAGGCAAGGAAAAAGACCGCCGGAATGATAGATTCATTCGGGATGCAGGAAATCGCACAGCAGAAGGCTAAGACCCTTTCTGGAGGCTGGCAGAGGCGGCTTAGCATCGCAATGGCCCTTATCTCGGAGCCGAGCATTTTGTTTCTCGACGAGCCGACTCTGGGGCTTGATGTTATCGCAAGGCGTGAGCTTTGGAAAATGATCAGGGAACTTAGCGGCAAAATAACCATAATCCTTACAACCCATTATATGGAAGAAGCACAGTCGCTTGCCGATAGGATCGGCATTATGTCGAAGGGAAAACTCATGGCTCAGGGTACTGCAAGCGAGCTGATCGCGGAATCGAAAACCGAGAATTTTGAAGACGCGTTTCTTTATTTCGTAGGTAAGGAGGCGTTACTATGAGAACAAAAGCATTTGCGCTTCGCAACTACAAAGAAATAATCAGAGATAAGCTCAACATTGCCTTTGGACTGGGCTTCCCTATCATAGTGCTGCTTCTGCTCTCACTCATTCAGTCCAATATTCCGGTTCCTCTGTTTGAAATCGATCAACTTACGCCGGGGATTGCGGTCTTTGGACTTTCGTTTGTTTCGCTCTTTTCGGGTTTCCTAATTGCCAAGGATAGGGGCAGTTCGTTCATGCTGCGCCTCTTTACATCTCCTATGACGGCCTCGGATTTCATTTTAGGCTATACGATTCCGCTGCTCCCTCTGGCGCTTGCCCAAATCGCTGTCTGTTTCATCGTGGCAATGTTTCTGGGACTTACTATCAGCGTCAATATCCTTATGGAAATTGCCGTTCTCATACCGGCATCTGTACTCTTTATCGCTATCGGACTTCTCTGCGGCACTGTGTTCACGGACAGACAGGTCGGTGGAGTTTGCGGGGCGCTGCTGACAAACCTGTCCGCGTGGCTTTCCGGTACATGGTTCGATGTAAATCTTGCGGGAGGAGCCTTCAGTACAATAGCCAACGCGCTGCCGTTTATACACGCGGTGAACGCGGGAAGGGCGGCTCTTGTCGGCGACTACGGCGGAATTTTTCCCGAACTCTGGTGGGTCATCGCTTACGCCGCCGCGGTTCTGGCTCTGGCAATCGCCGTGTTTACGCATAAAATGAACAGCGACAGCGCCGCGTAAAAAGAGAGCAAGAATAACGCAGCCGTTACCTGAGAAGGAGCGGCTCCGTTATTCTTGCTGGACAAAGCCGGCGATGCGGTATAGAATACGGTTTCAAGAATACACATTCAGACTGCGGCTGAAGGGACGGAATAAACGTGCGGTTAAAAATATCGGATAAAATAACGCTTATGCTGACAGAGCAGGGTTTCACATACTCAAATTGGATCTATATCGATGACGATATCAAAGCCGTGATTGAAACCGGCCTAGACGAGACCGCGCTGCAAGGGGTCGAGCCTGAAAAAATCGACCTCGTTATAAACAGTCATCACCATCTCGACCACATAAGAGGCAACGGCTTGTTTTCCAACGCGGAGATAATGATACATGAGCTGGAAACCGAGATCATAAAGGATGAGGAAAAGGCCCTTTTCTGCAATTCGATCGATCAATGGGACGAGCTGATGCCCGGGCTTGATTACAGGATGGCGAATAGTGAGATAAAGCTTGGGCTGACTCCGGGCTGCCCCTCGCCTTACGACTGCTCGCGCACGATACTGCCGATAAAAGACGGGCAGGTTCTGGATTTCGGCACGGTTAAGGCCGAGGTCCTGCACACTCCAGGTCATTCCGCCGGGCACTGCTGCTTCTGGTTTCCCGGGGAAGGGCTGCTTTTTAGTTCAGACATTTGCCTGACCAAGGCCGGACCGTGGTACGGGGAGCATCTTGCCGATCCGGAGCAGATGATGCGCTCCATCGATCGAATAATAGACCTTAAGCCTCCTCGCGTTGTATCGAGCCATATTCACGAGATTGTGGAGGACCCGATTCCATGTCTTCAGGAGTTCAAAGGACGTATTGAGAGAAGAGAGGAGAGGATTTACAGTTTCCTGTTGAGTGGTCCATCGGATATCCACAAGCTTGCCGAAGCAAAACTTATATATCGATTTCATCCGTCGAATTATGTGGTATTCTGGGAAAAATTGATGCTGCTCAAGCATCTTGAACGCCTCGAGAGACAGGGAAGGATCCGGCTTTCGGAAGGCGTCTACTACGCGGTATAGAATTGTATGCGGATAATATGAAAAGCGCCGGCCAATAAGGCCGGCGCTTTTCATTTGCATGGATATTATTTAAGAAAAAATTCAGCAAGCTCATCAAGGTCCTTGGCTATGGCGATGACGCCTGTTTTCTCAAGTTCCTCTCGTTCACCGTAGCCGTAAAGCACTCCGATGCAGTCAATTCCGTTTTTCCTGGCGCCGACGCAGTCGTGCGCGCGGTCGCCGACCATCACGACCTGTGAAGTGTCTTTTATTCCGCAGGTTTCCTGAGCGTAGGCAATGACCTGTTCCTTCGTCGTTCTTGTTTTGTCAAAGGTGCTGCCCGCAATATAAAGAAAGCAATCGTCGATGCCGTATCTCCTGAGTATTTCCCTTGCATGGGGTTCTGGCTTTGACGTTGCCAGAACGCAGGCATATCCGGCGTCTGTGAGCTTTCTAAGCAGATTGTCCATTCCGGGGTAGAGGGAGTTTTCATTGATGCCTTTTTCATTGTAGTATTCGCGGAAGAGGGCCACGGCTCTGTCCGCTTCCGCGGGCGAATAGCCGAAGTGTTTTTCGAACGACTCTGTAAGCGGCGGCCCGACAAATTTTCTGAGGATGGGGACGTCGGGAACCGAGGCGCCCATATGCTCGGCGGCATAGGCTATGGACTTGAAAATGCCCTCACCCGAGTCACTGATCGTTCCGTCAAGATCCCAGAAGATGTATTTGTACTTTTTCATGCGGTTCTCCTTATCATATGCGCTGATCTGCCTGTGAGGACGTTTCCGAAAAACGCGGTCGGTCGTATTTGTCTATCCAACAGGTTTTCTTAATAAGAATAGCATTGACAAAACTAAAAAGCAACATTCAGGTTTCCCCGACCGTTGCTTTTCTGGAATTATACTGAAAATAAAATTTTCGGATTCAATTATAGTCAAGCCAACAATTGATTACCAGCTGGGGATTTTCGACCTTTCATTCTTCTTATTATCTGAACTCCCTTTGAATAGGTACCCAAATCTCATAATGTCGTTTATATCTTTCTTCTTTCGAAAACAAGGGATAAACCTCAACTGCATAACCACCTGTTTGCTCGTAACCCGAAACCCAAAGCCATACGCATAATATCTGTTTACGCAGCTTCGGCAGTAAGTTGCCGGCAAAACCGCCATACCAGGTTGTAAATACTGCAATGTCCCGCTATATGTGTTTGAGATCCGTCAAAATCAACATCGTTTTTTGCAACCCAATAGCTGCTGTTATCGCATACGCCGTATCATAGGGTGGTATCATAATTCATGAGTTTTGGATAACTCTGCTTCAATATTGTCATCTGTGAAATCATACCATGTAGCGTCTGCCTTCTCACTTTGCCGATTGAAAGCCGACTGAAACTCATCTTCTGTTGCGCTTTCGTGATTGACAAAATACGAAATGTTCATATTGTTATTGGGGTCGTAACTGGATTCGCTATAGGTTATCTTTTCAATTGAGTAAGGCTTTTCTGTGAATTCCACTGAGCCGAACCCGTAATCTGCCGCGCCGCTGGAAAATGAAAACGTTCCGTCCGCCTTTAAGTTCATAAAAGATCTATACCATAAAGTGTAGCCATAAACCACTCCATTATGATAACGCAAAACCTCGAACCCATAATAGTCGTCGTTATTCACGGTGAGCCAAAGGATAACTTCTGGTGTATCGTCGTTATCCAAATCCACGATTGCAAACTTTGTCGCTTTTGCAGTGATGCTACTGTCATCACTAACTGATTGGTTTAATTGGTTAATATTCAGGTTTTTGTTGGTGTCCACGCTGAAAAATTCGGTACCTTGTAATACTGCCTTGTAGGCTTCCATTATAGAAGTATTACCGGATGGATGTGCCGACTCTAGGTTCTCATTTTCTTCGATTAGA
>JAYFQM010000055.1:0-13216 GCA_034927185.1 Oscillospiraceae bacterium | reverse complement strand
AAGATTTGAAACCAGCCCGCGAATGTCTTTTCTGTTTGCGTGAACAGTCACGGGGCGGATGTCTGATCTAATCGTCACGTTCTCCTGTTCGGCCAAGGTCTCAAGCTCTTTTACGCTCTCATTTATTACCGAGGAAATATCAACGCTTTCACGTTCGCCCGAAAGCTCCCCGGATTCCATGCGGCTTATCATAATGATGTCGTTTATGAGCATGTTCATCCGCTCGCTCTCTAACCCGATTCTTTCAAGCAGCTCTTTGCTCTGGCTGCCAGAAATAGGCAGTCCGGAGCAGAGAAGCTCCGCGCTTCCCTTTATCGATGTTATCGGCGTTTTCAGCTCATGGCTTGCATTTGAAAAGAATTCGCGCCTAACCTTGACGGAATTCCGGCTTTCGGTTACATCAGCCATCGTGATGATAAGAGCCGCTTCGACGCCGCTGTCCTCTCCTGCGTAAGTGAACACGGTTTCAATGGTTTTACCGCCAAGCACAAGATCGATGGATAGCTTTCTTTTTTCGCTTAAAGCCCTGTCCGCATGCTGTATAAAATCGTAATTTCTCGTCGCGTAAAGGATGTTTTCGCCTATTATGTTCTTAGAGCAGTCCAGGTATCCGCAGGCGGCGTCATTTATGAGCAGTACGTTCTTTTTTTCATCAAGCAGCAGAAAGCCTTCCCCAACATTATCGAGAATATAATTGAGTTTGTCCTTCTCATGTCGGATAGTGGCTATATATTTTGAAAGATTTAAGGATATTGAATTAATTTTTACCGCCATATCCTCAAGCTCAGCAAAGCGGTATGCCTTTGGATCGAGCACATTTCCACCGTCCTTGACGCTCATCAGGCTATCGTTCATCTCCGCAATCGGCGTAATGAATCCGTTCGTAAACTTGCTAGTCAATATTGATGAAAGAAGGAGCGCAATAAAAATTACAAGTATCATGGCAGGAATTATCGATTTCAGGCTTTCAAAAACGCCCGACACCTCTTTTGTAGCTCGAATAAAGTAACCACCAGAGGTTTGAACGGCGGAATAGACTAGTTTTTTTCCAAGCGTTTCACTGTTTCTGACGCTCGTGCCCTTTCCTGTCAGCCCGGCCTGGATGATCTCAGTTCTGTCAAGGTGATTTTCCATATATTTAAAATCAGCCGCAGAATCACCGAGGACGGTCCCGTCCGCCGCAATAACTGTTATGCGGACGTTTTCAATTTCTCCGGCAAAACTCTTTGCCTGAATATTCGCGTCCTGAAGGGGGTCAAACTCCTTTGAAATTACCGAAGCGTATGAAAGCAATTCCTGTTTTGTGTCCGAAATAAGCTCTCTGTCGAAAACAAAGGCGTTCAGAATCCCTGATATCAGCAGCGTAAGCGTTAAGATAGCCACGAAACCCGCCATCAGAAATTTTTTCATTTGACACCCCCGACAAAGCGATATCCTATTCCTCTCACAGTCTTTATATAGCTACTGTTATCGGCCGTATCACCGAGCTTCTGGCGAAGCGTCCCTATGTGTATATCCAGAGTGCGCGTTTCCCCAAAATAGTCGTCTCCCCAAATTTTCGATATAAGTTCCTCGCGCGACACCGCGCGTGAGCTGTTTTCCATAAGATATTTGAGAAGCTCAAACTCTTTGAAGGTCAGCGTCACCGGCTCCGAATCCCTGATTACCTCCCTGACGTTGCCGTCGAGCCTGATGCCGCCCTGTTCGAGAACGTTCTCCGCCCCGTCGTCAGGGGACGCTCCCCCCGATCTGCGTAGCTGCGCACGGACTCTCGCGCAGAGCTCAAGCACGCTGAAGGGCTTTGTCATATAGTCGTCGGCTCCGGAGTCAAGCCCGATTATTTTGTCCAGCTCCGTATCCTTCGCCGTAAGCATGATAACCGGGATGTCCTTTAGTCCCTTCTCGCTTCTCATTGCGCGAACCGCCTCTATGCCGCTCATCCCGTCCATCATTATGTCCATTATAACGACGCGGGGAGGCTCAAGCCGCATATGTTCAAGCGCAGAAGCGGCATTGTCAAAGCCCTTCGGACTGTACCCGTTGCTGCCGAGAGCGACTTCAAGGAGCATTCTTATGCTCTCGTCATCCTCAATAATCACTATCTTCTCGTTCACCCTGATCCACCCCGCAGTCAAATTCAGATTATTCTTTCGTTTATATGGATACCCGTAACGTAAAACTGCACCCACTCGCAGATGTTGACGGCATGGTCACCTATACGCTCAAGGTATTTTACAATCATAAGATAGTCTATTACAGTTTCCATATCGCGGGTATCCTTATATATCCTGGAACCGAGCGCATGTCTTATTTTGAGGAAATAATCGTCCACAACATCGTCCTTGGCCATCGTTGCCTTTGCAAGCTCAAGATCGCCCTTGACATAAGCGTCGATAGCGGAAGCGACCATCTCCTTCGCGCTTTCGGCCATTTTCAGAACCTCGTCCTGAATTTCCGGAAAATTTACGCTGTCGTGGTACATGCTGATTTCCGCAATATCGGAGGCGGCGTCGCCTATGCGTTCTATGTCTGTTATCATCTTGATCGCCGTTGAGATTTTCCGCAGGTCGGTTGCGACCGGCTGCTGCTTGAGAATAAGCTTCAGACACATGGTTTCGATATCGCGTTCCATAGCATTAATGTTGGCATCATCTTCTATTATCTCTCTTGCCAGTGTTTTGTCAAATGTTTTAAGGGCTCGCATGGAGCGGGTCACGGCGTCGATTGCCGCTGTTCCCATTCTGATAAGCGCGGCGGACAAGTCCCGAAGTTCGTCGTCGTAGAGCTTTCTTGTTGCCATAAATAATTCACACTCCTAAACATATTAACCGAAGCGGCCTGTAATGTAGTCTTCTGTGCGCTTATCCTTGGGAATCGAGAATATATCGTCTGTTTTGCCCATTTCAACCAGCTCGCCGACAAGGAAAAACGCGGTTTTATCCGATATGCGGGCGGCCTGCTGCATATTATGCGTAACGATCACAACTGTGTAATCCTTGCGCAGGTCATCCATTAGCTCCTCGATACGCATCGTGCTCGCAGGGTCGAGCGCGCTTGTCGGCTCATCCATAAGAAGTATTTCCGGCTCGACGCTCAAAGCTCGGGCTATGCACAGGCGCTGCTGCTGCCCTCCTGAAAGGCCGAGCGCGCTCTTCTTAAGCCTGTCCTTGACCTCTTCCCAGAGCGCGGCACCGCGAAGCGATTTTTCAACGATCTCGTCGAGAGAAGTCTTGCTGTGGTCGCCATGGAGCCTCGGACCGTAGGCAATGTTGTCGTATATAGTCATCGGAAATGGGTTCGGTGCCTGAAAAACCATTCCGATGCTTTTTCGGAGAAGATTAACGTTTGTTGTTTTTGCGTAAATGTCAGTATCACGATATTTCGCCTCGCCCAGAATCAGAACTCCGGGGATGAGATCGTTCATCCGGTTAAGCGTCTTTAAAAACGTGCTTTTCCCGCAGCCTGAAGGCCCGATAAGTGCGGTGATCTCTTTTTCCTCTATGTCCATATCGATACCCTTGAGCGCGTGGAAAGCCCCGTAATACAGCTCAAGCTCTCTCGTCGATATAATGCTCATATTTACCTCCTTGACGGCGTACCCAGTCCGTGCCGTCACCTGATCTTTTTAAGTCTTTTTTTCGCAGCCTTTGCGGAGAAGTTGATGATCAGCACCAGTATCATAAGTATAGCCGCGATCGCAAAGCCTACTCCGAACTCTCCGCTCTCCATCGTATAGACATAGAGCATTACGCTGAGCGTTCCTCCGCTTGTTGAAAGAGCCTTGAAATAGTTCGTGACAAGTACGTAGCCTGCTCCGGCCGTGAACAGAAGCGCCGCCGATTCACCTACGATGCGTCCAACCGCCAGTATTGCGCCGCTGACGATACCGTCTATAGTGCAGGGCAGAACTATTGTTCTGATCGTATACCATTTTGTTGCGCCGAGTGCCAGTGCGCCGTCCCGGTACGATTGCGGAGTGGTTTTGAGCGATTCCTGAGTTGTCCTGATTATGCTTGGGAGTATCATGACGACAAGCGTGAGCGAGCCTGCGAGAACGCTGGATTTCAGTCCAAGCTTCTGGCAAAAGAAAAGCATTCCTACAAGCCCGTAGATAATGGAAGGGATTGCCGTCAGCGTCTCGGTCGAGAACTCGATAAATCTGACAAGCCCTCTGTTTTTCGAATATTCATTCAAATAGATTGCGGAGCCGACGCCGATAGGCAACGCAATGACGAGTGCCGTAAGGATCATGTACAGTGTATAAATAAGGTTCGGCAGTATGCCGATCCTGTCCTCAAGAACCTTTCGCTGAGTGGTGAGAAATTCCCATGTCACGTTCGGCAGGCCCCTGTAAAATATATAACCTATAAGACCGACCAGGAGCAATATGGTTATCAGCGCCGAAAGATATATAAGGAGCTTAAGAAACCCGCCCTTTATCCTACGCCCGGCGGATATTCTGCTTTCCAGAGAAAGTGCTTTTGAATCAGCCTTCATCCCTGTACCCCCCTTTGAGAAGAGTGTTTAATATGATGTTTATGATCATAATAAATACGAACAGAACAAGGCCTATTGAAAAGAGCGCCTGCTTTTGCAGCCCTCCGGCATATGACATTTCGGAAGCGATCGCGGTCGTGAGGAACCTGACGCTGCTGAAAAGCTTCGGCATATTTGCTACGTTGCCGGCGACCATCATCACCGCCATAGCCTCGCCAATCGCGCGTCCGATACCCAGAACGACTCCGGCCGTAATGCCGCTTCTAGCAGCCGGTATGCTGACCTTGAAAATAGTTTCAATTTTTGTAGCACCCAGAGCGAGGCTTGCCTCCTCGTATTTTGCCGGAACGGAGTTGAGCGCGTTTTCGCTCACGCTGACGATGCTCGGAAGGATCATGATCGCCAGAACTATTATCGCGGAAAACAGGGTCGAGCCGCTTTTTAGGTTAAATATGTCCATAACCGCGGGCACCAGAACAATGATGCCCACAAGTCCGTACACGACTGAGGGGATTCCCGCGAGCAGCTCGACTGCCGGGCGCACCGCGGACGCTGTTTTGGCGCTTGCGACCTTCGAAAGAAATACCGACATGAGAAGTCCGATCGGAACGCCAATCAGTATCGCTCCGGTCGTTGCGAAGATGGAGGAAAGTATAAACGGCAGTATGCCGAACAAGGGCTCAGAGGCAGTGCTTTTCCAGACCTGCCCGAAAAGGAACGCCTTAAGTCCGATCTCCCTTATCGCTGGCAGGCCGCTGATTATCATATATCCCGATATTCCGACTACTGCTATGATCGATATCATTCCGCAGACGATGAATATCAGATTCATTACTCGTTCGGTTATATTTCTGGCTTTCATTAAAACCTCCGTAAAAATATTAGAAAGCACCTGAAGGGGACTTCATAAGTGAAGTCCCCTTCTCTTGTGATAACTCTATTTCGCAGGAGGAATAGCCCCCGCTTTTTCAATTATGGGAGCAGCTTCATCGCTAAGTGCAAATTCTAGGAAAGCTTTAGCGGCCGCGGAGAGCTCGGAGCCCTGCTTGGTGAGCATATTGAAGTTCCTCTGTATTTTGTAGGTGCCGTCAAGAACGGTGGCTTCCGTGCACTCCACGCCTTCGATCTTGATTTTGCTGACGGTATCGTTGACCGCTGAGAGAGAGGCATAGCCGATAGCGTATTCATTGGCTGCTACGGCCGCGATGACAGCGCCGGTAGAGGTCAGTTCCTGCTCATATTTGCAGGCATCTTTTACATTAACGATGGATTCGAAGCCGTCACGTGTACCGGAGCCGGCTTCACGTCCGATTACTACGACGGGGGCGTCGGAGCCGCCGACATCCTTCCAGTTTGTAATTTCGCCCTTTGCAAGCTGCGCGAGCTGATCAATGGTCAGATCTGCGATGGTGTTCGCCTTATTTACGATTATAGCAATGCCGTCGATGGCGACGACGGATGCGTCAAGTCCAGTTTCGTCCGATTTAAGGTCACGGCTTGCAAGTCCAATGTCCGCAGTTCCGTCGGTAGAGGCCGTGATACCGGCACCTGATCCCGTTGCGTCATAAGTAACGGTAACGTCGGTATATTTGGACATAAACGCTTCACTTAGACCTGCGATAACTTTTTCCATCGAGGTGGAACCGTTGGTGGATACAGTTCCGGAAAGTGGTGCTTCGGATGGTGCTGCCGAGGCATCATAGGAGGGTGTGGCTTCGGCTTCCTTGTTTGAGGAGCAGCCGGCGAAAAGCGCCAGACAAAGCACGGATGCAAGAGCAATCGCGGTAATTTTTTTCATAAATTTTCTCCTTGTTTTACATTTTTTGAATACCCTTTTTATTTTTAGCTCCGTAATCATAATAAATTCGCATCAGGCAAAGCACTACCACGAATTTTTTAAAATAAGGTAAAGTTTTGGTAAAGTTGTAAAGGCGTCCGTCTGATTTTTATCGGAATCGACAGTTTTAAGAGAAGAGCTTGTTCTATGCCCATTTTATATTAATCTGAATCTGATATTATATAAAAAAAGGCATAAATAATTGATATTTGTATAGCGTGAAACGTCATTTTGTGTTACGATTATAAAAATTGACGTATTGGAAGACCTGACATTCAACGGAGGTTTTCATGGATATTCGGGATTTGAAATACTTTTGCCTGACCGCCGAGCTTGAGCATGTTTCTAAAGCAGCGGAAATTCTCGGCGTCGCCCAGCCTTACCTGACAAAAATTATCGGTCAGCTTGAGGATGAATTCGGAACCGAGCTTTTTGACAAAGTGGGCAGAAAAATTAAGCTCAATGAGAACGGCGAGGTGTTCTATCGCAACGCAAAAAAAATACTCTCGGAGGTTGACAATCTTTATACCGAAATGGATTTTTTACAGGAGCAGAATATGAGAACCATTTCTCTTTTCTGCAATACCGAGGCGCATGCACACGGTATGATTGTCGAATTTCAAAAGAAAAATGCGAAATACGCGCTCAAGCTCGCATATGCGACAAGGAAGGAAATGCTTGAGGCGCTTATGACAGGCGCTGCCGATTTTGTTCTTTGCGACCCAGCAATCGATACGGACGTTTCAAGAAACATTACAACCGAAATCGTGTTTCAGGATACTGCCTGCGTCATGTTCCCTCCCGGCCATCCCATGCTCAAGCGGAAATCGATTAAGTTTGAAGAGCTCCAGGGTGAGAGGCTGGTCACTGCTTCAAAGGGCGGCGCTATGAGAAATCATGTTGATTATGTTTTTGACAAATATTCCGTTCGTCCGAAAATAGTATGCGAGACCCACGATGTGAACCTCATTATTCAGGCAGTATTAAGCGGTCTCGGCTACGCTTTCATTTCATACTCGGTGCTTGCAAAGTATCCTGAGCTGGGTTTATACTGTATCGATATCGACAGCCCCGACAAATACGGGAACATGGGGTTGAGCTATAACAGTCTGTCTATTGAAAACAGATACATGAAAGACTTTCTGATTTTTTCCCGCGAATATTTCAGTAATCTGCAGGAAAAAATCGCCGTCAACCCAGCCGAGTATTTTTAATCTGATTTAAAATACTGTTCAGCCAAAAAATCCGGAGGATTCTATGGATATCAGAGATCTGCGCTATTTCTGCATGACCGCGGAAATGGAACATGTTACAAGAGCGTCGGAAAAGCTTGGAGTTTCCCAGCCCTTTCTAACAAGAGTAATATCAAATCTAGAAAAAGAAATTGGTCTCTCGCTGTTCGACAATATTGGAAGAAAGATTCGTCTCAATGATAACGGAGAGACCTTTTTCAGGCATGCAAAAAGGATTCTATCGGATATTGACGAGCTAAATGCCGAGATCGGCACCATGTTGGACAGACACAACAAAAGCATATCCGTCCTCTGCAACATGAGCTCGTTCTCGCCGGAGATGATCATGGCATTCCGTAAAAAATACCCGGACTACACTATTTCGATTGAGTTTGCGACCGTTAAGGACATTATTGGCGCTCTTGTCACTGGAGAAGCGGATTTTGCTTTTTGCTCGCCTCCGCTTAATGATGACCCTATAAAGGGCCTAAAAACCGATTTGGTGCTTTGCGAACGCTGCAGTATTCTCCTTCCGCCGGGTCATCCTCTTATCGGACGGGACACCGTCACCTTTGACGATATTAAAAACGAGAAGCTTGTCACGACCTCAAAAGGTACTGCACTGCGCATCAATATTGAACAGACCTTCAAAAAATATGATTTTCGTCCCCAGATCGTATGCGAGTCTAACGATATGAATCTTATAATACGAAGTGTGAAGGACGGTATGGGCTATGCTATAATTCCTCGCTGGCAGCTTTATTCAAATCCAGAGCTGAAGCGATACTGCGTTGATGTGGACATTCCAGAAACTTATGCAAACATAGGCATAACATATAACACCAGACCCTGCACAGGATCAGCAAGCAACGACTTCAAGGATTTTGTCCTTCAGTTTTTGGATGAATTTAAAAACAGGGCCTACGGAGATACCTGACTTATCCTTCTTTGTATTTCTCAGTTTATTTAACCGTTATACGAAGGCGGAAAAGCTGCTTAGTTGTAAAATATGACGATATTCCGGCATCAGACTTGACATATATTCAGGCGTATAATATTATTTAGATAATTTAACACTTAAAAGCGATAATGAGGAAGAAGTATCCGATACTGAACCGAACAGAAAGCAGCCGGTCTGATGAGAGGCGCATGGGAAATGTCGGAGAATACATCCTTTAGCTTCACACTGAAAGCTTGGCAAGTAGGCTGTGACGGGTGACGTCCGTTATAAGGTCGGCTCTTTGCACGGCGCGTTTTCGTCGCGATGGAAGAGAGCTTCAAAGGCGGCTTTGCGCAAGCGGGCCGTGAACCAAGGTGGTACCGCGAATAGTATTCGCCCTTCGGATTTTCCGAAGGGCTTTATTTTTTTTATTGAGGAGAAGTATTATGCCGATAACTGAACTATTGGAACGAAACGCGCAGCTGTATCCGAGCGAAACGGCGATCATTGAGATTAACCCGGAACATGAAAACAGCGTCGCACTTACATCATGGACGGAATTCGCTCTTGTCGATATTAACTATCAGGAAAACACCTATAGGCGCGAGCTGTCGTGGATGGACTTCGACTGCCGTGCAAACCGTTTCGCGCATCTTCTGCTGGCAAACGGTGTTCAGAAGGGAGATAAGGTCGGTATCCTTATGATGAACTGCCTTGAATGGCTGCCTGTGTATTTCGGCGTTCTGAAGGCAGGCGCGCTCGCCGTTCCTCTCAATTACCGCTATACCGCGGAGGAGATCAGATACTGCCTTGAACTGGCCGACTGTTCTCTTCTCGTTTTCGGAAACGAGTTCGTCGGACGCATAAGCGAAATTAAAGAAGCTCTTACAAAAATAAAAAAGCTGTACTATGTCGGTTCGGTATGCCCCGATTGGGCGGAGAGTTACTACACCTTCATGTCGTATTGCTCAAGCCGGAAGCCGCATATTGATATAAGCGACGAGGACTTCGGCGCAATCTATTTTTCCTCCGGAACAACCGGCTTTCCGAAGGCAATCCTTCACAAGCACCGCAGCCTTTCCCACGCGGCGATTGCGGAACAGAAGCATCACGGCCAGAAGCACGGAGACTGTTTCCTCTGCATGCCGCCTCTCTACCACACGGGCGCAAAGATGCATTGGTTTGGGAGCCTGCTTTCGGGCAGCAAGGCCGTCATACTTCGTGGAATCAGCCCGAAATGGATTTTACAGACCGCCGCACAGGAGCACGCCACAAACGTTTGGCTGCTTGTTCCTTGGGCACAGGACATTCTGGATGCCCTCGACAGAGGCGAGCTTAGTCTCTCCGATTATGACCTTTCAAAATGGACGCTTATGCATATAGGGGCGCAGCCGGTCCCGCCCGCGCTCATAAACCGCTGGAAGGCATATTTTCCGAATCACCAGTACGATACAAACTACGGTCTTTCTGAGTCAATCGGCCCAGGCTGCGTACATCTGGGGATCGAAAACACGCACAAGGTTGGAGCAATAGGGATTGCCGGTTACGGCTGGGAAACAATGGTTGTAGATTCCGACAAGAAGGAGGTCCCTCAGGGCGAGGTCGGCGAGCTTGCCGTGCGGGGACCCGGAGTCATGACCTGCTACTATAAAAACGAGGAAGCGACCCGCGAATCCCTTTCTCCGGACGGCTGGCTCTGGACCGGTGACATGGCAAGGGTTGACGAGGACGGATTCATTTGGCTTGTTGACCGTAAAAAGGACGTAATCATAATGGGCGGCGAAAACCTCTATCCCGTGCAGATAGAAGATTTCCTTCGGAAAAACGGTAAGATTAAGGACGTAGCGGTAATAGGACGTCCTCATCCCCGTCTTGGCGAGATCGCCTGCGCGATAATCGAGCTGAAGCAGGGCGTGACGGCGACTGAGGATGAGATAAACGAATTTTGTCTAGAGCTTCCCCGCTACAAGCGTCCACGCGAAATAATATTCGATAAGATACCGCGAAATCCAACCGGGAAAATTGAAAAGCCCTTACTGCGCAAAAAATACGGAAGCACCGATATTGTCTCACTTCAGACGGGTACCGCAAATTGATAAAACTCCCGCAGGCCTCACGGCCTGCGGGAGTTTTATCAATTTACACTTTTTTCGGCGTTATCTAGCAGACCTTCATTGACCAGCCAAATTTATCCTCGGCTTTTCCCCACTGGATGGAGGTCAGTGTGTCATAAAGCTTTTGAGTAACGGCTCCGATTTTGTTTCCGCACACCTCATGCTTGACACCCTCGAAACATATCTCACCGATCGGAGAAACGACAGCCGCTGTACCTGTTCCCCACGCTTCCTCAAGCGTTCCGTCTTCCGCGGCCTTGATAAGCTCCTCGGCAGGAAGCTCACGCTCCTCGACCTCATAGCCCCAAGATTTAAGCAGTTCGACACAGGATTTTCTCGTAATTCCGGGAAGAACGCTTCCGGTAAGCGCCGGCGTTATTATCTTTCCGCCAATCTTAAACATCACGTTCATTGCCCCGACTTCTTCAATGTTGCGCCTGTGTACGCCGTCAAGCCAGAGCACCTGGCTGTAGCCCTGTTTCTCCGCGTTCACGCCTGCACGCATCGAGGCCGCATAGTTGCCGCCGCATTTTGCAGTGCCCGTTCCTCCTCGCACCGCGCGGACATCTTGACTCTCAATCATTATTCGAGTGGGATTAAGACCCTCCGGATAGTAACTTCCCACAGGGCAGGTGATTATTGCGAACATATAGCTCGACGAAGCGTGTACTCCGAGCTGCGGCGCCGTTGCTATGATGAAGGGACGTATATACAGCGAGGTGTCGGGTGCATTGGGTACCCAGTCCCTGTCAACTCCTATGAGAGTCTTCAACCCTTCGATGAAAATTTCCTCCGGTACCTGCGGGATGCACATACGGTCTGCGGAGCTGTTCATTCTTCTGGCGTTTTCCAACGGACGAAACAGTAATATTTCACCCTTAGGGCTGCGGTAGGCCTTCATGCCCTCAAATATCTCCTGCGCATAGTGAAAAACAACAGCCGCCGGTGAGAGCGAGAAGTCCGCGAAAGGCACGACACACGGATCATGCCAGCCCTTTCCTTCGTCATAGTCCATAATAAACATATGGTCGGAAAAATACTTTCCGAAAGGAATCCCGTCTATAGAGGGCTTCTTCTTAAGAACGGTCGCCTTTTCGATTGTTATTTTCTCCACTTTTTCCACGCTCTCTTTCAATAATTATTTGTTTTGTATTAACTAAAGAGTTTATCATTCCTGCGCCATTTTTCAAGGCAAAAATACAATTATAAGGAATATTTGTAAAAAACGTGTTTTGCAGTTTAAATCGCTGATAATTTTTGGTTCAAAATGCAATACGCCGACACCTTATTGCAATAGCTTTAACTATCATATATAATATCAAATAAAAATCATGAATACCCGGGGGAACGCAAGAATGCTGAAAGTTGAGCATGTAACAAAAAAATACGGAAAGCTGCTCGCAAATAACGATATATCCTTTTCTGTTGATGGCGGACAGATCGCCGTGCTTGTCGGTCCGAACGGCGCCGGCAAATCAACTATTATAAAGTCGATCGCGGGACTGCTCAGGTTCGACGGTAAGATTGAAATTGGCGGCTATGACAACAAATCGGTCGAAGCGAAAAAGCTCATCGGCTACGTACCCGAAATGCCGGCAGTCTATGACCTGCTGACGGTGTCTGAGCATATGGAATTCATCCGCAGAGCCTACCGTCTGCCCGACGACGGGTATGACCGCTATCTTCTTGAGCGGTTTGAGCTCGAGGATAAGAAGGACAAGGTCGGAAAGGAGCTTTCAAAGGGTATGCAGCAGAAGCTTTCAATCTGCTGTACGCTGCTTCACAGGCCCAGAGTAATTATTTTCGATGAGCCCCTTATCGGACTCGATCCGCACGCGATCAAAGAAATAAAAAGCATGTTCACCGAGCTCAGGGAGCAGGGCTGCGCGCTGCTTATAAGCACTCATATGCTGGATAGCGTTGAGAATTTCTGGGATGTCGCTCATATCATGATGAACGGAAGCTTTGCGGCAACGAAATATAACACTTCCGAAGGGGAAAACGAGAAAAGCCTTGAGGAGCTTTTCTTTGCGATTACTGAGGCTAAAGCGCCGGAGGCCGGAATATGAGAAACAGCGCCTTATCTTATCTCCTCAGGACAAAAATTCGTAACCAGCTCATGAGCTTTTTCAAAAAGCCCGTTCGCCTCATTTATGTCGTGGTCTTTATCGGGCTGCTGGCTCTTACCTTGATTGGCGGAAACGAAGGGGCAAAGGAGTCCGGACGGGTCTTACGCGACATTTCGGAGCTTACCGCCGGATTTAACGCTCTTTTAATCCTTATATTCGCCACAACTCTAAACTCCGGGTTAAAAAACGGCGGAACTTTTTTTAAAATGGCTGATGTAAATTACCTTTTTCCATCTCCTTTGAATAAGAGAAGCATCCTTTTTTACGCACTGATCCAACAAATTTGGTCGTCGATGCTAATTGGCATCTTCATTCTCTTCCAGTATTCTTTTCTTCATATGAGCTATAATCTGAGCGTTTGGGGACTGCTATTGATTTTTGTCACTTATTCGCTGACAGTTTTTTTAAGTCAGACGCTCGGCATGTTTCTATACACCGTCGTAAGCGACAGCGAAAAAAAGAAAAAC
>JAYFQM010000050.1:0-20979 GCA_034927185.1 Oscillospiraceae bacterium | reverse complement strand
CTCCGCAAGGCCATGGCAGCGCTGGCGCTTGAGTTGGCTGATGATAAGCCCGTAATTCTGGATTCGGGCTGCGGAGAGGGCTGGTACACGCAGGGAATATACGAGGCGCTAACCGTAAACGGTAAAATGCCCCGTGTAGTGGGAATCGATATTTCAAAGGAGGCCGTGCGCCTAGCCTCAAAGCGTTTGAAAAACGCTGAGTTTGCCGTTGCGTCCGCCTATCGTCTGCCGGTTTTAGATGAAAGCGCCGATGTCTTGTTCAACTGCTTTTCACCTCTTTGCGAAGCGGAGTTCCTGAGCGTTTTGAAAAAGGACGGGTATTTCGTCTATGTCGTTCCAGCTCCGCGCCATCTTTGGGAGCTCAAATGTGCGCTTTACGACAGGCCCTACGAGAATGAAAGAGCAAGCGAGCAGTACGACGGCTTTGAGCTTACGAAAACGCTGACGGTCGAGGACAGGATAGCTCTGCCGGACAGTTCGGTGATAAGAAATCTTTTTAAAATGACCCCCTATTTCTGGAAGACTTCCAGAGAAGACGCCGCCCGTCTTGAGGCGCTGGAAAAGCTGGAAACCGAAATTTCCTTTGATATATATGTTTACCGAAAGTAAGCGGGGGATGCGCTGAAGCGCAACTCAAGTTTTTTGTGCACAGATCAAAAAAAGTATTGCATTTTAAGAAAAATATGATATACTCAAATAGTAATGATTATTGTTACTGGTTGCGGAGGGCAATATGACAATCAAGCGATTTTCAAAGCAGCGGGAGCTTATATATGAAGCTGTTCGTGGCACAACGGAGCACCCGACCGCCGAAACGGTATACAACTGGCTCAAACCGGGAAATCCGACACTGAGCCTTGGAACGGTATACCGCAATCTTAATCAGCTTGTGGAGGAAGGAAGTCTTCAACGTCTGCCCTTTCCGATCGAGAGGTTTGATGCGAACACAGCGCCGCACGCACATTTTCTGTGTTGCAGTTGCGGGAACGTATACGATATTTTGGAAATTTGCTATGACCCGTCACTGGATAAAAAAGCTGAGAAAATATCCGGTCATACCGTCAATCATCATGAACTGTATTTCGATGGAACCTGTGACCGCTGTTCAAAAGAAAAGTAATTTCAATAAATTTTAGGAGGTTATACTATGGAACTTAAAGGAAGCAAAACAGAGGCAAATCTTTGGAAGGCATTTGCGGGCGAAAGTCAGGCGCGCAACAAGTATACTTATTTCGCCAGTCAGGCACGCAAGGACGGCTATGAGCAAATTGCAGCGATTTTTGAGGAAACTGCGGGAAATGAAAAAGAGCACGCAAAGCTTTGGTTCAAAGCTCTGGGCGAGCTAGGCAAAACTGCCGATAACCTAATTGCAGCTGCCGAGGGAGAGCACTACGAATGGACCGAAATGTATAAGGAAATGTCCGAGACGGCGAGAGAAGAGGGCTTCTTTGCTCTTGCAGACCAGTTCGCGGAAGTCGCCAAGATCGAAAAGACCCATGAAGAGCGCTATATGAAGCTGGCTGAAAACGTTCAGAACGGCGAGGTTTTCAAACGCTCGGGCGTAAAGGTGTGGTATTGCCGCAACTGCGGTCATCTCGAGTACGGTACGGAGGCTCCAGAGGTATGTCCCGTATGCTCGCATCCCCGTTCGTTCTTTGAAATTAAGGCCGAGAATTATTAAAATCCGAATTATACCGGAGGGCCGGCGCTATAGCGCCGGCCCTTTTCCGTTTTACTGAAGCAATGCCTCACATGATGCAAATTTGCCGACTTTTGTCAAATGTGATATACTTATTTTATGAAACAGAAAGCTTCGTTGAAAAGGAGGAGAATATGGATAACAATTTGATAAGAGTAGGTATTGGATTTGCAACGGGGAGAAAAAATTTTCAAAGGGTTCTGAGAAGCTATATATACAACTGGAAGGAATCCGGTCTGGTTGATAACAAAAACGTCAGTCTCAATCTGTTTGTCGCGTATGATCTCAATTATATGGGAACAAAGAGAACGGACTATACGGCGATATCGAAGGATGTCGCAGACCTTATTGACAGCAGGCATTTTATAGGAATCGAGGAAGTTGAGCAGGCGAAGAGGACATTAGCCGATGAAGGCGCAGTCGATCCGCAGGAAGCGTCGCTGGTTTTTCAAAAAGGGTATGCGTCTTCAAGAAACATAATCCTATATGAAGCGATGAGAAATAAAATGGACTACCTCTTGTTTCTCGACGACGACGAGTACCCGATGGCTGTTACGAAAAATCCGAAAACGGCTTTGTGGAGCGGTCAGCACGTTTTGAAAACGCATCTTCATGAGATTCAAAATGCCGATATTACTTACGGTTATCACTGTGGATATATTTCTCCGATACCGATCATGGAATTCGGCGACAAGCTGGGGGAGGATGACTTTCGCCTGTTTATACAGGCGATCAGCAACGATATAATAAACTGGGATAATATCAAAAAGGTGTTGGCGGACGGAGGAGTCACATACGCCGATTCCTCCGTCCTAACGGCGGATAAGGCTATCGAGGTACAAGAGGAAAATCATGCGAAGTTTATTTCGGGATCAAATCTCTGCATAAATCTCACAAAGCCGGAGAGAGTCTTTCCGTTTTATAATCCTCCGGGCGCGCGGGGAGAAGACACCTTCCTCAGTACCCTCCTGAGTGACAGAAAAGTAATGCGCATCCCCTGCTATGCCTTTCACGATGGCTTTTCCTCCTACAACCATCTGCTTTCAGGCGTGCTCCCAACAACGCTCAAACCGATCAAGCCGGACTCCAGGCAAATTGAGAGAAGGTTTTATAACGCGTGCATCGGATGGGTGCGCTATAAACCGCTGCTGATGTATATTACTAATCAAGAAGAATATGAAAAAAAGATTTTTGAAATGGAGCGGAATCTGGATCATACTCTTCCGCTGATATGTGACTACTTCAATACTTCTTCGTTTTACAATGTCAGGAAGGAACTGAACAAATATGAAAAGAACGTCGAAACGCACTATTCCGAGTATATAAAAACTAAAGAAATCTGGTCCGTAATAATAAAAAGCCTGCTATGAAGGTCGTGACATCAGGCAGACAGCATATATGACAGTTGCTTTTTGCGCCCTCTTATCATATCATCTGCATATCAGAAACGACTGGAAGTAACCCGATGAAAACAAGAAAGAAACATGAATATGCGGCGCCGCTGCTTGTCGTGACAGCCGGAGCCTGCTGGGGATTTATTGGATTTTTTACAAAGCGCCTGTCGGCTATCGGCTTTTCAGCGATACAGATTGGTTTTCTGCGCGTGGCATCGGCGGCTGTACTCATATGGATTTATATCCTTTTATTTGAGCGTCGCAGGTCTAAAATATCCTTAAAGGATACTTGGATGTTTTTCGGTACCGGAGTTTTGAGCATTACGCTTTTTTCCATCCTATATTTTACGACTATACAGCTAACTGCGATTTCTTTCGCGGTGGTATTGCTCTATACGGCTCCATGTTTTGTAATGATACTTTCGGCGATCTTTTTCCGCGAAAAAATCGGAGCTGTGAAAATTTCGGCGCTGGTTCTTGCCTTTATCGGCTGCCTGTGTACGACAGGGCTTGTTGAGTCCCTTATCGGCGGAACGGGCCTCGGCAGAGTCTCGAAGCTGGGAATCCTCACCGGTATCGGCTCGGGCCTCGGCTATGCGTTATATTCGATTTTTGGGACGGCAGCGCTGAAAAAATATGACACCGTCACCGTTACAGCCTATACGTTTCTTTTTGCTTCCGCGGCGCTTCTGCCGTTCAGCATAGACAGAGAGTTTTTTATTCTGATAAAACGCCCGGACGCGATCGCCAACACTGCGGGCATCACATTGCTTTCAACAATTTTGCCCTATCTTCTATACACGCAGGGCTTAAAATACACCGAACCGGGTAAGGCTTCGATTCTCGCTTTCTCAGAACCTCTGGTTGCAACACTCACGGGTCTGATAATTTTCCACGAGAAGCTTACGGCCGGCGGCATTGCGGGCATGTTCATGATTTTCGCGTCCATCGTCATTCTCGGCTTAAAAAATCGTCGGACGAGAGTGTCCGACGCGCAGCAAATAGCGGGAAATGAAAGGAAATGGCGATGAATACTACTTATGCATTGCGCTATTTCCGCCACATGAATATAAATCTCAACTAGTTGGAGGCCTTATGGATCTCCATATGTTTGACAATGCTCATTATATATTCTCCTGTGACTGTGAATTCCCGGTAACAAGGTTTCGCTTGTTTTCTTTATGGATAAACGGAGAAAAGATTCCGAGAAAAAGTCTTCGGTTTAATTAAAATAACAGAAAAGTCTGCAAGTGCAGACTTTTCTGTTATTTTAATTTCAGTTCGTGACCTTTTTTCATATCGTACGGCCTGCGAAGCTGAGAATAAGCTGAGAATATGCCGCTGAAAATAAGCATCGTATAGAAATTGATAAATCTTGAAAGAAGCATAGCGGGTAGGGCCGCTTTCGCAAAGAGCGGACCGAACATGATGACGAAACCTCCTTCAGCGGCACCCATTGAGCCGGGAAGAGGAAACAGGTTCAGAGCAACATAAAGTACGGCGCTGATAGCTACAAGATCTATCACGGTTGATCCCGAAAGGCCGAAGGCCTTATAAACGAAAAAGGGAACCAGATGATAAAAAAGGAAATGCGCTGCCGTGCAGAGTAAAATAAGGGTAAAGCGTCTACCGTTTGCTTTTATCAGCACAACGCCTTCCTTGAATTCTTCGAGATAACAATTGACACTAGTCTGCGCCTTTTCAGCATTCTTGATTATCTTGATTTTCGATAAAAAGGAGAGAGCTTTGTTCAGTATTCTCCTCAGAAGATTTTCCGAAAACATTGTGCCTAGCAGAATGAGCAAAATAAGTATGTTAAGGCCGAGACCAAGGAAAAATAGAAGAATGATAGTTCCGCTGACGCTTATTATATATTTAATTTTAATGAAGAACGTAAGAAGCCCCAGCACCACTATGACTATCTGGTATGCCATGTTGGTTATAAACAGAACCAGAGTTGCCTTGGGAGGACTCATTTTGTCCCTGCACATATAATAAAACTGCATGGGCTGTCCGCCTGCAGACGAAGGGGTTATGCCGCTGTAAAAAAAACTGATAAAAGAATACTGCATCATTTCCCACGGCGTAAGCCTGATCTGCTGGCATTCCGCCGAAAGGCCTATCACCGAGCCCTGAAAAATAAAGAAGCCCGCCATGGTGAGAATTCCGGCGAATACATAGGGTACCCTCACCTTTTTCAGCAGGCCCCATATTTCACCCATGGAAGTGTCCCTGAATATTACATAGAAGGTGGCCGCCATCAAAACCAAAAGGAACGCGCCGCTAAGGACGTATTTTTTTACACTGTTCTTTTTCTTTTCGGGGTTGTTATCCTCCGGCCCCGTGCCGGAGCGATTCTTGCAGTTTCCTGTTTCCATATAAGCTGTTTCCCTCTGTCGGTTCGGCAAAGCTGTTTCCGCGACTCTAGTTTTGCCGATTATTTGCATAAACGGACATGGAACTTTTTTCAAATGGCTTTACTTAACGGGTTATTATACAGGTAAAAAATGAACAATTCAAGCAGGATACTGTTAAGACTGTGCCTGATGCCCGCAAAGATCGTTTTAGGTATAAAAACAGCAGCCATAGGGCTGCCGTTTTCGTGAGAGGAGAAATATATATGGAGGAGAAAGAAACAAGGCGTTATTCAAGAAAACCCAGTCGATCCAAGGTGTTCAGGACAAGGTGGCGGCCTGCGTCCACACCCTCGATGATGCGTCTAGCGCGAACGCTGTCTCCAATATTTATTACTTCGGTGCAGGAATCTTCAAAGGTCTTTTGCAAAGCCTCAAATATCGGAGCGTAAGCGCGCATGCCCAGGCACACGAAGCCGTAGTCAAAGTGCAACTCCTCTGTCATATCATCATGCCTGATAACAAATGAATGCGGCTTGACCGTGCAGAGAGAAGTTTTCGTCATCTGTCTGACCTTGTGCTTTGTCATACATTCTTTCATTCCTGAGCTTGAGGAGGCGTCCAGATCCTTCCCTATAACCGGGAGCATTTCAATTATTGTGACCTCGGCTCCTCTTGGAGCAAAGAATTCCATCACATCAAGCCCCACAGCGCCGCCGCCCACTATAGCGACCTTCTTATCCAGGAGCTTATTAGGATAACTGTCAAGACTGTTTATGAAGTCCGTAATTGAATAAACAGACGAGTCCTCTTTTCCAAGGTTTTCAAGCAGGCCATCAATCGGAGGGAGGAGGGGGACAGAGCCCGTAGCGTTGACAACAAGATCGGGGCCGTAGGCTTTTATAAGCTCGGGAGTCGCATCCACTCCGGTTTTGATCTCCAGATTAGGCAGCTTTGAAGCTCGGTGCTTCAGATAGATCGGGAAATCTGCAAGCCGTTTTTTTGCTGGAATTTTTGAAATCTCGACGGAAAGTCCGCCGATTTTGCCGCGTTTCTCAAGAAGTGTGACGGAGCATCCGACTTCCGCGGCTGTACACGCGGCCTCAAGACCCGCGGTACCGCCGCCAACGACGACAACCTTGCAGGGCCTGATGACCTTGGACCTTTTGTAGATCTCACCGTTAATGAGGTCGGGATTAACTGCGCAGCGCAAAGGCTTGTTACCACCGATGCGGTTGGCAACACAGCCCGTATTGCAGGAAATGCATTTTCTTATATCGCACACATCTCCGTATCTGGCCTTATTTGCCCAGTCTGGATCGGCAATGAGTCCGCGCCCCAGACCAATAAGGTCGGCGTCGCCTCTTGCGATTATATCTTCGGCAACCTCTGGGTTACGGATGTTGCCCATTGCAATCGTGGGCTTCCCAAATTTCTCCCTAACCGCTCTCGCCATATAGGAGCGCCAGCCATCCTCAAGATAGCATGCGTCAATCTGATACTGGATCGTCTGGTTCAATGCCGCGGAGGTGTCGAAGATATCGACTCCGTCATTGAGATATTCAAGATACTCAAGGCAGTCGTCAAGGGTGTTGCCGCCTTCTACGAGCTCATCTGTGCTCAGGCGCAGAGAAATCGGCACATGAGGGCCCACCGTCGCCCTCACCTCGTCTATAACCATCCGGCAGCAGCGCGCCCTGTTCTCCGCGCTGCCGCCAAATTCATCAGTTCTGTCGTTCATTGTTGGAGAAAGAAATTGACTGATAAGATAGGAATGACCGGCGTGTATCTCGATGAGATCAAAACCCGCGTTAACGGCGCGTTTTGCGGCGGTACCGTAATCCTTGGCGATGCCCGCCAGCTCTTCCTTCGAAAGCGGTCTGGGACTCTCACCGCCGGGCTTTGAGGGCAAAGTCGAAGCGGAGACGGGCTGCATTCCGATTCTTCCGGACATTGCAGAGGCTCCCGCATGGTTTAGCTGAACTCCAATCGCTGCTCCGTGCCTGTGGCAGGCTTCCGTCAGCGTGAAGAGCCTGGGGATATAGGCGTCCTTATCTATACGAAGCTGAGTTGTTCCGTTTGAGCCCTCTGGGTATCTGATACACACATTTTCGACTACTATAAGGCCTGTTCCGCCTCTGGCCCGAAGCTCGTAGTATTTAATATGCTCATCGCTTATTTCACCGTCGCTTTCAGCAAAGTCACTACCCATCGGCATCATTGTAACACGGTTGGGAATGGTAAGCCCTCTAATTTTCAGCGGCGAAAACAGGTTTTTAAAATTATTTTTCATCTAATAGACCTCGTATCAGTCTTTTTAGCAGACTTATCATGATATTATATACATATATTATAATTATTATAGAGCCTGAAATATTGGATTACAAATTAGACTTGTCAGCAATTTAACAGTTTAACTATAGGGCTCGCCTATGGATTACGTCGATGCTTGTTTTAAATCCCGGAGATAAGGGGGGACAGTTGCTTGGTCAACAACGTTCATACAAGTATATTTTTGTCGAAATAAAGTCAAAAATGAAGATAAATAATTTCATTTCCCGCCATTCTCCACTATGGTATTTAGAAAAATTCCTGCTATAATGTGAGGACAACACGAATTTGGAGGGATAACGATGGAATATACTGTTCGGCCGATGAACGAAGACGACTGGAGTCAAGTCGTTGAGATTTTTTATCAGGGAATACAGACCAATAACGCGACCTTACACACCGCCTGCCCTTCGTATGAGGAGTGGGATGAAGCCCATATCAAGGAATGCCGCCTTGTCGCCGAACTGGACGGCGAGGTTGTCGGCTGGACGGCGCTGTCGCGCTATTCCAACCGTGAATGCTATAAAGGCGTTGCGCAGCTCAGTATCTATATCGATGCCAATTACAGAGGGAAAGGCGTCGGCGAGCTTTTACTCAGAGCACTTCTGCAAAGCTCCGAGGATGCCGGCTTCTGGACTTTGCAGGCTGACATAATGCAGGCGAACACTGTGAGCATCAGGCTGCATGAGAAGTGCGGATTCCGAATGGTCGGATACAGGGAGCGCATAGCTAAGGATCGCTTCGGAGTCTGGAGGAACACTGTTATCATGGAGCACCGCATTACAAAGGACATCGCCGGAGGCTGCGATTGCGAGCTTGTTAAGGCCATGCAAAAGGAGAGCGTCATGGTTTAATAATGCGTCTTGTAAAACACGAAAAGGGATACCGCGGATTGCGGTATCCCTTTTTGTGTTTTTTCGACAATTCAAGTGTAGACCTTGCGGCGTGAAGAGGCGGGAATGCCGAGCTCGTCACGATATTTTGCTACGGTCCGCCGGCTTACGGAAATACCAATGCTCTTAAGAGAATCGACTATTGTCTCATCACTCATGGGTGCAAGCTTGTCCTCGCTTCCTATAATGGCCTGAATACTGTTTTCAATGGTGCTTTTTGTTATCATAGGGTGAGCTTCCACAGATGATTTTGGGAAAAAATAGTCCGTCTGGAACATGCCCCAGTCGCACTCGACATATTTATCCTTCAGCGCACGGCTGATAGTTGATTCGCTCCGGCCGACCTGCTCAGCCATTTCCTTGCGGCTGTACGGAAGCAGGAACTCCGGCCCGTCCTCGAAAAAGCTGCGCTGGCTCTTGAGAAGCTGTGATGCGCAGGCCATGAGAGTGTCGCAGCGCTGTCTGATGCTGTCCTTGAGCCACTGGGCCTTCTTCATGTTTTCGCCTAGAAAGGTGCGGACGGTTTCATTATCGGTGTCTTTATAAATTCTGGAATAGGTATCGTCGATTATTATGCTGTCTGAACTAAGCTGGTTGAGCTCCACAGAGAAGGTTTTGTCCTTTTTAAATATACGGATGTCGGGAGCAATATATTCGCTGTTCCTGTGTGTCGCCTCCAGCATGAGGGGCTTCGGATTCAGTGTTCTGATCAACTGCTGGGCATTGACGACCCTGTGTAGCGGAATTCCTGATTTTTTGGCGATCTGCGGGAGCTGATTTTTGCCAAGAAGCTCAAGATGATCCTGAGCAATCTTCCATGCGTCGCTGTCCTTTAACCCTTTCCGTTCAAGCTGGAGTAGTATGCATTCACGAGGGTTAAAGGCGCCGACGCCCGCCGGTTCGAGAGTATGCAAAAGATCGATTGCGGTTTTCAGATCGTCCAGAGAAATGTTTGAGGCCTGGACCAGACGTTCAACATCATCGTAAAAGAGGTAGCCGTTCTCATCGAGAAGGTATATCAGGGCGTAGCCGATATGCTCGATGACCGGAGGGGGCTTCAGCATTGAAAACTGCAGACGCAGCGACACTATCGGGGAGGAGTTGTCGTCCGCGATAATATCCGCGAGAGCCGACTCGTCGGAGGAACCGGACACATGTTGAGAATTTCGGCGGCATTTTTCGGCGTAGTCTATGCTGTCGAAGGTTATTACAGGATTCTCCTCCAGCTCTTTCATAAGGTAGTCGTAAAGCTCAGCGGACGGCATCTGCAAAACGCGCAGCGACTGCAGCATACGCGGGGAAAGGATCTGGACCTGTTCCTGCTCCTGCAGTTGATGCGCACCGAAGCCGTTTTCCATTGGCATTACCTCCTATCCTGAAAAGATCAAAAAGAAAATGAAAGCAATGAACATTTTTGATATATTATATAAAATTATATCATAAATGCAGTTTTTTATCAAGTTTACACTTTCAGAGCGAAGTAAAAAAACACCGCCGCAAAATTGTTCCGGTTGCGGCGGTATTGATTACTACTCTTTTTTCTTCCCTATTAAGTCCGTCTTGACGTATTTATGCAAAAGGAGGTAGGTCAAGAGCGCTGTCAGTGTGCCGACGATCATACCTGCGAATACGTCACTGGGATAGTGTACTCCGACGTAGCAGCGCGAAAACGCAATCAGAACCGCGGGTATATAGGCCAGTGCACCCTTTTTTCCGAAGGCCAGCGTCAGAGCTATAGCGGAGGCAAAGCTTGAATTCGTGTGCCCTGAGGGAAAAGAGTACGAGGACAGAGGGCTTACGAGTATCCGCAGTCCTTCGATTGTTTCGTAGGGCCGTGCCCTCCCGACGAGCGGCTTTACCAGAAGATCGTTTACGGCATAGGCGGCAATCAGACAAAGCAGCATATCAAAGCCGCCCCGTCTTGTCCTTTTAGGTATAAGCAGGAGAAGCCCTGTCACTATCCAGACAATTCCCATGTTGCCGATTTTTGAGAAAAACACCATAAAGGGAGTCAAAAAAGGGGTGCGCAGAAAATCCTGAATGTATAGGAGCGCGTTCGCGTCCAGATTACGTAATATTTCAATCATGGCTTCAGCTCGATAATCTCGTTTTCGTCCATAACCGTCCTGTGCTCATGATACACACGCTTGCAGGCCGGAATGAAGCCGCGAACATTTGTGAGAGGAAAGACCCAGGTGTTCGGACCGATGTGCGTCCCGGGCTGTGAGACCGCGTTTGCACCGAGACGCGAGCTGTCGCCAAGGATGCAGCCGAAGAAGCTGTCGCCGAGGTCAATCCTTTCACCCTCGATCTTCAGGGTGGCGTTTGATTGGTCGAATTTGCGGTTTGCGGTTATAACTCCGCTTCCGATGCGCGCGGATGCGCCAAGAACGCTGTCTCCCGCGAAAGCGAGCGACGCGATTTTCGACCCGCCGAACAGAACGCAGTGCTTGACCTCGCTTCCGTGGCCTACGCTGCAGTTATCAGAAATAATCGTATTTGGGCGTATAACCGCACCGGGCATGATTTCACAGTTTCTCCCGATATAAACGGGGCCGATTATCGTAACGTCGTTATAAATGACGGTTCCCTCGCCGATATGGTAGTTTCCGTGCAGATTTGGAGCCTCGCCCCTTATTTCGGCGTAGTTCTCTTTTATGTCAGGGATGACCAGAGCATCGTTTAAGTAGGTTTTTGCTTTTTGGAGGATTTCATATGTCTCGTTGAGCCCCTCAAAAAAGCCGGGAATTGGGAATTTATCAAGCTTTGCAAAATAGTAGCTGATTTTCGTGGACATATTGCCCTCCGCCTTTCCAAGCCGCAGCGCTTTGTATTGTTTTATATTCCGGCTTAAGATGAATGCCGGCGATTATCAATATTTGTATTTGCCGCCACCGAGAAATTCCGTCAGCAGCGAATCGGGCAAAAGAAGCTTTGGGTCGATAGCTTCGAATTTTTCCAGAGCAGGCCCAATACTGCAGAGCTCCTCGTAACGTTCTATACCTTCGGGTATATGCGCGAAGAGCTTCTGCGCGGCTGATTTGAGCACGCAGATTTCATAAGGAAAGGAGGAGTCAAACTTCAGATCGGCCTTTTCCTTGAATGGGCTGATATAGCTTTTCTCGCCGCGGCGGATGTTTGCCCAGATGCCGAAGGTATAATCCGGCGATGCTCCGCGAAACAGCTTATCACGTACTACCCTGCGCACCAGGCGCATCCATGTTGCCTTGAAGACGTACTCTCCGTCCTGAATAACGTTCGTACGTGCACTGATATAAAGTTTCAGCGCGTCGGGGTTCGCCATCGTCAGTCCGTCGTTCAGGGCGTGAATGCCTTCGGCTACGACAATGTCGTTTTTTCCGAGCCTGATGGTTGCGGATGGCTCTTCTACACGGCGCTGCTTCGAAAAGTTAAATTTTGGAACCTCGATCGCTTCGCCTCGCGCAAGACGATGAAAATGTTCCGTTAAAAGCTCCATATCCACGCATTTCGGGGATTCGGGATCGTATGATCCGTCCGCCATTCGGGGAGAATTTTCATCCACTGTACGAAAATAGTTATCCATTGATAGAGCGTAGGTCGTGATACCGCGGCGCAGTAGCTCTTCCTCGATTTTTTTGGAGGTCGTCGTCTTTCCGCTGCCGGAGGGACCGGACATCAGAACTATCGGGTATTGCTCACGGTGTCTTTCTATCAGGTCAGCGGCATGGCGGATCTTTGCATCGTACTCCGCGTCACATTCGCGGATAAATGCAGAAGGGTCGAGCTTTGCTCTAGAGTTGATGTCATCCAGTATAAATGCCATTGGGTTACCTCCCGTTATGATTGTTTGCTTTTTAATAGGCACAGCAGGATTAATAAAAAAGACTAAAATTTCATCAGATCCGCAATTTTTCTTTTGTCCTCGATAATTTTAGTGATATTTTCTATATATTCTGCAGGATACTTCGGGTCAAAAATGCGCTCGATGCGGCCTCCGCCGAGACACAGCTTGGTCGAAGCCCCGCCTCCTACGGAAATTATTGAGCACAGCTCTTCCATTATACATATGTTATAAATATTCTCTGTGTGAGAGTGCTGCCAGCCGATGTTTTCGAAGCCGCCGGACATATATTTCTGCCTATAGAGATAGTATGGCTCATATCCTTCGGAAAACAGCCTGGAGTTTGCGCAGTCTATCATTTTTCCGACATCACCGGACGAGGGCCGCGGAGTACCGCCGAGCATGATACCTGACCCTTTTTTCAGCGAGAGTGTGTGGACGGTAATATTTTCAGGACAAAGGGAAAGAACTCTGTCAAGCGTATTTGCAAAGCCCTCGGGTGTATCCAGCGGAAGCCCGGCAATCAAATCCATGTTAACAAGAAAGCCGCCGACATCGTTAACGATATCGAGTGCGTTTATTACGTCCTGCGCCGTGTGCTTTCTTCCGATAGCCTCCAGCACCGCGTCGTCCATCGTCTGTGGATTCACGCTGACACGGGTGACGCCGTGCCGCTTAAGGGCTTCAAGCTTTTCTCGGGTTATCGTATCCGGTCTGCCCGCCTCGACCGTATATTCCCGAACTGGAGAAAAATCAAAGGCCGTCTCAAGCTTTGAACAGAGAGCGTCGAGCTCGTCAGCCGAAAGCGTTGTCGGCGTTCCACCGCCCATATAGACAGAAACGATGCGCAGGCCGAGCGAGCTGACAAGCTGCGCTGTTTCATCAATCTCGCGGAACAATGCGTCCAAAAATTGCGGTATCAGCTTCATACTTTTCTGAACGGACTGACTGACAAAAGAGCAGTATGAGCAGCGCGTCGGGCAAAACGGTATCCCGACATACAGGCAGATGTCGTTCGTATCAAGACTTCTCGCACAGTCAAGGCCGGCGTGCGCCGTATGCAGGCATAAAAGTGCCCTTTCGCAGCTTACGTCGTTGTCGCGCATAAATTTCGACATCGCTGCTGCATCGCTCATCCCCGATTGGAGCAGATTGGAAAGCAGCTTCCCGGGACGTATCCCCGTCAGAGCGCCCCAGACAGGCTTCGGTTTCCCGGATTTTAGCGCTGCACGGTAAAAAGAAAGCTTAATTATCCTTTGGAGATATTTTGATTTAGAAATCTCGTCTGTAATGAGCGAGGAATCGACCACTGCCCTGCCCTTGAATTCCCTACCGTTTATAAACAGTCTGCATGAGGCGGTGAATTTCACGGGACCCTGAAAAAGGTAGAACTCCGCTCTGTCTCCCTCCGGTTTCTCCTGAGGATATTCGGGACGTTCGTCGGGAAAAAGAGTCAGCAGTATTTGTTCCGCAGCATAGCGGTAGTCATGGTTAAATAAAAACAGTTTCATATTATTATAAGATACCTTTTCTTTTGGCTGGAGTCAAGGTAAAATAAACAAACAGCATCAGGAACCGAATTCTATGCGGCAATGTTGAGTAAAGGGTGCGAATGGGGTATATATATAAAAAGGTATTAAATTATAATAAATTATTTATTATAGTCATTTGCCTGAAAGACGCCTTGAATTATGTTGAAATTGGTGTTATTATACAAAAAAGGCGAATTTCAAATATTGTTGTTTCAACGGTAGGGAAGGAAATAGAATTGGAAGCAAAGAAGAGGTTCAACGGCACTATAACGCTGCTAGTCACCGTCATAGCAACCTTACTGCTGCTGGTTCCCCAAGCATTATTTGTGCGCCAGACTTATGAGAAATATACCGAAGATATATCCGATAATATGAATGACCGTTTTTCGGCCGAGGCCGAAATAGTAAGATTGAATATCCTCGGTTTCATTGAGACAAAAGAGGAGATAGCGTTAAATGCCGGATTTACGCTGTCATTTGCAGGCACCGGTACAAAGGAAGAGGAGCGCGGCTTATCCTCATTTTGCGAGCTTTCTGAAGCCGATGAAATTCTGATATTTGCAGCCGATGGAAGCCTTATACGCGGAAAAGCGGAATACGGTCCGCTGTTTGCCGAAACAGCAAAGGAAGCACTTAGCTCGGGGAAAACCGCCGTTTCTCAGCTTAGGCAATGCGGCGATGGAACTGTCAGAATTGGCATTGCCTCGGGCTTTTTAGACGCAGATGGCTCCGGGAAAGCTGTGGTGCTGCTTTTTAATAAGGCTTTGCTTGAAAAAACACTTGATATTTCGTCTATCACAGATAAGGGAAAGCCTGGCATAACCGACGAAAATGGCTATATGATATTATGCCGCGGCACTGAGGATGACTGGTTTAAAAACAACCTTTACAGCTTCGTGGAAAGCGGGGTTATGAAGGAGAAGCTTCTGGCTGTTGAACGGACGGCGGACGGTGAAAAATACACGGCTTTTATGAAAACGCTGGGAATAAACGGTTGGATGGTTATATATATGCAGCCCTCTCAGAAGCTGAATATGGACATCGACAGGGCTCTTGCAAATGTCAATCTGTTTAGCGCTGTGGCCGTTGTACTAATCCTGGGGCTGATCGCTTTCAACGTATTCAACGCCTACAAGGCGTCTAGGCGCATGGACCTTTTCAATATGAAATTCCGTATTGCTACGAAGCAGTCGGCCAGAGCCGCGTTCGAGTATGACAGGAGAACGGACAAGCTGATATTCATCAGCGAATCCGAGCATGTAAAGCTGCCGAAACCTTACGTTTCGCTTATGGAGCTGGGCACTTATGTTCATCCCGCCGATCGCCCGACATATTATCAGTCGGTATCCGACCTGCGTAATATTGGGCAGACATCCGTTATATTACGTTTAATTAATTTCTGTGGCAGAGATGTCTACAGATGGTATCACGTTACCGGTACGAGGCTGACGGAAAAGGGCGAGGGCAAGGCCTTAACCATAGGGACGGTCGAAGATATCGACGAGCAGGAAAACGAACGTCTGATTCTGCGCGAAAAAGCAACTACCGACGGCCTGACAGGGCTTAGGAATCGGGCGGAAACGGAAAAGACTGTTAACGAGCACCTTTTAAGGCTGGCGGAAAACGAGCATTCAGTATTTGCGCTGTTTGATCTGGACGGCTTTAAGGATATTAATGACAAATACGGACACGATTGCGGAGACAGGGCGCTGATATATTTTGCAGATAAGCTGAGAACGACCTTCAGGTTTGGCGATATTATCGGACGTCTGGGCGGAGACGAATTTGTCGTCTATATGTCGCTCTCGGCGGATAAGAAGGTCGTTGAGCGAAGGCTCCGTGAGTTTATGGACTGCTTGGCCAGAGACAGTATGAGCTGCGGCGACGGGATTCCTCCTCCAACATGTTCGATCGGTTGCTCGTTGGCGAGCAGGGGCGATACCTTTGAATCCGTTTATAAGCGTGCCGACAATGCTTTGTACAAATCAAAAAATAATGGCAAAGGGCAATTCACGTTCTACGAATGAATGAAAAAATTTTTTGCCGCATTAGGCGGGGCGGAATAGGAACAAAAAATGAACCGAGTATAAACCTTGTGATGGGGCGTGCAGTTTCGGCTGCCCGCCCTTTTTTAAGATCATGCAGCAGGGTAGGCTGCTACGCCGGCGGTTTCTGAAATTTCTTCTAAAAAACATAAAATAATTTTCCCTGTTCAGTGAACCAAACGCCATTCTAAATCATCTAATTGTCAGAGCTCAAGATTTTATCGGCCGATAAGGGAAGGAACTTCGTTATGTACATAAAAAGGAATAGTCACAGTGAATAAAGATAATTTTACCGAAAAGGTGACGGCAGCTGAGGTAATGCTGTATCACATATCCAAAACCATTCTGAAGAATGACTGTGACTGCGCGGATGCCGTTCAGGAAACCATAATAACGGCGTATAGCAAGCTCAGCAGCTTGAGGAACGACCGCTTTTTCAAGACATGGCTGTGCAGAATACTGATTAACGAATGTTACAAGATCTGCCGTGCCAACAAAAGAGTGGTTGCGCTTGAAGACTATATGGAAGCAGAATACCCGCCGGAACAGCAAAACGATCTGGGACTGTTTGACGCTGTTATGGAACTGAAAACAGAGCTCCGCCTGGTGGTCGTCCTGCACTATATTGAAGGTTTCCAGACAGCGGAGATGGCCGGGATGCTGAAAATACCGGAGGGTACTGTTAAAAGCAGACTGTCGCGCGCACGCACGGAATTGAAATCCGTTCTCGAAAAGAAGGAGGTTCTGATCCATGAACAATAATGATTGGAATAATGTTTTCCCAGAGGTTCCTCAGATCTTCCATGAAACAGTGCAGCATACATTGAACACTCAGATATTTAATAAAACCGGAAGGAAAAAAAATATGAGGAAGAAATTTCCCATCGTACTTGCGGCAGTTATCGCAGTACTCGGCGTGACAGCCGCCGCAGCCGCGTACCTTATACAGTGGAACGATAAACTTGCCGAGCGGTTTGGCGCCAATGAGGAACAGCAAAATCAATTGGCCTCGGATAATGCTATAGCATCTGTCGACCAGACGGTAACGGAAAATGGGCTGACTGTCACAGCGGTTCAGACGCTTGGTGACAAAAACGGTATTTATTTGCTGTTTGACATCAAAGCGCCAGAAGGGATTACGCTGTCGGATACAAATCTGTTCGAGGGAACAGACGTTGAAATAGCGGGAATATCGAGCGGAGTCAATCGTTCTGGAGGGTTCATGTCGGACACCGATACGAATGCATCAGCGTCCGGACAGGCCAATGAGCGCTACTATATGTTGTGGCTTTCAAACACTGAACAGGAGGATTGGAACGGCAAAAAAATTACGGTCAGCTTCTCAGATCTCCAGGCGGACAAAGGAAAATTGGACATGTATACCGTTCTCGAAGGCGAATGGGAGCTATCTTGGACGCTCTCTTATATGGATGAGACGCAGACATTTGAAATTAACCAAAGTTACGATATTACCGGTCATGAAGTGCTGGTGGAATCCATTGAGCTTTCTCCCTTGTCGATGACAATTGACCTTAGCGGAACAGGATTGGAGCAGCTCATTGAAAATGCGGGACTTGATGAGTTAGGTACTCTGTTTACGTCCTCTCTGATGCTGTGCGACGGGACGACCTTCCAGTCGTTTGGGGGGCCCGGAAGTGAAAACTGGACGAAAACTGAATATTCAAGCACCATCAGTTTCAATAAAATTCTGGATGTCGATCAGCTTACCGGCCTCACGCTGACTTTTCCGTCGGAGAAAACTAACAATATCGTAGCGGTTACATTGCCTTAAGGGTCGGAATTTATAAGTTAAACACCTCATTTCCGAAGGACATCGAAAATGAGGTGTTTAGCTTATTCGGGTTTCCTTACGGGAGGTCCAAAACTTGTTCTTGTGGCCTCTCTCCTTCGTAGCAGATGTTTTTTCAGTCCACATCGCTCTCCGCGACTTTTATCATTATGGCGCATTCCATGCGCTTTTTGAAGAGCTCGCAGCCGTATTCGTAGGTTCCTGTTATGTCGCCGGTGGCGTGGTAAGCGTTCGCTGCGCAGCCGCCGCTGCAATAGAGCTTTGCCCAGCAGTCATTGCAGGCGGAGCGTGCGTAAGCATTGCAGCTTTTGAAGCGATCCCGCAGTCCGGTATTTGTGACTCCGTCCCACACATTGCCCATGCTGTATTTTTCATCACCGACAAATTGATGGCAGGGATATAGCTCGCCCCACGGGGTCACGGCCAGATACTCGGTGCCGCTTCCGCAGCCGGAGATACGCTTATAGATGCACGGTCCTCCCTCAAGGTCAAGCATATAATGGTAGAAAGTGAAGCCTCTGCCCTCTTTTTTACGCTTTATCATCTCTGTGGCAAGTATTTCATACTGCTCGAAAAGCACCGGCAGGTCCTCGGCCGTAAGCGCATAAGGGTCGTCGGGAGAACAGACTACGGGTTCCATTGAAAGCGCGGTGAAACCCAGGTCCGCCATGTGGAATATATCTTTTGTGAACTCTATATTGTTGTGAGTATAGGTCCCTCGAATGTAGTATTCTCTGTCTCCGCGCATTTTCGCAAATTTTTGGAATTTTGGGACAATCAAATCATAGCTGCCTTTGCCGTTCGGTGTTTTGCGCAGAAGATCGTGTATGTCTTTGCGGCCGTCGAGACTCATGACGACGTTGTTCATTTCGCGGTTTGCGAAATCGATCACATCGTCATCCACGAGTAAACCGTTCGTCGTAAGAGTAAAACGAAATTTCTTGCCCGTCTCCTCTTCGCGCGAGCGCGCGTAGGCGACGAGTTTCTTGCATACGTCCCAGTTCATAAGCGGCTCGCCGCCGAAGAAATCGACCTCAAGATTCTTTTGTCCGCCCGAATTGGCTATGAGAAAATCGAGGGCCTGCCTGCCGACATCAACGCTCATGACTGCTCTTTCACCGTGGTACTTACCCTGCGCCGCAAAACAGTATTCACAGCTTAGGTTGCAGGTATGCGCTACATGAAGACAAAGAGCCTTTAAAGAGTGGCTCTTGTTCTTGAAATCGCAGGCGTGTTCGCCAAAGCAATCCTCGGTAAACAGCTTGCCTTCGTTTTTCAGCTCGCGGACGTCCGCTATGCAATCGAGAATTTCCTCACGGGTGATTTCGGGATTCGAAGCGTATTTTTCGAGCATGCGGGAAACAATCTCATCGTCTGAGCAGGTCATATAAAGCCCGATAATATCATATGCCAGCTCGTCCACCGAATGTACGGAGCCGCTGAAAATATCGAGCACTATGTTATAACCGTTAAGTTTATATTGATGTATCATTTGTACCTCTGAATATGACATTTTGTCTGAAAACGCGGACAGGAAAAATGCTGTCCGACCGGATGACCGAACAGCACTTAATACCTAAAGTCGAGAGCTTATTTACACTTCTCGCAGACCTGATTTGCAACGCCGCAGGAGGTTTTGCAAGCAGACTGGCAGGAAGTCTGGCACTCGCCACAGCCTCCCGTCTTGAGGGTCTTGTTCAGGTCACGGGTTATAAGAGTCTTGATTCTTTTCATGACGACAACTCCTTAATGAATTACTGCTCATACTCTAATATAAAATAAATCGCGGCAATTGTCAAGGGCGGGTGGCTTTTTTAGCCCGCCTATACAAACCTCTTCATATCAGTACGCACAGCGTTTTCGGAATACCGCCGGAGCTGCTGTGAAGCGAAACGCCGGCCTCGCGCTGCACTGCAAGGCTTCGGACGACTTCGTCCGTCAGTTCTTCTCCGGGTACGACTAGAGGTATACCGGGAGGATAGGCCCATACATATTCGGCGGAAATTCTTCCTCTAGCGTTCCTTATGAGAACGGACTTCGTCTCAATTTTCAGGGCTTCGGAAACACTCATCCGCCTTGGAGGTATCTTTGGCGACGTAAAAGGCACACGAGGCGCCGTTGCGTGTGTATCTCTGTCCAGTACGCAGAGAGCCTTGCCCAGCTTCTCCACATTTTCGTCGCTGTCCAAAAGGCCCGTCATCGCAACGACGTAACCGCAGGCCGCCATTTCGCATTCTATGCCGAAGCGGCTGCGCAGGTCCTCCATCAATAAGGTGCCGGAGGTATCCATTCCCTCGCAGGAAATGATAATTTTGCTCCTGTCAAAACCATAAACTGACGTTGTTTCGATACCGCGCCTTACATAACCGGCCCTGTTCGTCTTTTTCTGGCAGTCGAACGGGTCGCTGTGCCCGGGTAAACGCAGGTTCTGCAACGGAGTGACAAGCGCGTCGAAGCGGTCAAGCCGGTTTTTCCACGCTTTAAAAAGCTCACTGCCGCGTTCCTCGATCAGCTCGCGCGTCCCGTCGATAGATGCCATCAGCAAATAGGACGGGCTGCTGGTTTCAAATACAGCCAGCTCACGGAGGATATCTTCCTTAGGGATAAGACCGCTGGAAAAATGCAGAAGGCCCGTCTGAGTGAGTCCGGTCAGGGTTTTATGCAGGCTCTGCACCGATATATCGGCGCCCGCATGTACTGCGCCGCCCATAAAATAGGGCGAAAGGTCAAGGTGTGCACCGTGCGCTTCATCCACTATCAGCGGCGAACCGTACATATGGCATATAACGGCGATTTCGGCGAGATTTGACATCACCCCTTCGTAAGTTGGGCTTGTCAGGATAACCGGAGTCCCCGGATTATCCCGAACCGCCAATTCTACATCTTTTGGGGCAATACTCCCGCAGAAGCCAAAGCCCTCAACAGTTTGGGGGGCAAGGTAAACCGGGGTCAGCTCGTTCAGCTCGGCGGCATTATACACCGATTTGTGGCTGTTGCGAGCCATAATAATTTTTCCGTTTCCGCACAGCTTGGAAGCTGCGGTGACAGCGGCAAGCACGCCGCAGGTCGAGCCGTTGACTAGGAAAAAGCAGCTTTCG
>JAYFQM010000027.1:0-19516 GCA_034927185.1 Oscillospiraceae bacterium | reverse complement strand
TTTATGCCAGTTTTGAGGTAAAACAGCCACTTTTGTGCTCATAAAGTTAGAACTCATCTCGTGAAATTCTACTGCCGAGTCTTATGAGCACGCCTTACAAAAAACCATGGACACAGTTGAAACAGTATTGGAGCTGGATTGCCATTTTCATTCCTGATGGTATCTTTTGTTTGATGATAATTACGGAGCAATTGATTGAAGTGTTCCATTTTTGCCCACATAACAGAAATTCCCATCATTATCAAAGCAGCAGCGCTCGCTTGTAGTAAGCAGGTTCCCGTCCCAGATATACATTCCGATATCTCCGCTGTATTCTAATACGGCCACAGTGATAATCCCGTCATCATTCTGCGAGAGTACAAATATTTTTGGCGCGTTGGAGCAGCTTTTTGCGCTGATTTGTATCTGATTGCAGAGCATTGTGCCGCTATCGCCAATAGCACCCATAGTCTTTAAAATTGCAAGTAAATCAGTATCACCTAGATCGGCATATTCGAATACACCCTCACTGCCGCCGATGTAATATGACAAATCAATGTCATTAAAAATGTCACCGGTGGATACAGGGGTTACAGAACCCGACTGGTCAAACATAGAATCTTCAGTTGTCCAGCTTTTTGTTATTTGAGCGATATTATGATTACCTCCAACACAAAGGAGGTATTTTCCCTCATAGTATTCCACAGTGATATCATCTGCAACAGCAAATATCTCTGAATTTAAAGCCGAATATTTTCCGTCTTCTATACCTTGGATATAGCCGCGTAGAGAGGCTAGCGTCTCAGCTCCATATAATCCGAGGTTTTCGAAGGCAAAGCCCCATATCCGATAATCCGAATAGAAACCTGCATCTTCATCCATGGTTAAAATCCATGCATCCTTTGTAACATTAACAGGAAACTCCAGTTCTGTAAGCATGCCGAAAAAAGCTTCATACATTTGGTTTTTTTCGTCACAACCAAACACTTTCCATTGCTCAGACGTAATGCCTTTATAATAATCGAAGGAATACGCCTGCATTACAGTGTGAACCTCACGGGCAAATTCTTCGGTAATAGGCGTATCGTCGAGCGAAAAAGTGTTTACCTGCTCTGAAGAGGTACTGTCTTCCCACGTTGGTTCCTCGTAATAAGCTTCCTCCATTGGCTCTTCCATAGTATCCGGATATACATCTTCATTACTCGGAGCATTGCTACAGGCCGACAGCACAGCAATGAATGTACATATTACTAAGAAAAGGGCAAAATATTTTTTGATTTTCATCTTTTAGTCTCCATCCGTTTTTTTGTTAGCATCTATCTGGGTTATGACACTATTAAAAAGTACCATACAATTATTCGCCTGTGCGAAAGATTAAGAAATCTTAATCCCCAGATGCTATATAAAAAAATACTTCTTTGTATACCTATATTTAAGTATGCTTTCTTGAAAGACCTATAAACAATGGCTGCAACAAGGCTGTGCGCAGGGGCTAAGATGTTCTTGCTAGCGGAAGTTTTTTGCACATACTTTGAGCAATTCGTTTGCTGTTGTTTTGTAGCGTTTATTCGGACCGAGTGTGTTTTCGACAGTCATATTACCGCTATATTCTTCCACAAGATACCTGCAGATGTTAAGTCCGAGACCGATACCGGTTTTGCTGCTTCCTGAATTATGGCTATAAAAGCGGGTAAAGAGCTTTGATATATCTTCTTTTGCGATACCTGAGCCTGTGTCAGCTACAGACACTTCAACATAATTACCGCTTTTCTCCGCACTAATGGTAATAACTCCTTGTTTCGTGTGCTGGACAGCATTTGTGAATTATATTCATTTCTCCGTCTGTTGGAGACGCATAGCATGTAAAATTGTTTTCTAAACCCTCTGTATCCTGTTTTGTAGTTCCTGGATTTCCGCTTTTTTGTGCCACTGTGGTTACAAGTGCTGTGAGGATGATGATAGATACCTTGCGCTGCTTCATTTGAATTTGCATTTTAATCACCCTCTCTGTTTGTTCTCCCGCCATTTTTAACCGTTTGGATATCAATATTTAAGCCAGCAAAGCGCTTTTTCTTACAACCATTATTACAAAAAAGACGGCTTCAGGCTTATAACCTATTGCCGCCTTTTTATTCTTTTTTACAAAAGGTATATGATAGATTTAATAGTCATAGTAGTCACCTGGGTCGGACGCATCCGTATAGTCTCCGTCGTAATAGTCACCTGGGTCGGACGCGTCTGTATAATCGCCATCATAGTAATCACCGGGATCGGACCACGGATCATAGTCGTAATCACCGGGATCGGACCACGGATCGTAGTCGGCGTCACCTGGGTCAGACCATGAATTATTGGAATTTGAGTTTTTCGGTGTTATCCAACTGCTGTCGAGACTGATTACATCAATAATGTTTCTTGAAATTTCAAAATAGTTTTGTATGGCGCCCTCGTCGGCAAGCGTAAAAACCGCGAGAATGTAGTTTGTACCGTAATAGCGGCACTCAAGAACACCGCGTATAGGAGTGCCAGAAGCTTCCTCAAAAACCTCTCCGGACATCCATAGATAGCTCAATGCCGAATAGTATGTACCACAATCAAAAAACTCGGAGCCGATATTTTTGATGAGCATACCGGGGAATGTCTGTTCGCATACCTTTCCGACGATTTCCACTAGTGCATCCTGCGCGGTGTCGCTGGAATTGAGACGTTGCTCATATGTACCGCCAAGCGCTATGAGATTAAAGCTGATTCCGTTGTTATTATCCGGATCGTTAACTGCTTCAAGCTGTATAAAGCTGTTGTCCGCGTTAGATTTTGCGACCTGCATTGTCGATGGGAATGGGATAATTAAATCCTCAAATCCGGGAATTGCGACGCTTTCGTCCAGTGGATCATTCGCCGTGGGTGCGGGGATAATATCTTCATGATTTTCCCCAAATTCAAAATCACCTGGAATTGTTAAGGCCTCGCCGTTTTGCGGTCTTACAATCGCAGAACACTCATCAGTATTCATAACCAGTTCAAGCGAAGCGCTCTGTGAGAGGGGAAGATGGTAAAAGTAATAATTATCCCCGTCTGTATCCACAGCCTTTATGTCATAAACACTGTCGCTCGTATTATCCAAAGTAAAAATCTGGCCTTCGCTGCCATATGCCAAAACGTCACTGATGAGACTCTCCCCCCAGTTGTCCGACCCGGAAGCGGCCACGTAAAGCTCGGCAACATTATATTCAAGACTGTTTTTTACCTTTACCGAAATAGTCGAACTGCCGCCGCATGCGCAGAAAAACGCACTTATAAGCGCAACTATTAGTGTAGGTATCAGAATGTTTTTAGTTTTTTTCATATGCATTTCCTCCATAATAACTGATCTCTGTACTATCAATACAATGTGAGCTGTTCCCCAAGACAGGCTAATCGGCAAAAGCAAGCGATGCGATCCACGTCTCTATCGACTCCTCGTAGTCTTCATAGAAGTCGCTTGGTGTTGAGGTATGGAACCAGTAGTCCATACTGTCCGTTTGTATATAAATATCTACGTTAGTTCGTGTGTCCTCGTTTGAACCAGTATAATAACTTATACGCCATACGGGATAAGTAAACTTCTGCGACATGGTATCGTCAATTGCTGCGTAGAAATCGGATGTATCATTACCATTGAGTTTCTCGATCTGTGTTGCAATGTCTTCCACATTAGCTTCAGTACACTCAACGGATGTAGATTCTATCAAGACCATACTGTCATAAAGCCATCGTGTATGGGATATACCATTTTCTCCTTTTACTTCTTCAATAAGCTCTACTCCGTCTGGGAGCGCTGGTATTTCAAGTGTTTGCAGAGTAGCTGTGTCCTCTGCTTCTGCCAGAGAGGATGGTGCTGGCGTGGCTGCAGGTGAGCAGCCAGAAGACAGCATAAGTACTGCGATGAGTATTGGTATCAAAGACTTTTTCATGAACATGATCCTTTCTTTGTTCAAGGATTATTTATTAAAAATAACTGACTTTATAGGACGCTGTATCATATACAGCATAGGGTTCATTTCCGACATTATAATAAAGCAACAAGCTATGAGTATCAGCATTCAACTCCCAATAAACACACAAGTTGAAACTGTCAAATCGACTGCTATTACAGACCGGGGCGGAAGTCCACCAGGCATCAATACCGGTAGTAAAAGGGGCTACTGTTCCGGTTTGTTCACGCGCAGCATCGTCCATTCCAAAAAACGTAAGCCCGTCACCACCATCAAAACTGTCTTCAAATGTGGGATCCATATGGAACCACCGGTCGTCTATCTTCACGACAGTCCACTGATGGGCACATCCGTCATCCATGAAGCTGCCCGCGTTTAGAGCATCTATACCGATTTGTAAAAGAAGAAAGCGAAAAACCCCATCGTAGCTCTGACATATACCCTCGCCGTCCATCAGGGCATGATAGGCTGAAACATCGTTACCATCGACATAAGCAATATTATTAGCTGTCCATCGGTAGAGTGACAGCACCTTTTCACAGTCATTGTATGCGGGCAAAACCGCTGAACTAATTACCTGTTCTATCCTGCTTGTGAAAGCCCTAATGTGCTCACTATGTTCTTCCTCACTATAGATATAGCTGATTGTCACGGCGGAGTTTTCCCAGTCTATGTAAATGTCATTGATAAGAGCACACAGCGGAAATTCAACAATCAGACAGGAATACACCTTGGATAAAGACTCTTCAGGTAGTGAAATAGTCGTTTGACGCTCCAGTACCGCGTCTACGAGCTTCCGATAATCTGGCAGACAATTTCCAAGATAAGACGCTGCATCGGAAGGCAAAACATAGGGGTCAAATGTATATTCAAGCGCTGATTTCTGGAGGCTTGTTTCTTTTGAAATTTCTGATGGAACTTCTGAAGCAGTTTTTGAAGGAGCTTCTGGCTGAGGGGTAGATTTATCCGGTGTAGATGAAATACCGCTTTTGCAGCTGGCAAGACCACATAGCATTGCGACAATAATAATCACATACAGTTTTTTCATGCTTCTTTCCTCACAATATTCAATAATCATTAGTGAGATACTAATTGTTCACACGGCCTAGTCTATTTTCGCGATTAGCAAAAGTCCGGATACGCAGTAGAAAAAGCATATTGCCGTGAGTACTCCTAGAATTACTGTTATGTATTTATATATCGGTGCAGTATTTTTCTTTTTTAAGAAGTTACTGAAAAATGCCCCAACCAGAAATAGCACGCATAAGATTGAAGATACCCATAAATCCACTTATTTCACCTCATTCTGCTCAGCTAACATAGCAAAAATATCCTCAAGACCTAACGTTGGTCCGTTTGGCCAATGTATACTTTTACCGTTATTTACTGGTCTCGGAAACGGTACTTTTCCTTTCAGTGAAGCATAGCCATGGTCGTTATCCAACAGAGATTACATTGAAAACAATATCAGATGGCCGTTGCTCAGTTCGATATCCAGCGTCGCGTCATCCAGCGTATCTACTCGCGTAATTTGAAGCATAATGCTCAAACCTCCCAGAATTATTTTCTATTACAGTTTAGCAGAAATACTTTGCCCTTTTCTTATGATTAACAAATCTTAATTATAAAATATTTATACTCCCATTTTTCACTGAAGCATGTTAAACTGTTTTGGGGTGAGACAATGAATAAGGCTAAAATACTAATGATTGAGGACGAAGCGGATGTGTTGTTGCTCAACAAAGAATATTTGGAAGGTATAGGATACCAAGTGTTGGGAGTACAGACGCTGGAAATGGCTCGTTTTCACCTTGATGAACAACTTCCGGACTTAATTTTGCTTGATGTTATGCTTCCAGATGGCATGGGCTGGGATTTTTGCACAGAAATCAGAAAAAAAACGAATGCTCCTGTTATCTTCCTGACCGCCAGGGATGAAAGTGAGAGTGTTGTAAAAGGACTATTACAGGGTGGTGACGATTATATTACCAAACCCTATGATTTAAATGTTCTTGGGGCGCGAGTTGCAGCGCAACTCCGAAGAGCTGGTAATTTATCAGCTGGGAAAATAGAGCTACCGCCTTTGGTTATCGACCTGCTTTCCGGAGAGGTAACTCTTGACGGAGAAAGCATTCCGATGACACAAAAGGAAATACAGCTATTGGCTTGCTTTGTTTTGTTTTCCGGCAGACGCTTGAGTTGCGAGGAAATTTACAGGCATGCATGGGGTGGAAATATGCAGGGCGTATCAAACACCATTGCCGTACATGTGGCAAAGCTCCGCAGAAAGCTCAAGCTTGACGAAGGAAGCTGGTTTGAACTGAAAAGTTCAGGTAAAGAGGAATATATATTTAGTAAGGTGAGATACTGATCCACGAGATTATCTCGCTGTTTGGATTAAGTTCATTTTTCGATTTATATTTAAACAAAGGTAGTAGTTCAAATCCACCTTAACAACCTTCCAAAATGCAAGGATATCTATTTCGACCGTGTGTGACATAATGAACGAGGTCCTTTTTTCAAACTCTTTTTGGAAAAAAGGGCCTCATTGTATCTTGAAGTCGTTGAAAACACAATACTTTCTTTTTCAGCACTTTTAGCAAATGCATAGTGTTTTTTATAATCTGCGGCTATTGCTATCTATGTATATAAAGTTAGTCGGCGGCTTACGGGAAAATCTAGCTTTTTTCCCGCTTTTTATACATTTTAGGAGTAGACACTGTACTTTAGTACATTGCGCCGGGGAGAAAAAACTATATAATTAAAATAAAAGCATTTTTATATAAAGTGAGATGGGATAAAGTTATGTCGAGGAGCGCTAGGTCATATTCAGTATTAAAGAAGATTCTCGTTCTTTTTTTATCATTTAGTATTCTGGCGGGTATCATTCCAACACCGGCATTTGCGGCAATAAATGCGACGAAAAACAACTCTCCGGAAAAAAACCAAGAAATTTTGGAGACTCTAAAAGGCATTTGCGGAAATGACGCCGAAGCTCAGACGGTTATGAACCAAATGGTAAGCTTGGGTATTCTTAACGAAAACGGCGACCTTGATTCGGAAAGTGTGAACATAGATGGCAAGACACTTGCTCTTAGTGAGGTGCGTGAGCTAGTTAACGACGAGAACACCGATCTCAGCCGGATTGTCACCGTTGGAGGCACATCGCTTTCGCTGGAAAATCTTAAGACCATGGTCGGGATAGAGGACGAGATCCAGCGAGTAAAGGACAAGTATTTCAACGACAACATTGAGCTAAGCGCGGAGCAGGCGGCCTCGCTCGCATCGATACAGACACAGCTTGACAGCGAAGGCATCCGTCTTTTCTCAGTGATCGATGGTGCTGATGTGCCGTCTGGCATCAACCACGACATATATGCACAAGTCGACACGTCCACCGTCACCTGCGAAAATGGCGGCGGCGCACAGACTGGAGCCACCGTCACGCTGAAGGACGCATATGGAAACACCCTTACGGAGGTCCCTGATTACGACATAACCATCGACTACCGATTTGTGGACAGCAGTGCCTTAAACGGGACGAACTACAGCGGTACAAACGGCACGCTTACTTTTGCTGCCGGTTCCGCAGAGACGACCCGATATGTCCCGTTTACCGTGAGAAACGATACAAGCCGATTCAACGGCCAGAAAGCTTTCCTGATCCAGCTTTATAACCCAGAGCATGTCGTTTTAAAAAACGACATGCTCGCATCCGAAATAGCGGTAAAGATAAATAAGGCTTACGAATGGAAAAACTCGATCAAATGGTCGAAAAATACCTGGTTTACCAGTTTGTATGCCCACGGAAACGAGGACTGGGTTTATGACGAATATCGAATCAGCGATGCTGAGGATATGGCTCAGCTGCTGGAGCCCGGTATTTATAACGCGGTAAAAGTAGTATATACGCCGGAATTTAACAGTAATGGCGACTTTTATGGAAACGTATCTCTCGGGGATTATCTGAATTCAAATAATTATGATCTGATAAAATTTCACATTGGGAAAATACAGTCAGGCATAAGTACAACATATACAACGGAATCGAATCCGTCTTTTGTTTTTCATCCGGAAAAGATATATCAGACGCAAGTTGGTTTTTATTCCTATCAGAAGGCGAACGGCGGAAACTGTTGGATTTCAGCGGCTGACAGCAGCTTTAATGTACCGGGTGATTATCCGCCTAGGGCTAATAATTATTATAAATGGGATATTACATTTTACGATGCAAAGGCGCCGCAAATCACAAATGTTTCCGTCCCGCAGGGCATTTCATTCCAGTACGGCGAATCCGTACCTATTACGGTTACTTTCAGCGAGCCTGTCGATATTTCAGATTTAAAGCTCTTATTTAATACCGACCCGAGAACATTTACACCCGTGGAAAGCGGTACCGGCGTAAGGCAGGCGACATTCCTCTATACCGTTAAAGAAAAAGAAGACAGCAGCGCTACCATCGGCATATCGACCATTCTTAACGCGGTCGACCTCAGCGGTCATGGTCAGGAAGCCTATGTCGGAAAGACGCTGACATACAGCCTGACTCCGCTTTCCCATTATTATTCTTTATCCGATGCTACAGCAAGCTCGGAAATTGACGGCAGCAGCATGACCGGCAATGTGACCCTCAATATCTCCGACAATGACCTGACGCGCTGGATAGAACAGGAGGCGAGCGCGGCCAATAATTTCGAAGCTCAGAGCATCTACGCGTCCGTAGACGGCGGCACGACGAAAATACCGCTTTACTATCAGGACGGTTCGGGAGGAACGCCCGTCCTTAACGGTACGTTCACGCCGGACTGGAACACTATGGGCGCTGAGGTCACTCGGGCTGTGGAATTCTACTACACGGACGGCGATTATAATAACGTGAGCACGTTTAAACCGCTGTTCGGCAAATACGCGGCGTATACCGTCGACCCCGTAGTTTTCCTTACGAAGGACGATTTTTCAATCGAATATGACCAGTTCCCGGATAGCGGCACTGTATTCGCGCAGGACAGCACACCGCTTAGCCTGTCCTATACAAAGTCTATTGACGCCACGTGGGACGGTACCGGCGACTTCGTCTGGTCAAGCAGCAACACTGACGTCGCGTGCATAGATCAGAATGGTAAGATCAGCTTAACAGGCACCGTCGGGACAGTCACGTTTAGCCTAACTGCCAAGAATAACGATATAGAAGGTAAAGCCGTGACCATAACAAGCAAAATGCTTACGGTCAAGGTTGGCCTTACGCCTTTCTTGAACATTCCGGAGGGTATAAATCAAATTTCCATCCAAAGCGGGCAGGACGCCGAGGTGCGCTGGACCTCTAACCTAATAGCAAAATACGCGGAAAAAGGCGAAAGCGCGGAGTTTACGATCGAACTCTACAGCGCGGACTATGTAGACGGCAAACCCGTCAAAAGCGGCGATTGCCTTTACTCAACGACGTTAACCGGCAGTCAGGATGCCCCGGTTGCAAGCTGCGCTGTACCGGCGTCCGTTCTGACAGGCGTTTCAGAGATAGGAAAATATAGCTTCATAGCCGAGGTCGGCGCCGTCAATCCATACGATGGTAAGGCGCTCAAGGCGCTGGCCTATATCGCAATCGCCTCAAAGCCGGCTTACGTTCAGCTCGTTAAGCCCACCAACTGTTATATTACCGATTCAGTGTCCTCCCTAACAATAAACTGGACGCTTAAAAACTTTGACGCCAAGAACAATGCCGGCTTCTCCTTTGAGATTGCCGATAACTCCACCGGCTCTTCCGTTTACATACAGAACGATACGGAAGAGGACAACGGGGGAAGCTATACGTTTGCCGTACCCAAGGTTTCAAATGGGTACAGAAACATCTATACCATAACGGCGAAAGCGAAAAACACCCTTGATTCGACCTGGTCATACGATTCCTATGTCCTCTATGTCTATAGCGATGACGCGCTGAAGATTTGGATAAACGGCAAAGACGCGGGCAGCAGCCTCGACATGAGCAATATAGCGACAATCAGCGCCATGACGAGCGAGCAGATACTCGCGCTCAACAGGGACATATACCTCAAAAACGTCATCAGCATCAACTACGGCGACCACGCCTGGGGACAAATCAGCGATCAGATAAAATGGAAATCGTCCAACGACGGCGTAGCGAGTATTAATTTCAAGGACATCAGTACATACAACAATATAAGCGGCCTCGGTTATTCCTCCTATCGCCCAACGGACAGCTTCATACTTTCCGGACTAAAGGACGGCAGCACAACAATAACCGCGACGCACGCGGCGACAGGCAGACAGGTGACGCTCGATGTGAGCGTAGAGACGCTGAAGGATAAGCTATATATCTTCCAGCTCTATCCGCAGGCCGTGACCACGCTTACATATACAAATGGAAACGGCGAAAGCCGCACGGCCGAGACCAATGAGGACGGCGCGCTGGCATTGTATGAGGCAAGCGGCATAGCCAGCGAGATATACATGCAGTCCACTTACGATGGCAGGCAATATATGGGTACGCTTTACAGCGGGCTTGTCTCATCCGAAAAGGACTCAACAAAGCTGGAGCTTTATCCGGTCAACTATTTCAAACTGAGAGAAGTCGCCACGGCGGAACTCTATTTTAAAAACCCGGACGGTTCGCCGTTCAGCGGCAGCGTAACGCTCAGAGGCGGCGTTTATAAAAACGGGAATTACTGCGCGTCAGCCCTTTTAAACAAAAAACCCGGGACGGCAGACCAGGCTATATCCATAGGCGCGGACGGGAAATTCACCGTCATAATGGACGCGACTCAGTTCTGGACCGACTCCGACGGCGAGGTTCTTGACCCAAGTGACAGGCTCGATTTCATTTTCGAGGTGCGCTTTGCAGACGATGATTACTATCCCCGCCTTTTGGATGTACACTGCAGTACAGGGGTGGAGGATGCGATAAAATTCGGGGATAAAACCGTCTGGGTCGAACAAGTCCCAGAGGACGAAAAATACAAGCCGTATCTCGATAGCCAATACGTCGACTATGGGTTCAAAAGCGGCGCGCTGATGAATGTAAAGGACTTCACGGGAAAAATCGGCCCCGGCCAGACATCAGATGAGGCGAAATTGCTGACGACCGTATTGTGGTGGGGCGAAGACCTGAACAGTGACAATTCTAAGCACAGCCTGACGCTCAAGGACGAATACGGTATCACACCAACAGGGCAGACGTCCGAGTCGCTGGTATATCCGTTTTCCACCATAAAGGCTACACGCAATACCTTTGTCATGAGCAGGGACACGATGGATGGTTGGCTCGAATCGGGCGAAGACCGCGGTATGACACTTTACGAGACGGCGGTCGACGGAAGTCAGTATAAATCGGTTACTCTGCCTTTCCGGGTCACAAATATGTTCAATATGCAAAAGGCCGAGGACAGCAGTGAAATAAACTCGTGGCACGATACCATGAGCAACTATTTCGGAGCCAACGCCGGCGATTTGGACATAGACGACAAGGTAATACAGGCTGGGCTGAATTTCCTATGCAATATGGGCATAGACAGTAACGCCACTGCCGGTATGTTCAGCATCAAGCTCGCGCCGACCGCCGACCCGACCGTCTTTTCGGCGTTCATCTGCCTCAATCTAGGCAACATGTCCAACGACAACGCGACAGGTGTATATGCCGAAGACGATATCAGCAGCGATATCGATGCCACGCCTTCCCTGAAGGACATTGTCGCCATGCAGAACAAGACATATCTTAAGGACCAGAAGAAAAAGCTGGCCAAGAACATAGTAAACGGCAAGAACGGCGACGGAAGCGTAGCCTATACCCTAGGTGGCTACATGGAAGCCGAGGTGAGGTATAACAACGATAACGGCAAGTGGGAATTCAACGTCCTCAACGGCGGTTTCAACGCCGGCGGAGGCTATAGCTACAGCTGGAATTACAACACAGTGGTCGGAGGTGTCCCGGTCACGGGCCAGTTTACGCTCGGAGGCACAGCCGAAGTGGTCTTCAAGGCCGCGATCCAACGAGGTGAGGCCGTCAAAGCAAAATATGAATCGGATGACGAGGACAAATATAAAGAGTATCCGGCCAATACATATCTAACTACACTTAGACTATATGCATACATGCGTGCCTTTGCGGGTCTCGGCTTCGATTACTCGGTAGTAGCCCTGAGAATAGGGCTGTTCGGACAGGTGTCCGTGGATGCGAGCTTCGATTTTCTGAACCGCCCGTACATAAGCAGCAAGGCGACAACTGCACAGTCTCTCACGGCGGACGGCAAGGTCGGCATCGAATTTGTAGCGAAATTCCTGTTCGTCTCATATGAAAAGGTGATTGCCTCGGCAAGCTACAATATAGCGGACGAGAAATCTCAAAAATGGGACGATATCCAAAAAACGTGGAAAACCGTGAAGGGAAACCCTTACCCGACGGTGAATTTGCTGGGAACGACGGAAGAATCGTCAGTGACCACGCTTAGCCCTGTTTACAGCAGTATCCAGATCGAAAGTCGCGATTACCTGGACGAATTTGTGCGCTCATGGAACGGTCCGGACACATCGGGCATGCGCCTGTTTGCATCCTTCGGCTATTCCAAGGACGAAGTCAAAAGCATAGAGACGAACGCCTATCCGTATTCCAACCCTGTGCTGACGAAGGACGGGCAGATAATGATGTACGTATCTGACGCTGATTCAACGGACATCGAGGAGACGAAGGTCTGCTGGACAAAGCTGAGCTCCGGCGGCTACCCCAATGGCACCCCGGTCGGCGATGGCCCGGATAATTACGGCGATTCACAGCTCAAGCTTGCAGGAAGCGGAAGCTTCGCTGCGGCCGCATGGGTCAGGCAGAGCCAGAGCATAGACAAGGATGCGGGGGATACGGTCACGAACGCGGATATAGCGCTCATGAGCAGTAGCACGGAGATAATGGCAGCGGTCTATGATGGTACTAGCTGGACGACCGTGCAGCTTACGGACAACGCTTCGCCGGATCTTGCTCCGGCGGTGGCCACGGACGGGTCTCATGTCGTAGTCGCTTGGAGAAATGTCTATGCCACGAATTCAGCAAACCCGCTTGATTTCGATGGCGCTGATACGATTCTGTATAAGGTCTATGACATGGAAGGCAAAACATGGTCTAAAGTGCAGACGCTGTATAACGGCACATCCGGCCCCGTAAAGGGTCTTGAAGCGGCTATGTTGGACGGCGGGACTGCCTGTGTCGCCTATACGATAGAGGCTGACGATGGTACGGCGGCGTCTGGAAGCTCAGTGAACAGCGATTTTGAGACTGTATATACCGTCGTGGACCCGGATGCGGGAATTGTCAAAAACGTAAGGTTGACGAACGATGCTTATCTGGACGAAAACCCACAAATTACAACTGTAAAATTCGGTGACGGTACGGAACGATTCGTCATTGGCTGGTTCAGTGAACATGACGCAGATGGGGTGCAAACCAACGATATACGCCTGTGCGCAGTCGACGGCAACGGCGCCATCTATGACAATTTTATTGACAGCATCGACAGCGTGAATGCCAACGACTCGGTTAACATCAGCAGGAATTTCCGCTTCGTAAACAACGCGGACAGCATAAACGACCTTTCTATCCTCTGGACCGAGACGGAAAGCTCATCGGACGGCGACGAGCAGGGCGCCGGACACGATGTGCTGAAAGCGGTGAAATTCAGGGACAGCAGCGGTAGAATCTACTTAACAGCTCCGCTGACAGTTGCGGAAATGGGCGACTATACCCTGGTCGATTATTTCAGCGTGTATAATAACGGATCGGACTCTGTGAAGGCCGTCCTGCTCGGCACGTATTATGGCGGCGAATATAAGGCGGTAACTATACCGGCGGCGGAAAGCGGGACAGGTTCGGATGAAACGGTTTACGTGCCATCCGCGGAATCAAATCTGTATACGGCGTCCGGCAGCTTCAGCAACAGCATCGGCGTAAATTATGTCGCGGTGGATTACACTTCCGTAATGCGAGGGGCTAAAATACCAGTACAACTTTCCGTTTACAATGCCGGAGTAGACCCGATAACTGGTATCACTGCCGAAGTCGGCGGAACAAAAACTGAACTCACGGCCGATTACCCCATCCTTCCCAACGAGAGCGGGGTTCTAACCGCATATTACGAAACACCTTCTGATAGGCTCGTAAACCCCACCTACACCGTGACGGCGGAGTTTTCCGGCGGAGATACCGGTACCGAAACAGGCACGCTGAACCTCGATATACCGGATATAGGCATAGCGAAGCTTGAGACAGTTTCCAGCGAGAGCGGAGAACGTGTAATGCAGGTGACGCTGTATAATGGCAGCGATTCGGTGCTTTCAGGCAGCGGAAGGAACGTGAAAATAGGATTTTATTCCGATGAGGACTGCACACTCCCCCTAACACAGGTGTCCGGGCAGGAAAAGGGAGGCGTTTGCTCTGTCGATTCCGGCGATTTCGCGTTGATAGACGCGGGTGCGTATACGCACCAATTCACCTTTAATATCAAAGACTATGTCATAAGCTGTGAAGGCAGCGACAGCGAGATACCGGACGGAGGCGTGAGGATATACGCGAAGATCTGGGTCGAGGAGCATATCGATACTTCCGACCCTGCAAGCGGCATGGATACCATAGAAGAATACGATGAAACAAATAACGTCGGGTCCGTTCTGTTTAAAAGTCTCCTCGCGGACAGCGGCGATCCGGTCTCCATTTCGACTGAACAGACAAACGAAAGCGGCGCTACAAAAGCATCTGTAACCCTTAAAAACAACTCGCTGGTCAAAACAACGACAGGCAATCTGATCGTAAGTCTTCTCGATGGCTCTGGCAACATACTTGAGAGCAGACAGAGCTATGACAAGAACGCAGCGAATAACGGTTTTATCACGCTCGAAGGCGAGGGTACGCAAACAAAGGAGTTCTTATTCGATAAGCAGGGTGCTTCATTGTCTGTATCGTATACCAACTCCGTACTTGATGATTCGATGAAAGATAACGCAAAGCTTGCTTCACTCTCCCTTTCAGGCGTTCCCCTTGAGTTTAAGAGCGGAACGACAGAGTATTCGCAAAAAACCGCTGAGCTTGCAAAGACATTGGTTTCGGCAACTACTGAGGATCCCAACGCGGAAGTCACCGTAAACGGCTCAAAGACCAATCTGGGCAATATCACGCTCCCGCTATATAACGGCACCAATGATATAGATGTCGTTGTGACCGCGGCCGACGGAACAACCACGCAGACCTATAATATCAAGCTTTTCAATAATCTTCCTTCTGAGGTTAGTATCCCGTCGGATTTCATGGCATCGGCGGTGGACGGTACCGCCACACTCTACCTATCTGATTCCGACGTCCAGAGACTTATCTCGTCCAACGCTGGGAGCGGTGCTATAAAAATAAAACCCATTATAAGCGGCGATGCAAACAAGGTCGTGTTCAAAATGTCCGGATTGGCTGTTTCAGACATAATGTCCTCTGGGGTGATGCTCGATCTGGGAACGCCGGATGCCGATCTGCTGATCAGGAACAGAGCGCTTTCCGCAATCGCCGGGCTGAACGCAAAAGAAATCACGTTCTTCATCGGATCGGAGAATGGAAAAACCACAGTAATAGTTTCGGCAGACGGCAAAGAGCTGGGGGTAATAGACGGTGGCCTCATCGTCCTGCTACCTGTTCAGGGCGGTAGTGGCGGAACGGTCGCCCTTCTATCCGACCAGGATGGAAGCGACCGCACGGCTGCTGTGCTTAAAATATACGAAAGCAGCGCGGTGGAGCCAATAAAGATGTCCGTCATAAACGATGGAGTGCTGACTGTCCCGCTAATCGGCTCCGCGACGTTCTCTGTCGCCGACAACGCGGAGACCTTCAGCGATACGGAAGGGCACTGGGCAAAATACTACATCGATTTTGTCTCATCCCGGGACCTTTTCAATGGCACGGGTGGCGGCCTGTTCAGTCCCAACATTAGCATGTCGAGAGGGATGATAGTGACCGTTCTCGGAAGACTGGCCGATGCCGATGCCGAAGTCAGGGGCGAATCGCGTTTCAGCGACGTTGAAGACAGCATGTATTATGCCGCCTACGTTGATTGGGCCGCAAAGAATAGTATAGTCAAAGGAGACGGAAATGGCCACTTTATGGGAGAGCAGCCAATAACTCGTGAGCAACTGGCGACTATCATATCTAACTTCATTAATTATATGGGCCTGTCCATGGACAAACTGGAGAGCAGGTCTACCTATTTCAGCGATGCCGACCAAATCAGTGATTATGCAGTAAGCGGAGTCAATACTCTTGTAAACGCCGGCATTATCAAAGGAAAAACCGGGAATATCTTCGATCCTCAGGGAACAGCGACCAGAGCAGAGGTCGCGGCTATGCTCGAAAGGCTTGTCGAAAATATAGAATGGTGATAAAAAGCTGACCCTTCGGAACACTATCCCAAAGGGTCAGCAATATTTTCATATGTCGAAAAATATGCTATTATATATTAAATTATCATAAGGAGGAAGAATGTTGAAGTACAGTTACGTACCATATATATGGCTGCTCATAGCTTCTTCGTCCGTTACTCTGTTTCTTGGCATATATGCAGCCATAAAAAGACGGAACGCGAAGGGTGTAACCAGTTTCATAGCAAGCATGTTTGTCCTAACAGTATGGTCGCTGGCAAATGCGCTGGAAATATCGAGCAGTGATTTTGGTACAAAACTGTTTTGGGCTAATATCCAGTATTTTGCATACTGTTTCTCGCCGGTGGCGTTGTTCGGGCTCTGCTCAGAGTTTGCAGGATATGGCTGGCTGGTAAAAAGCAAAAAGATCCTATGGCTTGCCATTCTTCCGACGTTAATTTTCATTCTTATATGGACGGATACCAAATTCGGTTTGATAAGATATGATTTACATATGGATTACACAGGACTGTTTCCCGTTATCGCCAAGAAGTATGGCTCCGTATTTTTTATTCATACTATCTATTCTTATGCTTTGAATTTTATCTCATGGATACTTCTCGTCCAGATGTCATTCAGCAAAAATAAAGTTTATAGGAATCAAGCGCTCTCCTTGTTTTTTGCCCTGAGTTTTATATTCTTTCCCAATCTGCTATTTGTATCACGAATTATACCGTCATATACGTTTGATGTTACGCCAGCCTTCTTCGGGCCAGCCGGTCTGATTGCTGCTTGGGGCATTTTCCGGATGAAGCTGTTTGATATAGTTCCGGTAGCATGGGCTACTGTGGTGAGGAATATGGACGCGGGCGTTATGGTGATCGATATGCAAAACCGGGTTTTGGATATAAACCCCGCCTTTGAACGAATTGTTAGACGTACCGCACCGAGAGCGATTGCCAGACAGGCTGCTAATGTATGTAGTGAAATTCCGGAGTTATCAAAAGCCTGTTCCGATCTCAGCATTTCACGATTTGAGTTTTCTGATGGCGAAAGAGCAACTGATTCTAAAGTATACGAGGCAGAGTTTTCAATGATTTTTGGAGAAAAGGGTGAGCCCGCAGGGAGACTTGTAATTGCAAATGAGATAACAGAGAAAAAGCGTCGGCAGGAAGAACTTCTGAATCAACAGTGGAAGCTCGCAGCAGACGAGGAAAGAGCGAGAACGGCGAGAGATTTACACGATAACTTAGGTCAGATTCTGGGATTTATTAATCTTCAGGCACAGGGCATCCAGCAAGAGCTAAAAAATATGGGAATTACTGCCGTCTCCGATAAGCTTGACAGGCTGGTATATGTAACCCAATCCGCTCACACAGAGCTGCGGGCATATATACACAGCATAAGAAGCATGGCCTTGCTTGAGACTGATTTTTTAATGATGCTCAAACAAGATATCAGTGCCTTTGAAAAGCAGACGGGGCTGACTATTGAACCACGAATTTCGGAATTGGTAAAAGATAAACTTAAGCCTGGTACATGGATCAATGTACACAATATTATCCGTGAAGCGCTGAATAATATTGCGAAGCATTCCGGCGCTACGTCGGTAACAATATCAGTCTCTATGTCTGAAGAAATGCTGAGTGTTATCATTGAAGATAACGGAAAAGGATTTGAAATTACAGGTAGAGGCGGATATAGTGGATTTGGGCTAGATATTATGTATGAACGTGCTTCAGAGATCGGGGGAAAGTTAATTATTGATTCATCTACTGGAAAAGGATGTAGAATAATGCTGCAGGTGCCGATCGAAAAAAAGGAGAAAGAAAATGAAACTGATGCTCGTTGATGACCACCCAATATTTATGGAGGGCCTTCAATATTTTCTCCAAACGCATGGGATATGCGTATTGGGAACTGCAGGAAACGGTATTGATGCTCTGGAAAAAGCCAGGGAACTTAAACCTGATATAATACTTATGGATATAAGAATGCCCAAATGCGACGGACTTGGAGCGTTGAAACTTATAAAAGCGGAACTGCCTGAAATAAAAATAGTTATGCTCACATCCTACGATGAGGATGAAGCTGTTTATGAAGCAATAAAGTGCGGGGCATCAGGTTATCTGATGAAGAGCATAAATGCCGATGAGCTTTTAGGCATGCTCAACGATATCAGTGATGGCAATATAACTCTTTCGCCCGGAATTGCGGAAAGCATTCTTAAGGAACTAAAGAATGTCAAGGGAGGGAATAATTTAAATGAAAAGAGCGAGAAAAAGGAAGAGAGTCTTACTGAACGTCAGATGGAAATTCTGAAAATGGTAGCAGACGGAGTTACATATAAAGAGGCAGGAGAAAGGCTCGGACTTTCTGAACGGACTGTAAAATACCATATGGGCAGAATTATTGAACTGCTGCATCTTGCAAACAGAGCACAAGTAATAACTTATGCAGCACAATTAGGGCTTACAGAAAAATAAAAGTACGGTATATGACATTAGGCCGAGAACAAGCCTGTCATAGCAATTATACAAAGTTCAAATTAGAAGCTGGTGGATATGTTATCCTGCACAAGCTGGTATGAGTAGATAGCATTATTGTTCTTGCGGAGTAATGAAAATTCTTTCTAGTTTCAGCGTCCTTTATTACCTATAAACCACAGCACTTTTGCACAAACTCAATTATCTAGATCGGGGAAAATTGGGAATGTACCCTTGCCTGATTATTCGGATTTTCATTTTAATACCAATAAACACCCTGACATGAGCGACAAAAAATACAGGGAGGCTATAATAGAGCAGGCCCAAAAAGACCAGTCTGCAGGCAAATTTCAATCGGAATCCGTCGGATTTAGAAGCTTAGTAAAAAGTTATGTTTCTATTGTTTCTCCAGACAGAAAAAACATTATAAAACAGGGATTAACAGCAATTTTCGAAACTAATATGCCACAGCCTAAAACTATTAGTTTGAGACTATCTAATTGGCAACGTAAAGTATTGCAAAAAATAGCCTGTTGTAACAATAGTTGCAACTTGCCCAATAATCTAGTGTCATAAGGTGATGGAGGAGGGTAGGCAGAATGGATGAAGAGAAGGGTGCTAACCTCACATGGAAAGATGATTTCGTTGAAGCACTGTTCCCGGTTGATGAACGTATATTACAATTTC
>JAYFQM010000010.1:0-23578 GCA_034927185.1 Oscillospiraceae bacterium | reverse complement strand
AGCAGGACCCTTCCGCGGATGAAGCCTTCCGGCAGACGCACAGCGCGCCTGTACCAGAGTGTCTGCGACGGTGAAAGCGTACGCCCGACCCCGGAAAGCTCGGTTTCCGGCGAAAAGGGTACAATAATCTCTCCGTCGTATTTCTCCGGCTGAAACTCTGTTTCAGTAATCGCGTATTCCCACGCTCCGTTGAGATTCAGATAGCTGTCCCGCCTGAGCTGAGGGCGGGGGTAATCCTCAAGCACATGGTTTTTGTCGAGTCTATCTCCCCAGATCGTTTTCATGTTTTTCTCTCCGTTTCAGAAAAATGACAGGAACAACAATCAGGAGCAGCACCGCGGCTGAGGCGAGAAAGATCGCCGGAGTCGGAACGTCTTTGACGACTCCGAGGTCGGTATACGTGCTTCCGCTGTTTTTTATTACTGCGGCGCCTATCGACGGGCCGACGATCATTGGAAGCATCACCGCGAAGATCATGCGTATTCCCTGAAATTCCCCTACGCCGTCCTCCGGCGTATTATCCCTGATCGACGCTGAAAGCGCGGATGTCACCAGCATATATCCGCCCATCATGACCGTGCCTGTCACTATGACAGAGACGGAGCCGCGGACAAAGAACATCCCCAGAAGCCCTACGAACATGACCGCCGCTGCCGGAAGGACAAAATTTAGCTTTCCGATCCTGTCGATGTAGCGCCCGCCGATAACGCTGATGGCGGACGCCAGAATGAGCACTATTCCCAGTACAACGGCGTAGTTTTCAATAAGCAGGTAATTCTGCATATAGATTATGAGATACGGGAAAAAAATCTGCACCGCGCAGGAAAATAGGGCAAAGGCGGCAAGCGTCAGATACAGAGCGGGGTTTTCCCTTATGAAGGACGGGCGAAAGCCCGCCAAAAGATTTCTGAAAAACGGCTCCTTCCTTGCCGCTACATGGCTGTCCCGTATAAGGAAAACGGAAACAAGGCCGGTCAGCGTCACAAGGCAGCCGAAGATGCCGAAGAACAGGCTCCAATGCCCCTGCTTTGTAATGAAATCAAAGCCTCCAAAGATTATCAGCATGGAGACAAGCGGCAAAACGGCCAGCACCGACTCGACCTTTCCGCGGATTTTATCGTTTGTGACATCCGTTACATAGGCATTAAAGGCAGCGTCGTTGGCGGTGGAACCGAAAAAGGTCATCAGGCAGTCCATTACAATGACTGTCACCGCGGCAGCCCATACGGCGTTCAGCGCAGGAAACAGCTTGGAGGCGTTTTGAACGCTTATCAGCCCAAAGGCCGCCGTGGAGATGCCCCAGACTATATAACCGACGCAGATAAAAACTTTGCGCTTCCCGACGCGGTCGGAAAGAGAACCCATGAACAGGGTCGTCAGCGTTGCGACAACGGCGCTCGCAGCAACCATCGCCGCTATGTAGGAAGGGTCGGTCGAGATCGTGTTGTAAAGGAAAACGTTGAAATACATGTTTTCAACCGTCCAGGCGAATTGTCCCGTCAGGCCCAGAAGAAGAAAGGATGCCCATAAACGCTTTGTCAGTTTTTCCATGGCTTAAGCTCCTTATAATGAATGCCGGCCGCCGGTATACGCGGACAGCCCGCCGAACGGCCCATATGCGGAGAAGAAGAATCATATTGCGCTGCAGCCATATTATAACAATTTGTCCGGTAATAAGCAATAAATAAGACGTGGAATGCCGGAGATGTCAAAAAAATTTCGAAATCTTAGGCGGCTGTGATGATTGACAGAAGAGCAGGCCTGTGATAGAGTGAATTTATAAGTACAAAATATTGTAAATTAGAAATAAGGAGTAGAAAACATGAATAACGGAGAAATTCTTGAGGGCCTCGCGGCGATAGTCGGCCGTGACAGGCTTAGCCTTGGGGAAGAAGCGGTCAGAGAAGCAGCCAAGGACTACATTGGCTTTCGCCGTTACGAGCGCGACGACGGGGTGTTCGATGCGCCGAGGGCGCTTTGCGTAGTTAAGGCCAGGAGCACGGAGCAGGTTTCCGCGATTTTGAAGTTTCTGAATGAGAATAACGTCAAGGTCACGCCGCGAACCGGAGGGTCCAGCGTCACCATGGGCATAGAGCCGGTCGAGGGGGGCGTCATGCTGGACGGTTCGGAGATGAATGAAATCCTTGATGTAAACGAAACAGATATGCAGGTCACCGTACGTTGCGGAACTCCCCTGCAATATCTTGAAAACTATCTAAACAAAATGGGCTACACCACGGGGCACAGCCCCCAGTCTCTGCCGCTGGCCCAGATGGGCGGGCTTGTCGCCACAAGAAGCATAGGCCAGTTCTCCACACTTTACGGCGGTATTGAGGACCTGCTGGTCGGGCTCGAGGCCGTGCTTGCCAACGGCGATATCGTCCGAATAAAAAATGTTCCGCGCCGTTCCGTGGGCCCTGACCTGCGCGCGCTGTTTCTGGGCTGTGAGGGGACGCTGGGTTTCATCACCGAGGTCACTGTAAAAATTTTCAAATATAAACCTGAAGAGCGCTGGATGTGCGCATACCAGATCGACGATATACAGACCGGACTTGAGGCTATCCGAGAAATCATGGTCGAGGGCTACCGCCCCGCCGTCGTAAGGCTCCATGACCCGACGGAGGTCGAAATACTCTTCAATGCCGTTACCGATCCGGGCAAAGCCCTACTGCTCTTCCTTGCCGAGGGCCCGAAACCCATAACCGATGCGACCGGCGCGGCGGTTGACGCAATCGTCAAAAAGCACGGTGCTCAGTCTCTCGGCACAAAGCCGGTCGAATCATGGGTGGAGCACCGGAACGACATCAGCAATGAGCTCGAGGAAACTAGCAGCCAGATGTACTCCATGAACACCTGCGTCGATACCTGCGAAATTTCCGCGTCATGGTCGGAAATCGGCAGTATTTATGAAGCTGTCTGCCAAAGGATGCCGGAGGAGCTTGAAAATCTCATCGCCATCGGCGGACATTCATCTCACAGCTATATAAACGGAACGAATATATACTTTCAGTTTCTTTTTCAGGTGCGCGGCAAAGGTACTGTGAAAGAGGACTATATGCACGTTATTAGAATCATTATGGAGGAAACCCTTAAGCGCGGCGGCAGCATAGCGCACCACCATGGCAGCGGAAAGTACCGCACCGCATGGATGCCGGAGGAACACGGCAGTTCATATGAGCTAATGTATAAGCTCAAGAGAGCTCTCGATCCCAATGAAATTTTGAACGAGGGAATTCTGTTAGTCTGACGGGGTGTGGAAAAAGCATTGCTTGGAGGGTGTGCTGTGGATGTTAAAAAAATTAACAAAAAATTGAAAGAGAACGGGTTTGATGGGTTTTCCGTAAGCGAAACTCCGGAGGGGCTTGTTCTCACGGGCGAAAGCCCGAATTGGAGTGACATAGTCAACGCCGGATTCTGCGCGGCAAAAAAATACAGCAAAATACATGTTATTAATAACGCGCGCTTCACCGGTGGCGAGATTCCGGCTATGCGTATGCCGGAAGTTTCAGACAAGGCGATAGACGGCCTGCGTCCCGATGTGCTTGTTATCGGCGGTGGCATAGTCGGGGCTTCAATTGCAAGAGAGCTCATGAGATGGGACCTCGACGTTCTGCTCGCGGAGAAGGAATATGATCTTGCGCTGGGTGCTTCCGGGAGGAACGACGGCTGCGTCCATCCTGGTGTGGATCTTGTAAAGGGGAGCATGAAGCAAAAATACAATCTGGCTGGCAACCGCATGTTCGGCAGGATCGCAGACGAGCTGGACGTTGAGTTCGACCGCTGCGGACAGACGATGGTGTTCGACACCTTAAAATATTTACCGCTGCTCTATCTGTCGAAGATTTATTTCAAATACATGGGGCTGGGGAACGTTAGGGTTATGGGCCGCCGAAGACTGCTGGAGCACGAGCCGGCGGTTAAAAAGGAATTCAAATGCGGAATGTTCTTTCCGACGGGAGGAGTCGTCTGCCCATACAACCTCACAATTGCCTACGGGGAGAACGCCGTGGACAACGGAGCTAAGCTGTCGCTGAACACCGCGGTCCTTGGAATGGAGCTGGAGGAAGACAGGATAATATCCGTTTCAACGAACCGCGGAACGGTATACCCCAAGGTCGTCGTGAACGCAGCCGGTGTTTATACTGAGGAGATCGCAAGAATGGCGCACGACCGTTTCTTTTCGATCCATCCGAGAAAGGGTACGAACACCATTCTCGACAAAAAGGCTGTGCGTATAGTCAGAACGTCCTACTCAGTCCTAAGCGAGCTGAAAACCGAAGGCAACACCAAGGGCGGAGGTGTCGTCAGAACTATCGACAACAACGTTCTCGTAGGCCCCGACGCTTTTGAAACCTATATGAAAGAGGACTTCACGACCGAGGATAAAAACATCGCCGCGGTTTTTAAAAAACAGTGCAGAGCGACCGAAAAGCTTTCCAGAGGAGATACGATTACATATTTCTCGGGAGTCCGCGCGCCTACCTTCGAGGAGGACTTCATTGTTGAAAAGGGACGAGAAACGCGCAACATAGTTCACGCAGCCGGGATTCAGTCTCCGGGCCTTACTGGGGCACCCGCGATAGCCCTCGACGTTTCAAAAATGTGCGTCGAGCTTCTCCGTGACAGCGGCAAGGAGGTTTTGCCGAACGAAGGCTTCAATCCGCGCCGGCAGGGGATTCCCCGTGTGGCGAGGCTGAGTGATGCGGAGAGGTCAGCATTGATTGCCGAAAACCCCGATTCCGGCGAGATCGTGTGCCGCTGCGAGGAAATAAGCCGCGGTGAAATTATCGACGCTTTAAACCGCAGCGTTCCATGCGAGACGGTAGACGGCATAAAAAAGCGCTGCCGTCCGGGCATGGGAAGGTGTCAGGGAGGCTTCTGCGGCCCCAACGTGGCCAAAATCATCTCCGAACAAAAGCACATACCGCTTGAGGAGGTGCGAAAAGCGGATAACAGAAGCAGACTGCTTTTCGGAAAGAGCAAGGGAGGCGAAAAAAATGACTGATTTTGACGTGGCGGTCATCGGCGCGGGACCGGCGGGGCTCGCAGCGGCGCTCGCGGCAGAAAAAAAGGGAAAACGCGTTCTGCTTATCGAGCGTGCCGCTCGCATGGGCGGAATACTGAACCAGTGCATACACGACGGTTTCGGGCTCATCTGTTTCGGAGAAAAGCTTTCCGGCTGTGAGTATGCCAACAGATACATTAACGAGGTAAAGACCTCCGGTATCGAGGTGTCGCTTTTGACCTTTGTCACACGCATAGAAAAAAAGGAGGATATCTTCCATATCACGCTTGTAAGCCGTTCGGGAGTACGCTCCGTAACAAGCGCCGCGCTTGTACTTTCCACGGGCTGCCGCGAGCGCACTGCAAAGCAGGTGAGCATACACGGCACCCGTCCGGCGGGCGTGTTCACCGCGGGAAGCGCGCAGTATTACCTGAACATTCTGGGCGAGATGCCTGCAAAAAAATGCGTTATACTGGGTTCCGGGGACATCGGGCTTATCATGGCACGGCGCCTGACGCTGGAGGGGGCGGAGGTCATCGGCGTATATGAGGCAAAACCCGCACCCAGCGGACTTACACGAAATATCGCCCAATGCCTTGACGACTTCGATATTCCGCTTCATGTTGGCCACACGGTTACGCGTATTTACGGCGAAGGCCGCCTTACGGCTGTCGAAATATCGCGGGTGGATGAAAACATGCGCCCGATAGCGGGAACGGAGCAGGTTGTTGAGTGCGACACACTCATACTTTCGGTAGGGCTCATTCCCGAAAACGAGCTGGCGGAAACGCTGGATATAAAGCTTGATCCCAGGACGAAGGGACCGGTCTGCGACCAGAATTATGAGACTTCGATGGACGGCGTATTCGTCTGCGGAAATGCCCTGCATGTCAACGACCTTGTGGACTATGTTTCTGAGTCGGGCGACGCCGCAGGAAGCGCGGCCGCCGATTACTGCGGAAGGAAAAGAGAACTCGTCGATATTGGCGCAGGCAAGGATTTTGCCTATGCCGTTCCCGGTAGGCTCGACCTATGCTCCGACACCGCGGAAACTGTGATGTTTTTCCGCAGCCGCGACGTGCGCGACATGACCGAGGTCGATGTTCTGGTGAACGGCAAAAGCGTGTTCAAAAGAAAATTCGCTAAGCTGAAGCCGCCGGAGATGGAACGGATTGTGGTCGATTTCAGCGGGATCAAAGCAACAGACAGCATTTTACTTGAAATGAAGGAGGCATAAGATGATAAAAGAAATCACATGTATCGTATGCCCCAACGGCTGCGTCCTCCGCGCGGAGGAAAACAGCGGCGAAGTCACCGTGACTGGAAACAAATGTCCAAAGGGCGAGGAATACGCCAAAAGCGAGCTTCTCTGCCCCCAGAGAACACTTACAAGTACTGTTACGACGGCGTTTACGGACCGCCCGGTGCTGCCCGTGAGAACAACAGGACCGATTCCCAAGGCTGAAATTAAAAACGCGATGACGGAGATAAACAAAGTCGTAGTAGATAAAAAGCTAAAATGCGGAGACGTTATAGTAAGCAACTTTATGAATTTTGGTGTTGACCTTGTAGCGACAGACGATGTTGATATATACTGAAAAGAAGGGGGATGCTGGCAATGGATAACTCTTTGGTTATGACCTTTGACATAGGGACGCAAAGCGCGCGGGCGGTGCTGGTCGACCCACGCGGGAACATTATGTACATAGCCCAGAAGCAATACGAACAGCCTTACTATTCCATAAATCCGGGGTGGGCGGAGCAGCGGCCGGATTTTTACTGGGAAGTAATCTGCGAATGTGCACATCGGCTAAGGGAGCAAGCAGGGGAGCAATGGAAGGACATCGTTGCGGTGACCGTGGCTACAATTCGCGCTACCAACATTTGCCTTGACGAAAACGGCAAACCTCTGAGAGACGCTATCGTATGGCTGGACAACCGGCAGGCAAAATGCGAAAAAAAGCTGCCGTTACGCATGCGCGCCCTTTTCAAGGCGATAAATATGGACAGCACAGTGACGCTACAGCGAAAGGCTTCCTTCTGCAACTGGATTGAAGAAAACGAGCCTGAAATTTGGAAAAAGACGAAGCATTTCATTCTATTGTCCGGTTATATGAACTATAAGCTCTGTGGCAGGATAATTGATACGGACGCGAGCTGCTGCGGACGCATACCCTTCGATAACAAGACGCGGACATGGATGACGAAAAGCAATCCTGCTAGCTGCATCTTCAACGTTAAGAGTTCGCAAAGGTTTGAAATTGTAAAACCGGAAACGGTGCTAGGAGGGATCACGAAGGAAGCGTCGCGTCTGACAGGTATACCGGAGGGGACGCCGCTTATTGCGACGGGCTCGGACAAGAACTGCGAGACTCTGGGGCTTTCGGTCATCAGTGATGACAAGGCGGCAATCAGCTTCGGGACGACGGCAACGATTGAGCTGTCAACCTCAAACTATGTTGAGCCGGAGCCGTTTATGCCGGCGTACTGCTCGGTTGTGGACGGGCGCTGGAACCCGGAAAAGGAGGTTCTGCGCGGCTATTGGCTGATTTCGTGGTTCAAGCGCGAGTTTGCCGCGAAGGAGGTCATGGAGGCGGAGAAGCAGGGGGTATCCCCGGAGGAACTGCTAAATGTGCGGCTGAAAGAGGTGCCGGCGGGCTGCAACGGACTGCTGCTTCAGCCTTATTTCACGGCGGACACGAACATGCCCTTCGCAAAGGGCGCAATCATAGGGTTTTCGGACGTACATACGAGGGTCCACGTATACAGGGCGATAATTGAGGGAATCAACTATTGCCTGTACAGCGGAATGAAGAAGATGGAAAAGCGCGCGAAAACAAAGATCAAGACCCTGTATGTGGCGGGTGGGGGCTCTCAGAGCGCAGAGATCTGCCAGATAACGGCGGATATGTTTGGGCTTCCGGTAGTGCGCACACAGACGCACGAGGCCTGTGGTGTCGGGAGCGCCATGGTAGCGTTCAAGGCTCTGGGGTATTTTAAGGACTACGAAGAGGCGTGCGCGGCGATGGTCCGTGAGCGCAACCGCTTCGAACCGGATATGCAGGCGCACAAATTCTACGACGAGATGAGCAGAGAGGTGTTCGACAAGGTGTTCGACAAGCTCCTCCCGCTCTATCACGTATCCGACCGCAAAGGCAGAAAATACGGGCTGATGAGGTAAACGTTTTGAAAATTCTTTGCTGCTTTAAGATAGTAAGCGACCTTGACCCGGTTATGGAAAAAGATTGGGCGGCGGCAGACAGCTCAGGAGTTGATCTGAGCTATGTGAAAAAAATCATAAACTGCTTTGATGAAGCCGGGATTGAAACTGCACTTCGTATAAAAGAAAGTGCCGAAAAGCAGGGAGAGACCGTCAGCGTTACCGCGATTACGGTCGGCGGCGGGCAATATGAAGCATTTTTCAAAAATCTTTTCGCCGTCGGTATAGGGAGAATAATCCAGGGTAGACACTCAAATACACCGATGTGTTCACCAGACAGGCTTTCGGAATATCTGAGCGAGCTTGTAGGCGACAGCAAATACGACCTTGTAATAACAGGTGCACAGTCGGAGGACGGAAATAACGGCCTTACGCCGTATTACCTGGCGAAAAGGTTTGGACTCCCCTGCATAAGCAATGTTTCGGAGCTTCAATATTCCGGGAGCGTGCTGCGGGTAAGCTGCGACGCGGGAGACGGCACGCGAAGGGCAACGGTAAACGCACCTGCGCTGTATGCAGTCAGTAACAGCGTGAACCCATATCTGCGTATGGCTACCTTGAGGCAGAAGCTTGCGACCTCAAAGCTTTCCGCTGAAATTTTCGAGTTGGACGAAGCCCCGACCGGTACGGAGAGGGATCCGGTTTTTCAATCGTTCAGCCGCGAAAGGAGCGGCCGCTCCTGCGTCTTTATAGAGGGAGAAAGCTGCGCCGAAAAGGCGGCAAAGCTGCTGAAAGCCTATCCGGAGGTGAGGGGAAGATGAGATTTGTCATTGTGTGCTTTTCGGATGAGCTTTCAGCCTCCAATTCACTTCTCAGGCAAATCACGGCTGAAAATGATGGGGATTCGGCCGAGCTTTGGGTTTTGGGAGGAATCTCCGATATCAAAGAAGCCGGAAAACTGAATTTTCGTAATATAACGGAAATCATACCGACCTCACAGGAGCACCTGAGGTACCCGGATAGCTGCGCAGACGCTGTATACGAGTGCCTTTCCGCCGGTCCCGCTGATGTAATTATCTTTCCATCGGGCGTCAGAGGCAACGACCTCGCCGCGAGAGTTGCCGTCCTGACAGGCGCGGCCTGTGCGCTCGGAGCGGCGGGGCTATGCCGCGAAGGGGGCGGCGTAATCATAAAAAAAACGGTATATTCCGGCAATTTACGGGCTTCGCTCCTATTCGAAAGACTCCCGCTTGTGCTCTCAATGGAACCAGCAGCTGACGATATCGGCACAGACAGCGCCGGGACGCCGGAGCTTATCCGCTTTGAAGCTAAAACGGAGCAACCGGCGTGGCTTTCCGATTTTGAATTCGAAAGCGCCGAAACCGGAGACTTGCTAAAAAAGGCCGAGCTTGTTATCGTTGCCGGGAGAGGCGTTGGAAAAGCCGAAAACTTTTGGAAGCTAGAGGAGCTTGCCGAAGCAATGGGCGGTGTGCTGGGAGGAACCAGACCCGCGGTATACGACGGGAGGCTTCCCCGCGAGCGGATGATAGGAAGCTCAGCCGCCGTTTTGTCCCCGAGATGCTGCGTCGTGTTCGGAGCCTCGGGCGCGAAGCCGTTTCTCACGGGAGTTGATAAAAGCGGGCTTCTCATCGCGGTGAACCGAGACCCAAACGCGCTGATATTTGAATGCTGCGATGTCGGCGTAGTAGCGGACTGCAATGAATTTGCGGAGGAGCTTCTGCGCAGGTACAGAAACGACTAAGATTAAGGAGGTTTTGCCGTGGGTGTCATGAAAATGTCCGAAACGGAAGCGGGTAGGCTGAGAGATGAATCACGCATGACCGGCTTCTGCGATACCTTCTCGGTCCCCTCATCCGCGGACGAGCTGTGCGGCACGGTCAGGAAGCTGTGGGAGAAGGGCGTATCTGTCACCGTACAGGGAGCCATGACCGGAATCTGCGGCGCGGCGGTACCCGCCGGTGGCCATATCATTTCGACAGAAAAACTGAACCGAGTCCTGGGATACAGGTCCTCTGGAAGCAGGACGCTCGTCACGCTTGAACCCGGAGCAAGGCTCTCCGATCTGATCGAGTATTGCGAAAGGAACGTAGACAGGCTGTCCGGGGCGGCCTTTCTGCCTGACCCAAGCGAAAAAAGCGCCACACTTGGAGGAATGTTTTCCTGCAATGCAAAGGGTTCGAATTCCCCGCTTCACGGCGACACGAGCGACAAAGTGACAGGGCTCTGCGTATTGCTTACAAATGGGAGCGTTCTGAGGCTTCGCCGCGGAGACTGCGTTTTTGATAAAACGGGCTGTAACGTTCCGGAGCTGGGACGCCTCGAAATCGCAAACCTTCCGGGGCGTGGCATTACTGGGAAAGGACCCGCCTTTGTACATGAAGGCTGCGACCTTATAGACAGATTGGGCGGCAGTGAGGGAATGCTGGGAATCGTGACGGAGCTTGAGCTTGAGCTTGAGAAACCTGCCCGCGAGATTTGGGGGGTAATGTTCTTCTTTCGTGATAGCGACACAGCCCTGGCCTTTGCGGAAGCGGCCAGAGCTCATTTTGACATTGAAAATGACGCGGGTATCTATCTCGCGGCTGAGGAATACTTTGACTCTGCGTCGATGAAGCTCGTCAACGAGTATAAAAAAGAAGTGACACTTTTGAAGTACGCGCCTGATTTTCCGGCTTACGCGAAGAGCGCGGTCTATCTGGAGCTTGAAGGGGAAGAATTCGAAGTGGTCGAAGCGGAGCTTTCGAAGCTTCTTGAGGTGTTCGCGTTATACGGAGGTGGAGAAGACGACACCTGGGCAGGCTCCGATCGGGACGAAATCGAAAAATTCCGCCGGCTCAGGCACGCGGTGCCGGAGGCCGTGAACTCCGAGCTGGACCGAATACGCCAAAGCGACGAATGTGTCCGCAAGCTCTGCACGGACTTTGAGATTCCGGTGTTAGGAATGAGGGAAGCGGAGAGCCTTTACCGTGAGGCGCTTAACGAATGCGGCTTGCGGGCTCTGGTTTTCGGGCACCTGCTGTCGAAACGTATGCATTTCGAAATCATCCCGGAGAGCTTTGCGGATTTTGAAAAAGGCCGGGCGCTTATGACGGAGCTTGCAAGGAGAATCTATGAACTGGACGGCACGGCTTCGTGGGAAAACGGTATCGGAAAGACTAAAAAAGAAATATTCGCGGCTATAGCCGGTCCGCGCTACGTATGTGCTGAGAAGATAAAACAATTTTTTGACGGAAAAGGGCTTCTCAACCCGACAAATATGCTGTAAAATAATATCTCCGGGACTAAACGACGGGTTTAGGGAGCAGCATATATGAACAGAAAAAAATTCAACAAGCACGGGTCAATCACGGCAAACCTCTCTCGGGACATACTGGCGCTGAACGTGGGCGACCGTCTGCCGACAATAATCGAGTATATCGAAAAATTTACGGTTTCGAGAGGGATAGTCCAAAACGCCATTTCCCTGCTCGAGGAGGAGGGTTGTGTTTCGCTCAGCCGCAACGGCAAACTCGGTACGGTGATTACGGGTATAGATTACGCAAAACTGTGCAAACATTCCGGCTGGGACCCTATAGTCGGAGCAATGCCGATTCCTTTCAACGACAGCTTCAGGAGCCTCGCGTCGGCGCTGTATTTCGACAGCCGGAAGCTCCCTGTAGAGTCGGCGATAGCCTATGTCAGCGGTGCGGGAAATAGGCTAAAAATGCTCTCGAAGGAGTTTTTTGACTATATTGTAACGTCAAAAGCGACGGCGGGGTATATCATTGCCGAGAATGAAAATATCGAGCTACTGCTAGATCTCCCCGATTGCCTCTACGAGGAGCCATATTGTCTGGTTTTTATGAATAATAAGAACACCGAAATACTTGACGGCATGAAGGTGGGCGTTGATCCTGAGGCCATTGACCAGGTGCAGATTTCAAAGGCCATGTGCAAAGGGAAAGCCGTTGAATTTGTTACGATGCCTCTTGAGGGGACTATGGAAACGATATACAGCCGCTCCGTGGACTGCATGATTACGCGCAGAGAGAAGTGGCTTGTAGAAAATACGGAGATGGTTCCGCTGCCAATTTCGGTGACGGACTATCCGGTCAAGGACACAACTATCCCCGCGGTGCTTATAAATAAAAACAATTACGGGATAAACACTCTGCTTAAAAGGTATTTATCACCTGAAAGAATTGCCGAGGAACAAAAGCGCGCGAGTGCTATTCATTCCAATTACAGGTTCTGACGGCGTAGCTCCAGCGCATAGTGATATGCGGACATACAGAGCGTCCGCGTATCGCTATTTTTTGTCTGCGCGCCGCTTGTGCTCGCATTTGCACAATGATATAATATTGTCAGGCTGCAAATATTTCGAGGGACGGTAACTTTATGAATGGTGAACCGAAAAGCGAAAATATTGATGTCTTTGAAAAGAGCATCCTTCAGACCGTTATTGATGGCATTGATGCGGTAATCGCGATCTGTGATGCGGATAAGACCGTCATTATGATTAACAAAACAGCCAGCAATCAGCTGATGGAAATGGCGGACATGGAGCCGGAGGACCTGCTCGGTCACCGCATTGATGAGGTTTTGGAGCCGCTGATCTATGATGGAACCTCTGTAGTTGCGCTTTGCGCGAAGCAGAAGATCCCTCTTCAGAGAAACATAAGGTATAAGCTGGAAAGCAAGGGCCTGGACAAGACAATACTGTATACGGCGATCCCTATTATGGAAAACGGGCAGCTTCAGCATATAGTTGCCACAGGGCGCGATATGACGAAGCTGATACAGCTTGAAGAGCAGCTTGCGGCCGCCGAAAAGCTGAACCGCTTTTATTCGGTAATGGTGCAGAAGCTTGCGGAATTCGAGAAAACGGACTCGATAATATCTTCAAGCAAAAAAATGGAGGATACGCTCAAGCTCTCGATGCGCGCTTCAAAATCCGACGCGTCGGTTTTTATAACAGGTGAATCGGGAGTCGGCAAGGAAGAAATTGCGAGATTCATTCACGAAAACAGCGCCAGAAAGGACAAGCCCTTTGTCGCCATAAACTGCGCCGCAATTCCAAAGGAGCTTATCGAATCGGAGCTTTTCGGCTATATCGACGGAGCGTTCACGGGAAGCAAAAGGGGCGGCAAAAAAGGCCGTCTGGAGGAGGCGGACGGCGGCACCTTCTTCCTTGACGAGATCGGAGACCTGCCGCTTGAAACCCAGGGCAAGCTTCTGCGCGTCCTGCAGGACGGTGTGCTCCGGCGCATTGGTTCCACAAGAGAGTCCGTAATAGACGTCAGGTATATCAGCGCGACGAACCTCAGTTCATCAAAGCTGCTCGACGACTCGGTCTTCCGGCAGGACCTTCTTTACAGGCTAAGCGTTATACCGATCCATGTTGCGCCGGTAAGAGAAAGAAGAGAGGATATTATTCCTCTTGTTGAGCATTTCATCTCGCTCTATAACAAAAAATATAACAGAGCGGTCCAGCTGTCAGCCGCGGCATATAACTACCTATGCCGCCTGCCGTGGCGCGGGAATGTCCGGCAGATCAAAAACGTGGTGGAGCGTATTGTCATATTGTCCGAGGACGGGCCGCTGCTTCAGGAGGATTTGCTGCCGATTCTGAAGATGGATATAGAAAACGAGGGACGGGAGATTTCCGAACTCCCGGTTAAAGTCACGCAGCTTACTACACTTTCAAAAGCTCAGGAGGAAATGGAAAAGCAGCTTATCGATATGGCGCTGGACAAGTACAAATCGGTACCCAAGGCTGCGGGTGCCCTCGGTGTTCCGCCCTCCACACTTTACAGAAAACTGAAAAGATAGATTTGTCGTAAGTAAATAATTCGCATATTGCAATTAATCGTTGCAATATGCGAATTATTTTATTTAATTGCAACGCCTCAAATGGAAATAATGCACAAATAGACGCAGGCAAAGCTTCAATACTGCATAAAATTTCGCTATATATGATGCGGGTTTCATGTTGGCACGGTATTTGCTAAATATATAAATGCAGCCAAAGCATATTCAAATATTTTTTTGGAGGTAGTATATGGCAGACAATATTTTATCCGGCATCAAAGTCGTGGAGATGTCCACCTATGTGGCGGGCCCTATGTGCTCACGCGTGCTCGGTGACTGGGGCGCGGACGTAATTAAGGTCGAAAGCTACAGGGGCGACCCCGTGCGCGTGCTCGGTATGAACATGCTCGCCCCGACAGACGTTGAGGAGAATCCCGCGTTTTTCGTCACGAACTCCAACAAGCGCATAATTGCTCTGAATCAGAGAACAGAAGAGGGCAAGGAGATCATGAGGAAGCTGGTCGGTGAGGCCGACGTCTTCATAACCAATTTCCGCAAGGAGGCTCTCGTGGCGATGGGACTCGATTACGAGACGCTCAGCAAGAAACAGCCCCGCCTCATTTTCGCGCATATTCTGGGTTTTGGCGAAAAAGGTCCAGATGCGGCGCGCCCGGCTTTCGATTTTACCACCTATTTTGCCCGCAGCGGTTTTATGCACGCGATGGCGGACAGCGAGGGGCCACCGACAATAAACGCCCCCGGTTTCGGAGACAATCAGCTGGCCATGTTCCTTGCCGGCGGCATTTCGGCCGCGCTGTACAAGCGGGAAAAGACCGGACTGGGCGACTATGTCAACGTCAGCCTTTACCACTGCGGTATTTTCGCGTTTGCGGTTCCGCTGACAGGGGAGCAATACGCCACTGTTTATCCCTATACACGCTCTCATCCGCTGACCCCGCTGGTCAACACCTATAAATGCTCCGACGGGGTATGGTATTATTTCGGAACGCCGGACTATGTTACATATTTTGCAAGAGCAGCAAAAGCTCTTGGTCTCGACGAGCTTGCCGAAGACGAGAATTACAACTCCATAATGGGTATGCTTATGAACGTCGAGGAGATCGTGCAGATGTTTGACGCAAAGTTCATTCAAAAAACCTCTCTGGAGTGGAAGGAAATTCTGGATAAGGCGGATATACCGGGCGAAATCGTCTGCACTTGGCAGGATGTGTTTAAGGATGAGCAGGCTTATGCCAACGAGTTCCTCAAGAAGCTGGACTATACCAACGGAAACCACGGCGCGCTCGCGACGACCCCCGTCCGTTTCGGAAGCATGGACGTTCTCGATTACACAAGGCTTCCCGGAGATGTCGGCTGCGATTCCGTGGAAATTCTCACCGAGCTTGGATTTGGCCAGGATGAGATTGCAAAAATGAAGGAAGCGAAAGTAATTAACGGGTAAGGAGAGAGACCCTTTGTACACGATAGGAATTGACATTGGCTCGACGGCGTGTAAGGCCGTCGCTCTGAAAGACGGAAAAGATATAGCCGGAAGCACGGTTATCCAAACGGGTACGGGGACGAGCGGACCAGGCAGAGTCTATGAGGATGTTTTTAAAGCGGCCGGACTCGCTCCCGAGGATGTTTCGCGCATAGTCGTAACCGGATACGGCCGACTGACCTTCGACAAGGCGGACAGCCAGATAAGCGAACTGAGCTGCCACGCGAAGGGTGTGCATTTTCTGCTGCCGCATACGCGTACGATAATAGATATTGGCGGGCAGGATGCCAAGGCACTGAAGCTCAGTCCATCCGGTACTCTTACGGGTTTTGTTATGAACGACAAATGCGCCGCTGGCACCGGCCGTTTCCTCGACGTTATGGCAAAGATACTCGAGGTCGATGTGTCAGAGCTTGCGGAGCTTTCCTCCAAATCTACGGAAAGGGTGTCTATCAGCAACGTATGCACCGTTTTCGCGGAATCGGAGGTCATTTCGCAGCTCGCTGCGGGAAAAAAGCGCGAAGATATCGCGGCGGGTATACACATGTCGGTCGCAAACCGGGTGGCGGGGCTTGCAAGGCGCGTAGGCATTGAACCGGACGTCGTTCTGACAGGCGGAGTCGCTCAGAATCTAGGAGTTGTGAGGGCCATGTCGGAGATACTCGAAATGACTATTATTCCCGCGCCGATGCCTCAGCTGACGGGCGCTCTGGGCGCCGCCATTTTCGCCTATGACGAGGCTATCAAATTGAAGTAAAGGAGAATGCGTCTTGAACGAAGAAAAGACCTCCGTGGAAGTGCTGAACATGCTTCAGATGGAGCATTACCAGAACGCGTTTGAAAAGAAAATGGAGGGCAAGCCGGTAGGCTGGCTCACCTCGATCTTTCCTCAGGAAATAGTCGAAGCCCTCGACCTCGACTATGTATATCCCGAAAACCACTGCTGCGCTGTCGCGGCGCGCAAGGAGTCCCCGAAATTTATCGACATCGCGGAAGGCAAGGGCTATTCCGTTGACCTGTGCGCATACGCGAGACTCAATCTCGGCTACGCCGAGGAGGGTTTCGCGGAGTCCCTGACCATCCCGCTGCCGGACTTTATCTGCTGCTGCAACAACATCTGCAACGAAGTCATTAAATGGTATGAAAACCTTTCTAAGAATCTCAATATACCGATGATAATGATCGATATTCCCTTCAGCGACCAGTACGAGCCGGATCAGGCGAGAGTAGACTACATAAAAGGACAGTTTGAATACGCGATAGGTCAGCTCGAAAAAATTGCGGGAAAAAAGATGGACTATGACAGGCTTCGGGAGGTCATGCGGATCTCGAACGAGAATTCCAGGGCCTGGCAGGAGGCAATGAGCTATCTGAAGAAGAGACCCTCACCGATGAACGGCTTCAATATGTTCAATTACATGGCGCTGATAGTCTGCGCGCGCGGCAAGGAGTCCTCTAAAGAGGTTTTTGAGCTTTTGGCAAAGGAGCACAAAAAGCTCACCGAAGAGGGAAAGACAAACTTTAAGAGCGAGGAGGAGTTCCGCGTCATGTGGGACGGAATTGCTGTATGGCCCTTCCTCGGCTTCACCGCGAAAACACTTATTAAAAACGGCATCAACATGAACGCAAGTACCTATCCGGACGCCTTCGCGGTGTATTACGACGAGCCCACGATCGACGGTATGGCAAGGGGCTACGCCGGAACAGCGAACACCAGATGCGTCGAGTTTCATGTCGACGCGAGAGCGGACCTGATGGAGAAAAGCGGCTGCGACGGCGCACTCTACCACATGAACAGGAGCTGCAAGGTGTGGGACATGATGCAGTATACTATCGCAAAGCGCACAAGCGAAAAAACGGGCAAGCCTTACGCAATATTCGACGGAGATCAGGCCGACCCGCGCGGCTTTTCGGAAGCTCAGTTTTCCACCAGAATTGACGGCCTGAAGGAAGTCATGGCGGAAAATAAAAGGGAGGGCTGAAGAATGAGACAGTATCAGGAAATTCTGGACACTTTGGTTGATGTTTCAAAGCACCCGTTGCGTCAGGTCAGGGAGTTTAAGGAGCGTACCGGCAAGAAGGTCGTCGGCTGCTTTCCCGAATACGTTCCGGCAGAGCTCGTTTACGCGGCGGGGATGCTTCCTGTAGGGCTTTGGGGCGGAAGTGTCGAAATAAGCAGGGCCAAGGAATATGTCCCGGCGTTCTGCTGCTATGTTCTAATGAGCAACCTTGAGTATGGCCTCAACGGCACCTACAGGGATGTTGATGCGGTTATTGTACCCAGCCTTTGTGATACGCTCAAGTGTCTCGGGCAGAACTTTAAGGTCGCCGTACCATCCATTAGGCACATTCAGTTTGCTTACCCTCAGATGCGGAAGATAGAAGCTGGCGTAAATTTCCTTGAAAGCGAATACAGGCGTGTTCTTGCGGCGCTCGAGGAGGTGTCCGGCACGAAAGTAAGCGACGCCGCGATTTCGGAAGCAATAAATGTTTTCAACAAAAACAGGAGGGCGCTGCGCCACTTTGCCGACCTTGCCTCGGAGCATACGGACGTTATAACGCCGGAAATCCGCCATGCAGTGATAAAGAGCGGATACTTCATGGAAAAGCCGGAGCATACGGCGCTTGTAAACGAGCTATGCGACGCGCTTTCCGTTCTGCCCGCCAGCAAAAAGGGAAAGAGAATCCTTATGACCGGTATTATGGCCGACGACGACGCGATGCTGAAAATCCTTGCGGAAAACGGACTTTCCGTTGCTGCCGACGACCTCGCTCAGGAGACAAGGCAGTTCCGTTACGATGTTCCCGCCGAGGGCGAAAGCGCAATTCGTCGCCTTGCTATGTGGTGGCAGATTTTCGAGGGTTGCTCTCTTGCATATGACCCAGAGAAGAAGCGAATTGATATGATCCTTGCAGACGTCGAAAAATATGATGTCAAGGGTGTAGTCGTCTGCATGATGAAGTTCTGCGATCCTGAGGAATACGATTATCCCCTGCTCAAGGAAGCGCTCGAAGCCAAGGGAATCCCGTGCCTTTACATGGAGATCGACCAGAAGGCAGAAGCGCAGGCGCAGACCCGCATCCAGGCTTTTTCGGAGATAATTTAAAACAGCAGAAGCGAGAGTGCGGCAAAGAGGCGGAAGATACATTCTTCCGCCTCTTTTTTATACGTATTTTTCGAAATAGAAAAACGTCTCGTCCTCGCCTGATTTTCTCATGCAGGAGGAGAGCATGTTAAAAGACGCCTCGTTTTCCCTGTAGCATTTGGCAACGACCCTGTTCAGATGGACCCTGTAAAGCGCCCAGTCCGCGACCGCGGAAAAGGCCTCGGTCCCGTAACCGTTTCCGGCATATTCTCTTGCGATGCGGCAGCCCAGCTCGGCGTCTCCTCTGTAATTGAAACGGTAAAGCACAGCCTCGCCTATCATTTTCCCATCCAGCCTTACCGCGAAGTTTATCGCAGAGCAATTTTTAAAATCCTGCCTTGCGACATCAAAGAAACTGCTTTTTTCGACCGGCTTCCCCAGCCCTGAGACATCATCATAGCCCCACCATCGGTTTCTGTCCGTGTCCAGCACAAGCTTGTTATATTCAGGAATGTCCTCCTCCGTGATGGCGGAGAGGGTGAGCCTCTTCGTTTTGAGTAGAGGAATTTCCTTAACATGGCAAAGCAGCTCGTTCAGCGGCTCGAAATAGTATTTCGGTGCAAGCTTCACCGGCTCATATTGCAGTTTGGAGATGCGCAGACCCCTGTCCGCCGCGTCGTCCTCGCGGTTTATAAACCTCATTCCCTTCCCGAAATACTGAGCGAAGGCCTGCACCAGCGTCGGATATACCCCCTCGTAGGAGTAGAGGGCCTTTTCAATGTGAATAATGAGCGTCGAGCCGCACCTCTCTGCAAGAGACAGCGCGATAAGCTTTTCCCCGACGAAGATTCCTGCGGACAGGAACCAGGGCTTTTTGATCATACGCAGCATTTTCTTTGCCAGGGAAAGCTCCCTTTCGGCTTTGTAATCGGCTTTTCCGAATTCGGCCTCAAAGCTTTTCCAGAAGCCTTCAAGGGCGGGCAGATCGCTTTCCGTAAGCGGGCGGAAAACGGCGTCTGGATATGACCTGCGGAACCTTTTTATGTGGTTTCGCTGTCCGCTGTATTTGCGTCCCGCGAAGTTCTGAAGATCCTCCGCGTTGTATATATAATCCCTCCATGTGCGGATGTTGCTGACCTTGACGTAAGGATAACGCGAGAGCAGGACGGCTGCCTTGCTGTCTGGCACGACGGAAATCACAAGGGGAATGGCGTTGTCGATGCAATAGCTTTCTATGGTCTGTAAAGCGGCCTCCTCGTCCCCGTCTGGCCCCGCCACGGGATAATCGAACAGATTCCGTCCGTCGACATTGTTTTTCACGATCAGGCAGCCGTCCGATTCCGCCCATTCGGGGTGCAGGACGGGTCGCCACATGAGCTTGGTGCCGACAGAGTATTCGCACAGCCTGAAATCGCAGTTTTTATAATAGCCGCGCAGCTTACCGCCGTCGGCCTGTGTAACCGGTTTGAAACTTAACATTTGCTCAGTCCTTATCTCAGCCTTTGTTTGTAAATTATAGGCGTTTTTCTTTTTCTTATTCTATTTCTGTTTTCTGGAGAGGTTAATCATCGCCAGTGTATAAAACACGGCCGCAGTTGCGAGCAGAATAATTACGCTAACGGCGGCGGACACGGGCTTATCGCCGAAGGAAAGCGTGACCCCCATCATCGTCTTAAATTCGTCTACCGCCTCTGCCGGAGCGCCGTTAAAGCTCCCGGCCAGAGCTGGCGCCATCATTACCTGCCTGAAAAGAACTGCGCCGTGAGAGACGGGAAAGCAGCGCACGACCCACTGCACGCCATCGGGGAGCTGGCCGATGGGAAGATATATACCCGTCAGAAAGCCGATAACTGTGCCGAGAATTGTGCTGGCCGTCGCAAAGGCGTTGTTGCTATTAAAAAACGACACAAGGAAAAGTATCATCGAGGAGTTGCACAGGGTGCAGATAACGATGAGGCCCAGCGTCTTAAGAAGGGCGGGAAAGTCCAGAAGTCTGCCTCCCCCGGACAGTATGTACAGCTCGGCGAGAACGAGCGTTATGATGCTCATAATTATTCCGATTATCACGGCGCCGATTATATAACCTCCCGTGATGTTACGGCTCCCGATAGGGGAAGAAGAAAAATCCTTTGTAATTTTCTTCTCTTTGTCCTGAACCATGATGCCGTATGCGCCCATAGTTGTTGTAACTGAGGTAACGGCAAGGATTCCGGCCATTATCCAGCTGTCCATCAAAAAGCGTACGCCGGGAATATCGCTCATGCTGCTAGTCCAGACATCTCCAAGGAAAAGAGCGTAAAGACCGATGATAATAAATACCGCGAGAAGAGAGAAAAAGACTGAAGATTTGTCCTTAAAAAAGACCTTCAGGTTTCTTACTCCAAAACCGATCATTCTCTTAGCTCCTTTCCCGTTATGGTGATAAAAGCATCGTCCATTGTACCCTTAATAACCTCGAAGCTTTCAATCAGATCCCGGCAGCTTTCAATTATCGGTAGCGAATCCAGAGTCGAGGAGAGCGGAACCGTGACCGTATCAGCGACAGCGGAACAGGCAAGGCCGCTGCATGTCAGCCGTTCCTCAAGCTCCACCGTTCTGTGCGAGGATATAACGAGCCTGTCGTACGAAAATTTTTCCTTCAGCTCGGAGGGGGTGCCTCTGGCGGAAATTTCTCCTTTGTCGATGACTATGACATAGTCCGCGTCGGCGGCCTCTTCCATATAATGTGTAGTAAGGAAGACGGTCATATCGTTTTTCTCGCGGATTCCGCTTATCGTATCCCAAACATATTTGCGCGTTTGCGGGTCAAGTCCTGTTGTAGGTTCGTCCAGAAACAGGATTTTGGGAGTGTTTATCAGCGCCCTTGCTATATCGCAGCGCCTGCGCTGACCGCCGGAGAGCTTTCCATAAGGGCGGCCAAGAAGCTCCGTTATGCCTGTCTGCTCCGCCGTCCTCGAGACAGCTTCTTTGAGTTTTCTTCCCTTCAGACCGTAAAAGCCGCCGCGGACCCTTAGGTTTTCCCCGACTGTCAGAAGCTCGTCGAGCACGCCGTCCTGAAAAACGGCGCCGATAATTTTTCTGATCTCTGTATCATCCCTGCCTAGCGCATAGCCGTCCACGGTGACGGAGCCGCTATCCGGCTTGAGAAAGGTACAGATCATGTCGATCGTCGTCGATTTTCCGGCGCCGTTGGGACCGAGAAACGCGAATAGCTTGCCTTTCTCGACATAGAAATCCAGCCCGTTTACAGCTTTGATATCGCCGTAGGATTTGTGCAGACCTTCGACTTCGATTATTCTGTCCATTGTTCCCTCCGAAAAAATATAGAAATATTATATTAGCTTTCGCTGGATTTGTCATCAAAAATATGCGTACGCCCATGTGCTTTTCAAATGTCTGCGGGCAGTAACCGAAATGAAAAGGCGTCATATTATATATTGAAGAAGGAAGTGGTGCCATGAAATTTGCCGTAATCGGCGGCGATATGCGTATTGTCCGACTTGCCGCCATGCTTGAGAGCGAGGGACACGAGGTGCGCTGCTTCGCTCTGGACGAAGCGCCCTGCGACCATATAAAAAGCTGCTCGATATCCGCCTGCTATTGCTCGCAGGATGCCGACTGCGTAATACTGCCACTGCCCGTTCTGGACATTCGGGGAGGGCTTAACACGCCGCTGAGCGCCTTTCGGCATGATGCGGAGGAAATATTGAGCTGCCTGCCCAAGAACGCCGTTATCTGTGGCGGAATGCCAGGTGATAAGCTTACAAAGCTTGCAAAAGAACTGGGACTGGATTTTGTAGATTATTTTACAAGGGAGGAGCTCGTTGCCCTCAACGCGCTTGCCACAGCGGAGGGTGCGATATCCGTGCTGCTTGAAAACTCTCCGATTACGATCTGGGATAGCCGGATACTCGTAATCGGTTATGGCCGCATCGGAAAAATGCTTGCTTCACGTCTTCGGGCGCTTGGCGCCCACGTCGCGGTTTCTGCGAGAAAAGAGGGCGATAAGGCGTATATCCGCGCGTCGAACTGCGAGGCGCTGGATACAAGAACTCTGGGAGCCGAGCTCAGACGCTTTGATACGGTCATAAACACCGTTCCGTCCCGGATCCTCGGTGTAGAAGAGCTGAGAATGCTTAAAAAGGATGCGCTATGCATTGATCTTGCGTCCCGGCCCGGCGGCTTCGATTTTGAAGCCGCGAAGAGACTAGACATCAATATAATCTGGGCTCTGGGACTTCCCGCGGAGACAGCCCCCGTTACCGCGGGGAAGATTATCAAGGATACCGTTCTAAATATTATGAGGGAAAAACGTGGGGAGATCTGAATTTGTTGTGAAACCGACGGGAGGGTGCCATTATGCAGAAAACGAAGCTCGGGCTTGCGATCTGCGGTTCATACTGTACTTTTGACAAAATCATGCCCTTAGCCGAAAGCCTTGCGGAGACATATGAGCTGACGGCCATAATGTCTGAAAACGCCGCTGAAACGGATACCCGCTTCGGCTGCGCCGAAACGGTGAGGACCCGCCTTGCCGAAATTACAGGAAAGGAGATCATCTGTACAATTGCGGGTGCGGAGCCTGCCGGCCCCAGAAAGCTGTTCGATATCATAGCCGTCGCCCCGTGCACGGGAAACACGCTTGCAAAGCTTGCCTGCGGCATAGCCGACAGCGCGGTTGCGATGGCTTGCAAAGCGCATCTGAGAAACGGCAGACCGATTGTCATAGCGGTGTCTACGAACGACGCGCTGGGCGCAAACGCAAAGAACATAGGTGAGCTCATTAACCGAAAAAACATTTATTTCGTGCCTTTCCGTCAGGATGATCCGGCCGGGAAGCCGACCTCAATGATATCGGACCTCTCGCTTTTGCCTGAGGCGATTGAGGCGGCGCTGGAAGGAAAACAGCTCCAGCCCGTAATACTAGGACCAAAATAAGAATTCTTGGACCGCAGGGCAATAAAGCTCTGCGGTCTTGATTTTTGCATATGTATATGGACAGGCTGCGAATTGCT
>JAYFQM010000024.1:0-7190 GCA_034927185.1 Oscillospiraceae bacterium | reverse complement strand
ACCCGAGGAGTACCCGCATCTCCTCCGCGTCTTTTTGTGTGCTTTCCAGAGATATAATGAGCTGGTCGCAGACCGAAACGATATCTTCCTGTTCCGACGGCGTGTTCAGAATTGTCTCCACCGAGGCGGCTTCATTCTTATCCAGATGGCTCATAAGGCGCAGAATGGAAGTGAGCGAGTAACTCGCACAGCGGAGCGTGTGTATGATATTAAGACGCTCCAGATCGGATGCGTCGTAAACACGATAGCCGTTTTCCCGCCGTTTTACTGTGATCAGTCCGTTCAGTTCCCAGTTGCGGAGCGTGTCCGACGTCACATTAAGTTTTTCTGCCGCCTCCCGGCGTTTGAGGGACACACCGTCCAGTCTGCGATTTCCGTTCAGTATGGCCTCAACCGAAGTGATAGCGGATTTCGCGTTCTCTGTCTCCCTTGCAAGCATCGCTTCGTATTCCCGCGCTGACTGTATCGCGCGATCGAAGTCAAGCGCGGCGCAGAGGCGTATCACTTTAATGGCCTTCTCCCGCAGCCCGTTCTGGAGTACCTCGGCATGCATGGCAAGCCGGGTCAGTTCCATCTGCTTAAGGTGCAGCTCCGTAAAGACCCGATACCCGTTTTTCAGGCGCTCCGGAGGCGTTATGAATCCCACTTCCTCATAAAAGCGGACGGTATTAGGATGAACGCCCGTGAGACGCGCCATTTCGTTTGTTCTGTATGTATTCATAAGCCTCCCTAGATCCGGACAGATTGGAATTTGCTAAACCCCTAATGCCTTACGCAATTCTGCCACATAGGCGGCTTGTTGTTTCTTTAGGTATATGCCGACAAAAGGCCGCAGGGCTATTTTCTTCGCAGTAACATCCTCTGTAAAGTCGATGACTGTTTCTCCATGATCATTAGAAAATAATCCGACCCATCGGCCGTGCATATTTTCATTGTCCATATCAAACGCATACTTTTTCATGGGCTCAAAAGCTGTGATGGTGAAGGTGGTAGCATACCCATCTTTCGTATATTCAACGAATTCCTTCCCTGCAACCTTCACTTTTATCTCAGTTATATCGCTTCGCCAGGAGTAGTTTTCAAGTGAAGTAACGACATCCCAGACTCTTTCCAAACTGCAATGGAATGCAGCCGTTATCTTTGCTTTTGCCATGGTATTCGCCCCCATTAAACTAAAGCATATTATATTATTATACATGTGATGACAAGGATTAGCAATTTAAGCTTGCCGTTTCATGCGGAACAAGGTGTCGCTTAGGCGGCAGGTTGAATATCGTTTGCAAGAATAAAAAACAGACATCGGACGACTATAATAGATTTCCGATGCCGCAGCTGCTATTTAAAAATAAAAAGCGCCTATATGATGGATAAAGAATTCTGCTTCTCAATCCGCATGTGGGCGTTTATCTCTTTAAATGGTTTTGTTGTTCTAATACTCCTTTATTCCATTGGCGGCTTAGGACGCAAAACATCAAAGGCAAAGGACAACCCACAAAGAGAATCAGCCCCGGAGCTGTGACCGATTACGGAAAAAGCATTATAAATATCGGTGGAGCTTTCATACCTGGAGAAATTACACAGCGCCTCGGAAAAGCTGCCGTTAATCGCGCATCTCAAAAAGGCTGAGCTGATTTCATTTGTTCGCTCAAGCATAATGATGATTTCTGCCGATAATACGCTAAATATATCGCGTGAAAAAGAAGTATCATACATCATTAGACCTGACAGAAAGCCGCAGAGAAAATCATCGCCTGATGGAGTTAAGCCGATACCCAAGCCGATAAGAGAACATAGATGGCCGACAGCGGTACGAATATCACGGCTGTTAAAAAGACTCTTCGATTTGCGGAGAATCTCCTCTGCAAAGACTGCGACAGGATTGCTTAAATATTCTATTCCACCCGGCAAAAGCAGGTCGGAAAAACCGACAGACGGCATCATAGCGCTAAGACACTCCAATATCTGCTGTCTGCGAAAATCAATATCAGTTTCAGCGAGATGAGGAAGTCTAAGCTCTATTGAATCAACGTTTTCAAGCTCGAAAAAACAGCATGATGTTACTATCCGGTTGTTATTTATCCTTGCGAAGTCGCCGGAAGACAGCGAAAAAGAAGCCATTTCGGAGGGTGACAAATCACAGATCAAACTCAAAGGGGAGAGGGGTGTGTCTTCAGCCTGTATTGACACAAGCTCACCGTCGCGCTCAAGGTTAATGGTTTTTTTGTATACTGAATGCACACTCCAAGTGCTGCCGCTAAATATTCGTTCCAAAGCAAGAGAAGAACACCTGATGATTTTCGGCATATTGTCATTCCTGTCCCTGCATGAATTTCTTATGAATACTTATTGCGGAGGACTAACTGCGCTTAATACGCTTTCCAAATATTCAAGTGTAATATCCAAAAGCTTCTTGGTCGAGCGTGAGCGCGTATTTCTGTCAAAGTCATGCATAGAGTCGGTTACTGATAGCTTCGATACCACGTTGAATTTTCCACAGATCTCGCTATACTCACGAAACGGAACATCGGGATCATTTTCGCTGTGAGTACAAAGAAGAGGAAAAGGCAGGTTGGTTTTATCATAATTTCGCAAGCTGAAATCACACAAAAAATCTTTTTCACGGCCCTCATAAAAATACTGTATCCAGTTTCCGTGCTGGCGTGCATAGACATATGCGCCGTAATGAGTCTGCAGATTGCCGTCAGCAGTTATTTGTGACAGGGTAGGCTTTGCGGGAGATGGGGCAGCGGGCAGACTAAGATAGTACTCGGAAGCGGAGGAGTACCACAGATTGCAAAGAAACCCAAAACCGTAAAAGCTGATAATCCCTATTGGTGGAACAGATAAGCCTCTGAGACCGGCCATCATTGATAAATAGGCGCCGGCAGAGCGTCCGAAAAGGAAATACGGCAGGGGCGAGCTCAAAAGCTTTTCCCTGTTTTCGATGTAGAATTCTATTGAATTGCAAACATCAGCGAGGATAAACTCAATTTTTGCTGCCGGTGCAAGAGGGTAATCAAATGCCAGTATTACGTACCCGGCAGAGCAAAGCGCCTTTATATGCGCGTCTGGCAAATCATTTCTTGAGCCAAATAGGAGCCCACCTCCGTGAAAATAAAGTATTGCGGCTCTCCGTGCTTTGCTTTCGTCCGAATAGACAGTAAGTCTTTTTTCGTAATGCTCACAGGGAATTTTCAGGTCTTTTGGGGAAAACATATAGACGCTCCTTGCGATGATAAATATGGGAATGCTAAACAGACTTAATGCTCTCTTTCAAGAATGTGCATGATAATAAGTGCAAGTCTGTAGTTGAGAAGCTCTCTTGAATTGGAAAGATCAGAATCCATAAGCTCACGGATCTTTGAAAGACGGTTAAGAACTGTGTTTCTGTGAATATAGAGCAGTTTTGCGGTTTCGGCGATATTGGAGTTACACGCAAGGTATTGCTCAAGGGTTCTTAACAGTTCAGTATTGTTTTTCTGGTCATAATTAATAAGAATGTGCAGATATCCGTTATAGAAGTCTCCCAGGAGTTCCTTATTATTAACCATCTCTAATAGATGATAAATCTTTATATCCATAAAATAGTTATAAGGCTTATTGCTCGCCAGCCCGACATATCGGATGGCCTCGTAAGCCTGGGAGTAGCTTTCTTTCAAAAGCGCAACCTCCGACACCGGCTCACCGATTCCAATTGTGAAATTGTTGCCGCAAACAGCAGGAAGAGCGGCGGATAGATCCTCAATAAAATCTCCAAATTGTTTTCGTGTGTTATAGTATTGCTTCAAGTTTCCAACGGCCATAAAGCTTATAAGCATATTGGATTTTTTCAAATAGCGACAGGATTTGCCGTGTTTTGCGGCCGTTTTCTCAAATACTGAACGAATATCGTTATGAAGACAGTCATTATATCTTGTAAATACTTTTACAATTATACAGAGATGCTTTTTTGTTTCATCAAAATCATTTGCGGCTGCAAGCCCGTTTTTAACATAAGAGGGATTGAGCGTTCCGTTCAACAATTGGTCAAGAAAATTCGTTCCCAAAATTGAGGCGCTGTCAGCTGAATGCTGTTTCTTGTTGTAGAGAAGAAGCGACATTACTGCGACCTCTATGGCTTTTTCCCCATTATTGTTAGAGGTATTATTTGTTTCAAAAACAACAATGTGTCCAAGCTTTTGATTGCCCTCAAATACGGGAGCGACTTTATATCTTATTTCATGGTTATTGAATACTACGGTATTATTTTTAATTTCAATGGAGCCGCTGCTTTTTATATTATCATCAGACAATACGATCATCCTTGAATTCTTAAGCAGACTAAATCCGTATTTATTCTCCAGACAATCAGATGTATCAATAAAATATGACAGATCATTTTGCTCGTTATAAATAGCGACCGGGTTATCAAGCAGTGTATATAATGTTGCGGCAATTTCGCTTTCGTTAGCCGCTTGCATAAACAATGCCAGATAGTTGTAATAGATTTCGCTTCCCTGTTTCTGCAGCTTTTTCGAATTGTTGATTTCGTTCATTATATTCCCAAGCGAATATTTCAAAGGAACTTCAATTAAGGGTACTCCAAGTCTTTCAGCCTCCGATGCCATGACCGGAGGAATCGAGTCAAAGTAACGCTTGACCTTTATTCCCAACCCGGAGCATTTGCGCTCCGCAAGCTTCTGGACAGTTTTAAGCTGCTCATACTCACTGTCTTTAAAGTAATAACCGGTAGTAAGAAGAAAATCACCTTCATTAAGCCAGTCAAAATAATCGGGATTGTCAATAATATTCGTATCTTTAATTACTGAATGAACATTTTTCGCGCCGCTGATAAGACGCAGGCCGCTTGTGTTTTTTGAACTAAGTAAGTCCTGTACGGTATAGTCTGTTTTATCTATGTTTTGCATACACGGCCTCCGTAAAGTTATAAAACACGGACAACAGCTTCCGTGCTTTGAAGCTAATTCTCGATAACAGATAAAGCAGCAGAAAAATAAATACCAAATTTTCACTAATAGTACATTAAATATTTGATTATAACAGCTAGGATTTTTTTAGTATAACACATGTGGTGGCCTATATCAACATTTGAATGGGTGTGCAATTAGCACATTAATATGCACAAACAGTGTGCGTCGAATACCTTGTTATTTTGTAGATATGGTGAGAAAATGAGTTCACCAGCAAACATTCATTTGTTTTTTTGGATTATAGGAGGTTACAAAATGAAAAGGAAATTACTACCCATCGCTCTTGCGGCAACTCTTATGCTGGGCATTGCCGTGGGATTTGCCGGCTGTGGCAAAAGCAACTCTGAAACACCGTCGAATTCCGGCAGTGCAGACAGCAGCGGCGGCACGGTCTATACGATGAAGCTTCATCATGACCTTGCTGAAGGCACAGCACAGGACCTTGGTGCAAAGAAATTCGCAGAACTAGTTAGTGAAAAAACCAACGGCCAGGTGGAAGTTAAAATTTTCCCCAACAATGTTCTCGGTACAGATACGGAAGCCGCTGAGATGATCCAAACCAATTCTCTTGAATGTGCGCTTCTGCCTACGGCAAAGCTTTCAGGGTTTTATCCTCCCCTCCAGGTCCTTGACCTTCCTTACATGTTCCAGACAAGAGACCAGCTTTACGGAACTCTGGATGACGCAGATTTTAAGGATATGCTTTTTAAGCCAATGGAAGAGCTCGGAATGAAGGGCATAAATTTCTGGGAAAGCGGATTTAAGCAGTTCACGGCTAACAAAGAAGTTGTTAAGCCAGAGGATTTTATTGGCCTTAAATTCAGAACGATGGAATCTCCTCTCATTATAGCCCAGTTTAAAGCTCTCGGAGCCAACCCCATTCCTATCGATTTCGGTGAAACCTATAACTCCTTACAGCAGGGTGTTGTCGATGGAGAAGAGAACCCGCTGGTATCCATTGTCAATATGAGATTCTATGACGTGCAGAGCAATGTAGTCATTTCAAACCACGCTTATCTTGCGTATGCATTTTTGTTCTCGAATGATTATTGGAACACTCTTCCCGAAGACATTCAAACCGCTATCATTGAAGCAGCCGACGAAGCCGTTGCTTATGAGCGCCAGCTTACAATTGATAACGAGGAAGGGTACATAAAAACCATTGAGGATTCCGGTACGACTGTTACTTATATGACTGAGGAGCAGACCGCGGTTATGGCTGATGCCCTCAAGCCCGTTCATGAACAATTCAGAGACACCATTGGATCCGATCTTTTGGACAAGACCTACGAACTCGTTAAGAAATATACGAAATAGTGCATTAAGCAATCGAATTTAAACAAGTAAATATTCGATTAGTAAATTTGAATAAAAAATGTCTGCCTCGAAAGTTCGCATTTTTTGTTATCTTTCGAGGCGGGGTTTTTTACATCATTTTTTGGCAGAATAACGACAAAATATAACAAAAAGTGATTGAGGTGACTATTTATGAGGGAGAAGATTGAGAAACCAATAACCGTATTTGAAAACACGGTTATTGTAACAGGCCTGTTTGCCACAGCGTTTGTGCTGTTTGCGGATATTGTTTTAAGGATTGTATTCAAATCCGGACTTGTCTGGGCGAATGAGCTTGCCCGATATATCATCATTTGGATTGTTTGCTGCGGCATGGGAGCGGCTACGAGAGAAAAGGCCCACATGCGCATTACGGCGTTAATTGATGTGTCTAAAAATAAGAAGTTTATTAAGACCGTTGAAATAATGGTATACATCATCAGCATGATAATGGGGCTAGTCCTTTTGTATTACGGTATAAAGTTGTGCGGCTCAATGATAGAAAAGAACCAGCTGTCGCCGGCGATGGAAATGCCGCTCTGGATTGTATACATGTCTGTTCCTATCGGCGCTTTTCTTATGACGTTCTGGAATGTGGACTATTTGATTGAGAAGATCCACGGGAATACACAGAAAGGAGATAAGGTGAAGTAAATGATACTTGCTCTTTTTATTGTATTACTTATATTGCTGATCGGGTCGGTTCCAATATTTATCGGTCTGATAGGCTCGGTATCACTAAGCTTTGCGGCCTTCGGAGACATTGATCTTGTTATTATAATACAGAAAATGTTTGCGGGAATAAACAAGTTCTCACTTATGAGCATCCCGATGTTTATTTTTGCGGCAAATATAATGGGCCGCGGAGGTATTTCGAAGAGAATC
>JAYFQM010000160.1:0-33343 GCA_034927185.1 Oscillospiraceae bacterium | reverse complement strand
GTCAACTCGCCGGACAGGGCCTCGAGCGCCACCTTGGCCTTGAACTCCGCTGAAAACTTCCGTCGCTGGGACATTGAAAACCGTCCTCCTCGCTTGAGGACTATAGCTTAGCAGGCTGTCCAATTTTCCGCGACCACCTCAGGATGACTGGTCCGTTTCTTTGGGTGCGTAAAATTCCGTTTCGTTTTTTCTCTCCAGATTAGCTATGAAAAAAGGGTAGCCGCCTAACTGGCAACTACCCTTCCAGGGCGTGTAGGTTAGAAGCTACTAGCCTGCGGCCGAAGACTTCGACCTCCGCTCCCATAACTTCATATCCTTCATTTTCTTGCGGCGCTCCCGGGCCAGGGATTTGCAGGCCAGGGCCTGGGTCTTCTTGTAGCCGTACTTGGCCCGGTATTCCTCGGCCGTCAGTCCGTGCGTCGCCAGATGCTTCCTGGTGATGACCTTGAAGGACTTGCCGCATTCCAGGCAAGTGATAGAGGACTCCTTGATAGCCTTTTGGGGATCGATGGCGGGGCCTGCGCCGGCAAGATCGCTTTGGGGCTGTCCTTCGCCCATGGCCACAGCCATGACACTGGCCATAACCGCCCTGACCATGGCCACGATTTCTTCTGCGGTCATGGGTCTGGTTCCTGCCTGCGCCTTCACAATCTCCAGAGCCGCTTCCAACGTTTCTTTTTGATCCACAACTACCTCCTGACGGCACTGAAGCCGGTTTTTTGTCGCGAAAGCTATGTGCCCATAACCTACGGAATGGCACGAATCAAATAGCGCACTTTCGTATGAATGGGTGCGGTCTCCGAGGCTCCGCTATATGTTCCAGTCTGGCTCGATACATAGGCCGTACCTGTCAAAGCCCCACTGTTAAGTGAACCAGAGATGCTACCTCCGCTTGTCGATCCGTTAAGCCAAGTCATATGTTCCACATTTGTTTGTCCGTAATTGGGCAAACCGTCTACCCAGGTAAGAACCGTTTCCCCACCGGCATTGCCCTGATAGGTATAACTTTGCGGTGAAGCCGAACCGGAAAGCCCTGTCGAATTGAGATTGCCGCTTACCGGGGCGTTTTGACCTGGAACGTACACCGAATGGCTTTTAATGGAATCAGAAACTTTTGAGCCGACTTGGCTTAAAGTCGTTGTTCCTCGTAAAAACTGATCGTTGTAATTAGGGACATTCGCCCCGACTAAAGAGCGAAGAATTGAATATTGCGAGCTTGAAGGGACGGCTTGCCCATTGCATTCGAGCCAACGGGTAGCATTGGGGGGCCACGAAGTCGATGGCCAAGCAATGACTGTCCCAACCGGGATAGCCCCTTGGCTGGTGACAGAAATTGGCACAGGGTTAAAGCTCGATGCGTCGGTGGTCTCCGCAAGGCCCGCGCTGCCCCAAAAGGATAAAAGACATAAAAGCAAGATGACGTAATTTGTCCTCATGCTTAATTCCCCTTGGCGTCTTCTATGACTGGCTGTCCATCCGCATCTTCAAAGGATGTCTTGCACTTAGGATATCCCGAGCAACCCCAAAAATTGTAGCCTTTATCTCCTTGTTTGACACGATGGATCAGCGGCTTACCGCATTTCGGACATTTGAAATCACTTAAGGGCGCTTTGGGTTTTGCTTCGATGCGATTGCCTGGTTTGTTTCCATCATTGGCAAATGATGCATTACAGTCCGGATACCCGGTACACCCCCAAAAGTCATAGCCACCCCGGCCGTCTTTTCCGGGCTTCTTGGTAATCCTGCGCAACGGTTTGCCACATTCGGGACAGGGATGAGCTGTTTTTGCGGAAAAGGCTTTCAATTCGCCTTCAAGACCGGAATGGAATTGGCGCATCACTTCAACGTAATGCGCTTTTCCGGTTGCCAACGCATCGAGGCGTTCTTCCATGCTTCTGGTGTAGGAGAAATCCAGAAATCCGAAACACTGGCTTAAAGCCTCCACCACCGCCTCTCCTTCGGGAGTGGGCAGCAGCTTGCGTTTTTCCAAGCACACGTATTCGCGGGTCAGAATGTTTTCGAGGATGGCTGCATAGGTAGACGGACGCCCGATTCCGCGTTCTTCGAGAGCCTTGATGAGTGATGCCTCGGTATAGCGGACAGGTGGTTTCGTTTTATGCACCGTCACCAGTCCGGCTCCGACCATGAGCTGACTCCCCTTCTGCACGTGAGGAACAGGGTTCTCCTTTTCTGTTTCCTCCTCGGCCGCCTCGTCTTTCTCCATGACGACCTTCCAACCTGGTTCTTTGAGAGACCGCCCCTTGGCCTCGAATTCGGGCGCACGGCCAGAGATGAGATCGGCTTGAAGCCGGACGGTGCGCACGTCAAAAACCGCGTCCGCCAACTGGCTGGCCAGAGTGCGCCGGCGGATTAAAGCGTAGAGGGCTTTTTCCCTATCGGTCTCGCCGGCGTCTTCGACATCGATGTGCGTGGGGCGAATGGCCTCATGGGCTTCCTGCGCTCCATCCTTACTTTTCCAGTGCCTGGGTTTGGCCACGACCGGCCAATCCTGGCTGCGGCAATACTCCTGAATGACGGCCACGGCCTCATCGCTGAGGTTGGGTGAGTCCGTGCGCATGTAGGTGATGTGCCCGGCCTCATACAACCGTTGCGCAAGCCCCATGGTTTCCTTCGGGGATATCTTGAGGGCTGCCGAGGCAGCCTGCTGCAAGGTGGAGGTTGTAAACGGCGCTGGCGGCGCGGACCGGCTTTCCGCTTCTTCGCAATTCAGGACAGTCACCTTGCGGGTCTCCGTAGCGATCCGCGTGGCCAGCTCCTTGTTCAGGAGATAGCTTTGACCCGGCTCAAGCCAGTCCTTGACCAACCAGGTGGCCACCCAGCCGGGAGTGATATTCTCAACTCGATCAAAAATGAGATTGACCCCATAATGTGTCGTGACCACGAATGCCTTGATTTCACGCTCCCGGTCCACCACGAGGCGCAGGGCCGGACTCTGGACACGTCCGGCCGATTTCTTGCCGCCTATGGCGCGTGAAAGAGGGCCGGAGACTTTATAGCCCACCAGCCGATCGAGGACACGCCGGCCCTCCTGGGCGGCTACCAGATCCATATCAAGACCACGGGGACTGGCCAGGGCCTTCTTTACGGCCTGCTCGGTTATTTCGGAGTAGGTGACCCGACGAGGTTGCTTGAGGTGCAAGGCGTCGGTCAGATGCCACGCGATAGCCTCTCCTTCCCGGTCGGGGTCCGTGGCCAGATACACGCAATCCGCCCCTTGGACTGCCCTGGCCAGCTTGGCAATGACACTTTTGCCGCGTTCCGTGGCCAGATATCGTGGGCGAAAGGAGGACTCATCGACGCCCAGGTCATCCCTGGGCAAATCGCGCACGTGGCCGACGCTGGCCATAACCTGCCAATTCTCACCCAAAAAACTCTGAATCTTTTTAACCTTGCCAGGAGATTCGACGATTAAAAGGTTTTTCATGAACGACCTCACTTTTCGTTACTAGCCACTTCGCGGCGTTTGTAGACAACCATTGGCGACCCTGCCGGCGACGCCCGCCGCGGCGTTGAGGAAGACATTGAGGGTACGGCCTGGCTATAGCGGTGGAGTCGCGCCAGTACAGCCTCAGCGTAGGCCCGCCCGCTTTCGGGATACCGATCTGCTGATCCTGTGTTATAGGCAGCCAATGCCTGCCATGTTAAACCGTAGCGTTTGATGGCCTGAGCCAAAATCCAAACTCCGACCTGGATGTTGCCACGAGGCTCGTAAATCAGCTCCAGAGGCAGATTATACCGCCGAAGCCACCACGAATTCACCTGCATTACGCCGATACTGAATGATGTGCCGGATCGCAATGCAGCCTCGGTGGCCAACAATGCCTCCTCCTTCGACGCATAAAAAACAGACCGGTGAGCTATATTTAAGGCCCACGGACGGCCGCCGCTTTCTTGAGCAGCGACGGCCACGGCCAATTGTTTTGGTACTCCGTACCGTGCGCAGGGAGCATCGAAGAGGGCAATCAGGTCAGCGGAGGATTGCGCCCAACTTGAGGAGGCCACCAAAAGGAACATGGCCATGACGACCTCCACCTGAAGGAGGGCCTTCATCGGGCCATCTCACGGCTTAGCTCGCGGCCCTGATCGAAAGTACGGTCGCGGCCAATCCCCCTGCTCCTGGAGACCTGCGCCGCGACTTCCTTGAGTCCACGCGATTGGTGTAGGTCGTTGAAATCTTTTAAACCGACAGCCTGCTCTTCTTTATTGAATACGGGGACGGCCACTTCGCCCCCTATGGCTTGGGCAGCCTGCTTGGCTTTTTCCACCCCGATATTACTGTTCGTGTGCCGATAGTCGTTATCCGCACAGATCGTAATTTTGGCTGTGGGGTATTTTTCGCGCAATGCCCTGGCCACGGGTTCAAGGTTGCCGGCATCGAACGCCACGGCCACGGGTTTTTCCGTGGCCATCTGTACGCTGGCCCCGGTAGCGTAGCCCTCGGTCAGCAGAATCTCCCCCTGGTCGAGTCTTTTTTCAGGGTCGATCAGACAAAAACAGCCTTTTTTCTGCCCCCCGGGTTGAAATCGCTTGCTGCCGTCAGGGTGGATTTCCTGAACATTTCGCAGATCGCCATCGACATTGTAGAGGGGCACAAGCAAGAGTTCGCCCGTCCGAGATTCCTTGATGCCGCGTGGCAACACGCCCTTTTCCAACAGATAGGGGTGTTCACTGGATGCAGCAGGGCGCTCAGCGAAGTCTTGGCTGCACTGGCGCGCAACCTTTTCCTGCTCGGCAAGGCGCTCCCGTTCCCGACGTTGGGCGCGCTCCGCTGCCTCCACTTGAAGGGCCGCTTTCTGTTCATCGGTCAGGGTATGCCCATGGGCCTTCCACGTGGATTTTTCTCCGGTCACGTAGTTTTGATACCAACCGGCTGGATGCCCATCGAGAAAGCCTTGATAGGCTCCATCCACGGCATGTGGCCGGCCGGTCACAGGAACACGATGAATCTTCCCATCCATCACAGGTGCACCCGAAAGCTCCAGGCCGGCCGCGCGGAGTGCTTGGGCAAACTCTTCCCTCGGGTCCATGGTCTTGGCCGGGGTAGGCTCTTGCCGGGGGAGCCAAGCACCAAGCTTGGTCATGTCCGCACCTTCGGGGGCGTACCAGAGCTTGGCTTGAGTATCCCACTTGGCCCCGGCAGCCTTGGCCCGATCCTTTTCCCGATAGGGCACGGCCAGATAGATTTTATGAGGCGCCGGTTCCTGCGCGGCTTCCTGCGATAGGGGTTCGATACCCTGCTGGCGTTCACCGGCAGGAACAGAAACTTCTTGGGCGACTTCCTGCTTTTCTTCCATGTCGAGCACACGCTGTTTGATTCTTTCCGCGTCGCGGCAGGCGCGGACAATTTCATAGGGGTCCTTTTCGAGGACTGAGACCCACGAATCCACGTAAGCGAGATGCTGGCCAGGGTCGTGGCCAATGCCCAAATCCTGTCCAAGCATCCAGGAAGCGATTTCCGCCCGCAGCTCCTCGCGGGCATAGGGTTCCGAGCCAAAGGGGCCAAATTCCCGGTCCATCCGAGAGGGATGCCCGGTCCAATGACCAAGTTCGTGCAAGGCTGTGGAGTAGTAGCCATCGGCCGAGGGGAACTGCTCCTGGGGAGGGAGGCAAATCTCATCCGGGCGCAGGCTGTAGAAAGCCCGATTGCGCTGGTTGTGTTTGATGACCGCACCGGAATTTTCGAGGATGGTCTCGGCCTTTTGGTTCGGGTCCCAGAGACGCTGCACCGCAGCAGGGTCCAACGGGGGCACATCGCCATCCAACTGGCTGACATGAAAGACCGAAGAGAACCGGACGATGGGCCGGGTCAAGCGGACCTCTTCCATGACCTGGTTCCCCTCTCCGTCAAGGATGGGCTTTCCCTGATCGTCCCGGGCCGGTTCCGCTTTGGTGAACTGCCAGAAGACAATGGGCTGGGATTTTTCTCCCTTCCGGACCCGGCACCCGATGGAGTTTGCCTGTCGCAACGTCATCCAACGAGGGTCATCAAATTCTCGGCGGGAGAGCATGACCCGGTTGATGCCGCTGTAGACGGTGCCCGAGATCGGGTTGTGCGGCGCGTGCAACTCCCCGGGCTGCCAGGGCTTCAACCAGGGAGCGGTTCCCTTTTTGAGATCTTCAATAATCTGCTCGGCAAACTGCTCATGGTAGGGTTTGCGGTTCTCCTTAGAGGCCATTGCCGACCTCCCCTTCGCCTTGCGATTCCTCCAGGTCGGCCAGAGCCACGGCCTTTTCCTCAAAGGCTCCCATGAAATCCGCCACCTCAGGATCGGTCGGGATGCCCAGCCCGGGGTTTTCCGAAGCCTGGACATCCACCGCCTGGGCTGCTGCCGTAAGGATTTCCTTTTCCATCTTCATTTTCCTCCCATGGAGTCAAAAAAGTTTAATCGGTTTGACCTGTTGCAAGGAATCGAGCGGTACGAGGCCAAAATACCGGCTATCGAAACCGCCTGGATGGTCGTCGGAGAGGACCAACGCCATCCCGGATGGTATTCGGCCAGGATGGAGGGCCACGGGCGGCAGTGGCCGACCATGGCTGTCCTTTCCACATGCCCGACTGTCAGGCTGTAGCCGGCCGTTTATCCGGATGCCGTCCAGAGCCAAGGCCACGTCATCCCCTGGCACGCCGGCCACGACTTTAAACAGCGGTTGCAAGCCGCCCGGACACGTCCCGGGCCGCAGGTAGCCTCGATCCAATGCCAGAGGCGCAAAAGAGGTGTTTTGCAGGCAAAAGCTGACGGGATCGCCGCGCTCCGGAGCGCCAGGGATAAGCCGATAAATTCCTCTCGGCATCGAGGCGGTAGCGTTGAACCGAAACCCTTCCTGAAATAGGAGGACACCGCCGCAAAGCAGGAGCAGAACGAACAGAAAGGCATACCTCATGCCGATTCCGCCTCGCTCTTCTGCCTATCGAGATACGCGGCATAGCCGGTTGCCGCCTGGGGTTGGTCCACCTGCAAGGGAGCTTGGGGAGACGTCTTCGGCGCGGCGAGGGAATCGGATGTGGCGGGAGTCGGGACTTTGGCCCGCGTGGCAAAGACCGGGTCCCGGAAGTACAGGATTTGTTGCCCGTAAATCGGAGACTGGCCGGCAACGAAAATGAGCATATCGCCGGGCTTTTTGGCCTTCCCGTTCCTTTTTATCAGACCCGGCAGACGCATACATTCATCCGGTGTCAAAAGGGGGCGAGCTGTTTCGTTGATGCTGACCGAGGCTCTCTTTAAATGGCCGCTACGGGAACCGGACAAGGACGTTTTTTCGGTCACGACCGTCGTCTTGCCCGTCATTTCCGATAGTTCCTTGGCTGTCTCCAAGGTGTTCGGCGCGTAGGCGATCCGTACATGGCAATTGCCCTTGATGCCGTTTTCTTTGCCGTAGGTCTCATTGAGCTGCTCTATGTTTTGAATGACGAGCAGATAGTTGATGCCGTAACCTGCGGCATAGGCGATGGACTTGTTGATGACTTCCATCTTGCCGATGGAAGTGAACTCGTCCATGAGCATGAGCAAACGGCGGGGCGCTTTCTTCTGCTCACCGTTCTCGAACTCCATACGTTCGCAAAGACGGCTAACGATTAGGTTAAGAATCAACCTGAGCAGGGGACGCACCCGGTTAACATCCGTTGGGCTGACTACGAGATACAGACTTACTGGCTTTTCCTGGTGCAGGAGGTCCCGCACCCGAAAATCCGAGTGGGCCGTGTTCATGGCCACCACGGGATCGCGATACAGGGCCAAGTTGGACACTGCGGTTCCCACGACGCCCGAGCACTCGTTGGCGCTCTTGTTGAGCATCTCCCGGGCCGAGGAAGCGATAAACGTGTGGATGTCCTCGCCGCCGATCGCTCCGGAGGGGAAACATTCCGCGACTAGCGCCGCATGGTCGCTTTTGAGCATCTCCTCAAAGAGCTGCTCAATCGTGCGGTCCTTGTCGGCCAGCATGTTCCCCAGGTCGCTGAGGGTGGCCGTCCGTTTTGCCTTGTGGCGCACCGTCACCAAGCAATGAAGCAGCGCGCCGGCAATGAAAGCAAAACCCGCCTTGGCCCAATAGTCCTGGAGCCCCTTGCCCTCGGGGTCCACGATCATGGTGGCGATGTTTTGCACGTCCGGAATGGCCTTGAGCGTATCCAGGCGCACCTCTTCCAGGGGATTGAAGCAGGTGCCGAGCCTGTCATCGCCAAGGCTGGCATCGGAAGGGTCGAAACGCAGGACTTTGTGCCCTTGGGACTGCCGCCATCCCGCAGTCAGCGCCCAGTTTTCGCCCTTGATATCCAACGTCACCGTTGAATCGGGATACGAGAGCAGAGTGGGCAGGATGATGCCCACCCCCTTGCCGGACCTGGTTGGCGCATAGAGGAGCACGTGCTCGGGACCATCGTGGCGCAAATAGCGCTGCAACTGTGCGCGACGACACTGGAGCCACATCCCGACAGCCGGCCAGCCATGGAATTTTTTGACCCAACCACCGACATAAATACCACGTCCATCAAGGAGCCCCATGTTCATTATTTCTTCTTCGCCAGCCCAATGGGCGGAACCGTGTAGGTCAGACGCTTGTTTAGGTTTGCGCATGTTGAGCAAGGCAAATGCAAGGACCAATAATTGAGGCACTATGAAAAGCAGTTCTCCATGAAATTCGGCTTGACGTACGGCTAAGTATTCATCGCGCCATTGGTGCCATGAAAAAATTTTCCATGGCGCATACCAGACGACACCAAACAATTTCCCCAATGGAGTACCCAGAGAAGAATGATTGCCGAAATATGCCGCGACTTCTTGGGTGGCCATAGACAAGCTGGCCAAAGCCACGAGCAGCATAAAAACAAAGTAGCCCCATCGCCGCAGATGACGCTTTGATTTAATGCCGCCCAACCCGTACTGAATATCATTACTGTTGGTCATGGTACGGCTCTTTAAAGACGAGGTCCTTAGTGACAATGACGTTGAATCGGTAGCCAGGCCGAATTTCCAATGTCGGTTTGATGTTGATGTTTTTTTCCAAAAGCTTCGAAGTTGTCTGGCCAAACTGCGTTGCGAGTGAAGAGGCCATCTCTTGCTGAAGCGTTGGCGTTGAATCGCTGCTGGTAGACTTAGGAGTCACGGTATCGACCGCCCAAGATGTTCCTCCTGTAAAAAGCGACATGAGCAGCGCACCACCAAAGATGCGGAAATAATGATTGTTCACTTGGTCATGGAATCCGGAGTAGCCGGCGCTATCCACGCCGGGCATGGATTCCAGGGTGATAGACGAACCATCGGGAAAGATGATGCGATTCCAGGCAATCAGGACGCGGGACTGGCCGTAGATGATCCTGGAGTCATAAATGCCATAGAGACGAGCCCCTTGAGGGATGAGGAGATAACGGCCGTCAGCCGTGTCGTAGACGTTCTGGCACACCTGGGCGATAATCTGGCCAGGGAGTTCGGAGTTGATGCCGCCGATCATCACGGCCGGAATCACGGCTCCGGTTTTGACCTCGAACCGTTGTCCCGCCATTCTGGTGTTTCGGGAAACCCATTGCCGATCCGTCTTTTTCGCCCGGTCGAAGAAGGCTTCACGGTCTTTTTCCGCCGCAGGGTCATAATCGCTTTTTGGCGACGAACCAGCTCCCGCAAGGCGATCAAGAAGATCGGGGCGGTCATGACGTGATTCATTCTTCTCGGGCTCAAGGGATTTGCCGACAGCCTGCTGGACAAGATTTTTCTGCTGGCTGACCTTGATGACCAGCGGCGATGACAAGGCATCCATCGCAGCCTGATGCCGTTTCCTGAACAATTCTTCCCGTTCGCGCCTGTACTCCGGGGGCTCGCTGTTGGTAACCACCTTAACGATGGGTTTATCCGGCGGCGGTGCTGGTTGCGGCGGTGCCGGCGGCGTTGGTGGTGGTGTTGCCAACCCCATCCCACCTGTATCGCTGACAAGTGGTTTATCATCGTGCACCGATATGACGGGCTTTCCCTTGTCTTCTTTTTGCCTTTTACTGGAATTTTCGACGGAATATATTAAAACAAGAAAGACAACTAAGAGTCCGCCAATAATAGCATAGATTGGCCACTTTCGCATTCTTTGCGTGTCAATGTATTCATTCGGATCATTAGACATGATCAACTCCCTTTTGCACACGTTGCATAAACCATGATTCGTCCATAATCCGAGGCAGGATTAACCCAGCCCAAGGTGTCATCCGTGGTTAAAATTCGAAGGTGAACTTGCCATTGTGTATCGCTAGAACTGGTCGCCCAAACTTGAAACGACGTAATAGGAGGGGCACTGGCACCAGCAGCAGCGATTGTAGGGGATACATATATTTTTGGAGTCGTATTCGTTTCTGGAGGACAAGACGGCTTGTCAATAAGGTCGCCATCCTTGGCGATGGCAGCAATCTTAAACATCGTGCTATTGCCTGTGTCAGCAATCATTACCATCTGACCATTGCGGCAGAGATAGAGCCCTTGATTGTTGTCGAGAAACATCACACCTTCGGTAGAAGAATCGCATGTTTCGCTTCCTATCGTGCGTGACGTAAATTGCGTTTCGTAAATGTTGCGTATCGCATGATCCGTCATGTCCAGTTCGGTTTGCATTTGGTTGAGTTCCGGATGTCCTGGGACGGCCACCCGATAGAGAAAATCTTGACCTAGGCTACTGGAGTCGAAAGTGGACAGCGCCCCAAGATGCCCAGGCCCTGGGGAGGTGATCCCGATGCTGGCTAGGTTGAGCGTCCATCCGCCGAAGGCTCCGCGCAGGGAGCTCGATGGCTGATCCGGAATATCCCCGGTCGGGACGAAGCCGCCGGCTCCCCCTGCCATCGCGGCAGCCGAGGGGACGACCGAGGTGGCGAACCGGACGTCCTTGGCGTCCTGCCCGCGCCCGCCCGTGGTCAGCACCACGGCCTGCAAGGTATTGGAAGACGGCTGCCGGAAGGCGATTTGATAGGTCTGGCCCCAGACGTTGTGGCCCTGAAAGCCGGCCTCCAGAAATCCTTCCGTGACCAGGGGATCGGTGCCGATAGTCGGCCCGCTGGTGGCCGAGGTCTGCGTCAAGAGGTCCGTCTGATGCTTGCGGACATAGGCGGCAGCGGCCTTTGTCACCGCGACCAATTGGTCGGCCGCCTGCCGTTTTTCCAGCTCGTTTTCACCCAACTGCCACAAGTTCAAGAGGACCGGGAGCATGATGAAAAGGATGAGCAGTGCGCCGAGGGTTTCAATGAGTTTCATGCGATTACTCCACGCTGACCACGCTCACGATGTCACCCTCGGAGACAAAGGCCGGGATCGGCGTTGTGCCACCGTAGCTGGGGACAAGCCGGCCCGCCGCCGCGCGGCCGATGGCATAGCTTCCCCAGTACAAATCCCGGACGACCGCTATTTCCTCGGGCGACGCTTCCCCCCAGACGTAGAGACAGCCCGCCTCGATGCGGGCATGCCAGGGACGCAGCATCACCCAGCCCGCAGGCAGGTCCAGGGATGCCGTCGTGATGTCACCCGGGGTTTTGTGGTCGCTGAAAACGTAGCGGTGCACTTCGTTACGATAGACTGCGAAGTTCAGGGCTATCGCCTCTGTCCGCTGATCGTTCTGGGAGTCCATGCTCCTGAAGCGCAGCATGGCCAGGAGAGCGAGGAGAATCATGAGAACAGCCAGCGCTTTCATATGGCCTTGAGTCCGTGATCCGCGATGCGATTCCGCAGCTCGCGCATGTCGTCATGCAGAGAAGTAAATTGCCGTTCACGCAATTTTGCCCGGATGCCCTTTACGCGCATGGCACTTTCGGCATCTTGAGAGGTCGAAAAGGGCAACAGGAGGTATTGCGCAACATTCTGCCACTTAGGATCACCTTCCAGGTCTTGGAGGATGATAGCCAAGAGGGAATTCGCCAGGTTCTCGCAGGCATTGGCACCGTCGAATTCCTGAGCCCAATTGATGAGCCGATCCAAAGCCGCGATGACATCGAGGCCATGGATCGTGGCCACCACAAGCTGCTGTTTGGAGCCCAACGCTACGCGCAAAGCTTCTAGGGCGGCATATTTTGTAAGAATTTCGCCAATAAAGATGATATTCGGCGAAGCGTAGCGGTGCGCTCGTTTAATCTGTTCGGGAAGTTCATGCTCTCCTTGAATTTCCGTTTGAAAGCAGTAGCCGTGCTCCCCCCAGTTGCCCCCCAGGGGCAGTTCAGCGGGATTCTCGAACGTGACGCCATGGCCGCCATGGCGGCTGAGACGGCCAGCGACCAAGGCGCTAGCCGTTGTGGTTTTTCCGGAGGCCTGCGCGCCGGCTACCAGAACAAGTCCCTGACGCTGTTCCTCTAACAGCAGCCATTCGCAAAGGTACGGCGGCAAGCCCAGTTGCGTCAGATCGGGGACTCGCTCAGCCAAACGGCGCAAGAACCATGTACGCCCCGCGTCCACGTCTTGGATGTCGGCCACACGGTAATGAACGCCTTTGTGGAAGAACCGAATTGTTCCGGATTCCGTGCGCAACCCGGTTGCTGGATCAATCTGGCGCTTGGCTAACACGGCATCGGCCAAACGATTAGGCAAATCCTTTACTTCGTCCTCACAATCTTTCGGTAAAGGTACGAGTTGCTGCCCTGTTTCAGGGCAGCCTTTGAGACGAGCAGTCCCATCTGGTAGAATGATGAGGTCCGAATACATCAACTGCGCAAGCGGCATGACTATCTCGCAGTAAAAAGAATTGTATTGGAATCTTCGCAGTATGAAACGATATCCGTGACGACCGTACTGGAAAGGCGATCCACGGTATGGCCGTTCACGTCCACGCCAAGCCAGGCATCCGTCTGGAACTTGGCCAGCTTGGTGCACTCCTCCTGGGGGATGGTGGTGAGCTCGATGGAAAAAGCCGCATCCGCCGTGACCGGGGCCAGGGTGATGTCGCCGCCGAACGCATTCTTGAGGAGTTCGCCCTTGATAAAGGACTTGGGGACCACCCCGGCTTTGAGGGCCAAGCTGTTATCCAGGCCGCTGTAATCGGCTGCTCCGGAGAACATATGCTGTATCTGCATGCGCAGGGTGACGAGGTTTTGTTCGGTCTCGCCCAGTTTGGACGAGGAGAACGCCGCGTTGAGGCCCAAGGCGGCCCCGGCCAGGATGATAAGCCCCACGAGAATGGCCCCAAGGGTTTCAAGAAGCGTCATGTCAATATCCTCCAGTTGGTAGAAGTTGGGATTGCAAAGAACCTATGGCCATGGCCAAAACGCTCACCAATACCGAGATGAGGACGATGCCCATCAAGTTCATGAGCCGGGATTGCCGTTTGACTAGTTCCACACCATCGTGCATCCATTCAGTCGCCAGCTCGTGCATGCGGCGGTGGAAACTCGGCAAGACGGCATAGACGCGAAGATCATCAATCAGTTCCAGATCGGGAAAGTTCATTCCACAATCATACATTGACTCGCCAAGATTCTTGCCGGTCCCATTTTCAATGGAAATGGCCAGGATGCGCTCTCGCAGATAGGGACTGACTGTTTCGGAATTGATCATGTTCTCCAGAATGTGCGAAAGCTGGATACCGGAGCGCATCAAGGTAGACAGCGTGTAGAGCCAGACCGAACCCACAGTCAGACGGTAAATCGACCAGGGAGGCACGCTTTCGACATAGAGCCGAAGCCGGCCGGTCCAGACGGGCAGGGTCAAAAGCGCCGTGGCAATGAGGGCGAGAAGAGCCAGCAGCGTGACGGCTCCGGCAAAAGAGGCCACAAACGAGGTCATTTTATAAAATGCAGCTGCCGCGCCGTGCCATTTGGCGGGATCGGACAGCATGGCGAACTTGGGCATCACCATGATGGAGACGACGCCCAATAAGAGCATGCAGACGCCGAAGAGAAAGACCGGATAGGCCAGCGCGCTCACCACGGACCCGACGATCTTCTGACGAGCCGCCAGCAGGCCGGCCGCCAGCTCCAGGCCCTCGGGCAACCGGCCCGAGCGCTGTCCGCTGGAAATCAGCATGACCTCTTCCGGTGTGACAAAATCGGTCAGGCTCGCGCCCAGGTTGTGGCCCAGGCCCAGGTATTCCAGCACCCGGGCGTACACCAATGCCGTGGGGGATCGACGTGTGGCCGCCCGGAGCTGCATCTGCCGCAGGCTCTGGTCCAGGCTCATGCCGTGCCGGGCCTGGGCCGCGAGTTTTTTCCAGGTCCGTTGCCGCACCGTGCTGCCGAAGGCCAGACGAGCCAGGAGTTCTGCCGGATATCCGCGCATCAGCGTCCTCCAGCCACGAAAACCTGGTTGAAGTTGAGGGGGACGCCAAGGCGCTCTTCCGCGAGATAGGGATCGACCAGGCCCTCTTTGATGAGTTCCACGGCGTGATCGACGTAGCTGCGGCCTCCTTTTTCCTTGAGCCAATACTCATGGGCGCGGGGAATATTGCCTTCGCGCAAATACCCGAGCATTTCCTGATCCGTGGCCACGATTTCGGCCGCGACCGTCTGTCCGATCAGTCCGCGCTTCCGGCACTTCTCACAGCCATCGCCCCGGACGTACACGGATTCCCGGTCGTCCAGAACGCGACGCAATCGGCCGGCAACATCCTCGGGCAAATACTGCTGCCGCTCCTCGGGTTTGAGGTCCATCAGCCGGATTTTGCACTCCGGGCACAGCATAGGCAGCAGCCGTTGATATTCGAGCCCGGCCAGGACGTTGTGGTCGCAAATCTGTTCGAGGGGATTGCGGTAATGGGTGGCCAGGATGCTGACCAGGCGGGCGATGATGCCCATGGCGTTGTTCGCGTGGATCGTGGCCCAGACCGAATGGCCGGTCAGCGCCGCGTCGATGGCCGCGACAGCCGCCTCGACGTACCTGATCTCGCCGATCATGAGCACGTCCGGATCGCTTCTCATGGCCCCCGCGATGGCGTCACAATACGCGCCGGACCGGCTGCCCCTGTCGTTGCTGGCGATGAGGACCTGGCGCACGCCCTTGAGGGGATACTCAGGTGGGTCCTCGATGCTGAAATAGGCCTTCTCGGGATTGCGCTCCGTCATGGACTCCATGACGTGCTTGAGGAAGGTCGATTTCCCGTGTCCGGTGGGACCTGAAATGATCGTCAGCCCGGTGCGTCTGGTCAGAAACTGGGCCGTATCGCATTGACCCGCCGTGAAGCCGAGCGCCGTCATGCGCTCGAGGAGCGAGCCCTTGGCGGAGGTCGCATCGTACAAAAGCCGCAGGGACATGGATGTACCCACGCCCTCTTTCGCCTGAGCACATTCGATGGGTTCCGAGTGTACACGTACGGAATGCACACTCGGCGGCAGGTATTCGCGTGCGGCGATCCGCCCGTCCTGCCGCTCGGTCGGTGAAAAGCAGGCGTCGGCCGACTGGGAGAGTTTCTGATAAATGCAAGCAATCAGCCGTTGCCCTAATTCGGCATTAAGCTGTGTGTGGTCCGTCAGCATCCCCAAGCAGCGAAACCGGATAATGGTATAGAGCCCAAAATCCATGAGATGGATGTCAGACGCTCCGGTTTCAAATGCATCTTTGATCAAGTCAATGGCATACTGAATAATCTCATTTTCAGCATGGCCGGTCTTGGCCGCTTGTGCCTGATACGTGTTGTCGAATTCTTCCGGCTTATGGAACTCATACGTCAAAATACCGCGACGTCGCAGGCTTCCATAGAAGTCAACGATTTGCAGGTTATTTTTGAGTTCCGCCGAGATATGGAGGACGCCGTTGACGAGGGCTACGCGTCCTCGCAAAGCCTCCGGGATGTCGTCGATAATGCTGATCGGTTCCATAGTGGGCCTACTCGAAAGCCAGTGCAGTTGATGAATTGCCCCGCCGCACCCACACGCCGGTGCGGTTGACGGCGGTAATGACGCCGCCGCCGAACCGGTCGCCAGGCCGCACTGTCACCAGATTGCCGGCGCTCCGGATCGTGGCGCTGGCATGGCCGTCCACGCCCTGGATGGAGACAACAACCGGGGAAGCCTCTCTCGGTTTTGCCGCCAAGGGCTTGGGAGGCTCCGGCAGCATCACCTGGGGCCGCGATGCGGGTGCGGGCTGCTTCGGGAGCAGCTTTTCCTTCTCCTGGGCGATGGCCACCTTCAGCCGCACCTCTTCCAGGTCAGCGCGCAGAGAGGTCATCTTTTCCAGGTTGCCGGACTTCGGCAGGGAGTCCGCTTTGGTGGCCGCGACCGTGAAAGGTGGAATTTCCGATTCCTCTGCCTGGGCCTCCTTCGGTGCGGAAGCCGACAACGACGGCCCGGTGGATCGTGCCGGGGCCGGAGCTGAAACCGAGGCGACATCTTTGGTTTGAGATTTCGGCGGGAGCTTGGGCGGGGGAGGAAGCTTTGTCTCCTGCCATCCCCAAATGGCCCAGCTGCCGGCGAGCACCAGGACTAGAGTCGCCGTCCCGCAACCGAGTAGCCACAGGACTCTTTTGTGATTATTTTGCTGTGACATAGACAGCCCCTTTGATGATCCAGACGTTTTTATCGATTGCGATCGTCTCCAGCAGAATCCCCGGAATGTGAGAGAAGACTTCCGGCAATGCCGCATCTTCGAGCATTGCGGCGGGGACGTCGCTCAACTCCCATTGGCCGCGTGCCCAGGGAGCGGTAATTTCAACATTCTCAACGCGTTTTTTCTCAGGAGCATTGTAGACAAGCCGCAGGCGCGCGCCCATGAGCTGCGTGCCTTGGTACAACAGGCGCGTACACTCCTCTCGGGAAAGGAGTGGTCCGGGCGTCCGCTGTACGCGACGGCCAGGGATCGGGAGGTGGGAAACCGCCTTTTGCGGAGTTTCGATCCGAGCAGAAAGGGGCAGATGCACATAATCCGCCCCAGGCTTGTGCCCCCAGGTGACGACCACGCCTGCCCCGTCAAAGACCGCGCGCTCGATCACCCACCCTGAGGCGGCAATGGGCAGTGCAAATAAGGCCTTGACGCCGCGCGAAACGATGTCCTGTATCTCCGGAGCCGTTGTCCACGGCTGCGGGAAGTAGCGTTCCGGATGCGCCATAAGCTCTTGTCTGCGCTGCTCCTTGTCGACCATGGCCACCCGGGCCGCTTCCACGGCCCGTTTGCCCGCCTGGTGAGCCAGGAAGAGCTTGACCCCATAGCCGCCAAGCAGCAGCACGACCGCCAGGCTGCCCAGGACCGCCAGCTTGCGCCGCTGCCCCGGCACAGGCTGGAGAGGCTGCAAATAGCCGTTGCGACCCCGCAGACGGCTGAAGAGGCCGGAACTGATAAGGGGCGTGAGCCAGCGAAGACTCTCGTCCACGGTCTCGCAGGTGGCGGTTTCGCCGAAGTCGCTGTCGAGCAGGCCCTTTAAGGATTGAATCCACTCCTCAGCCTCGACACGGGTCGGGAAGACCTGGTCCCCCATGCCCACGATCTTCGACTGGGATGTCGCGAACACCCACCAGAACTCCCCGTCCTGATCCGCAAGGCAAAAAAGCCCCAGAAACGAGGGCGAGGTCACGCGCACCGCCGCCGCCAAGGCGCGGACCCCGAGCCAGTCCCGCACCACGCCGCCGCTGGCGGCAAATCCGTACTGGCGCTGGCGGTAGGCCACCATGTCGAGGGAGCTGTCCAGCTTCCCGGCTTCCCGCCGCAGGTCGGACGCGGTCTGCTTGGCGTTGCCCGTACCCGTGAACCATTGGAGGCCGACCGCCCAATGGCGTTTATTGATGACAACGCGGCGCATGATTACACTTCCGCCGATTCCACTTCGATGGTGATGACGAGCAGTGTCCGGCCATAATTTCCGGTGTGGGAGGTATTGGTAATTCCCAAAGCATTGCTTGTGTCGTTGGACTCTTTTTCAAAGCCGCAGAGGACAAGCGTTTGCCCCATCTTCATCATCGAGCGTTGCGCCAATGCCTGTGTCGATTGCTGCGGCAACTCGATCGTCACGTCTGCCGTCGTGATTTCCTTCATTTGATCGAGCGTGGAATTGTTGATGTTATACTGAAGAATGACACGGCGCTGATCCAGGATGTGCGGGATTACGGTCATGGCAAATCCCGTGGTCACTTCCCCTGGAGTAATCTCCGTGGTCTGGCCGTAATCGGTCGTGGATTTGCCCATTCCCGCCAGGTAGGCGTGCCGCTCGATGGACAGGACCGGCACGGGCTGATTGCTCATGACCAGCCCGCCGGCGGAGGTGACCTGGGTCGCTTTTCCCCACTGGCGCAGGGCCTTCAGCACGGCCGAAGAATCCTTGAGCCGGCCGGAAACGATCGTGGCCGTGGCTGTGTTGATGCTGCCAATCTCGCCCAGGCTTCCGGCCGTCAGGGATACGTCGGAGACATCGGCGTTTTGGAAAAGCGTCTGGATGTTGAATCCGAGCTCGGCATCGTCGGTCACTTTCAGTGACCAGACCCGGACCGTCAGGGCCACTTGGCGGGAAAGGCGGGTGTTGAGCTCGTCCACGTAGGTGCCCACCCGCCGAACGCTTTCCGGCGTGTCGCGGACGGTGATTGTGCCGGCGGCCTGGTTGACGACCACCACGCCCTTGGGGGTGAGCAGGGCCTTCACGGCTTTTTCCGTGTCCGCCCACACGTCGAAGGTCAGGGAGGTGCCCGAGGTCTGCGCCGTCTGCGCGCTGGTGTCTTCCCGCGAGACCGGCTGGCTCACAAGGGAACTGCTGATGCCGGTGGACGCGTTTTCTTTGGACTTGTTTGTGAGCTTGTTTTCGTAGCTCACCTTTCCTGGCGCACCCAGGATCGTGAAGGTGCGCACCAGCATATGGGCAAAGGTGACGCTGTTGTTTTTTTCGTCGAAGTCCCAGCCGTATCCCGAGAGAGCGGCCACCTGATCGAGCAGGCCGTGCAAGGTCCCCTCATAGGAAACGCTCAGGACCTTGCCCACGCCAAAGCCGAGCCCGGAGACGGCCAGACTGCCGCCGCCTTTCCCCCCTCCCTGCAGCAGGGCTTCCAGGTCCATGTTCACGCTCTGCCCTTCTGCCGGCGTGGAGGGCGCGGATGACTGCGCAGCGGAAGCATGCCCGGCCTCGGGCGGTATCGCCTTCTTGAGGTCTTCCTGATCCGCAGCAACCTGGACCGGCAGCGAGGACAATTCGCTTATGGCCCCCGCTATGCTGGCCAGAGTGCCCTTGCGGCGCAGCATCACCTGCTTGCTTAAGATCGGATTGGTCGAGGAACGAAGCGGCGTGGCTTTCGCGCCCAGATAGGGGCCGTCCACTACTTCCACAGTGCGCGAACGGCTTTGCTCGCGGAATTTCTCCCCCTGGCGTTCGATGGGATCCACTTGATGGTTCATTTTGGCGCAGCCGCCGGCTGCGAGAACAAGAACGAAAAGAAGAAAAATAGTTTTCGTATTAAACATCTTAATTCTCCGCGACCTCGAGGACGTTGTTGCCCCGGTAGAGCGTGACCCGCAGGGCATGGCCACCGCGATGCAATCCCGCGAAAAGCTGTTTGATGACCGCCTCGAAATCACCCTCGAAATCGGCCCGGGCTTCCAATTCGAAATCATGTGTGGCCTTCCAGATCAGTTGATAATGGGCGCGCATCGCCCAGTGTTCGAGCTGGGTATGCAGGCTCCCAGGGGCGATGTTCCAACTGGGCGCGGGTGGCGCTGGCGGGGCAGGCGGCGGGCTCGCCGGCGTCTGCGCAGGCAGAACTGACAGGGCCGGGTTTGGGACCTGCGGCGCTACGGCTGGAGTTGCTTTCGGGGCCGGTCCGGAGGGTGCCGGGGCCGGCATCGAGGTCGGTCCGGGAAGCGGGACCGGCTGCGCAGGTGGCTCAGTCGCTGGAGCTGCCGGAGCCGGTAGAACTGTCACAGGAGAATTGGCGGCGGGCTTCACGGGAGCCGCATTTTCCGAAAGCAGTCGAGAAATGGGGGATGGCGCGGCAGGGGGAGAAGAGATCGCTGGCGCTGGGTCGGGGGCCTTCGCAGGGACGGAAGAAGTTTCCACCGGCTTGACCGCAACCACCGGCTGAATCGTCGCCGGCATAGGGGTGTCCGCTGCCGTGGTCCGGATCGGCGTGAACTTGGGCTGGCGAATTTGGGAGGGCGAACTGGCCCGGACCGCTTCGGGCAACGGCGTGAGCGCGACCGCAGGCTCATGGGGCTCATGGAGCAGCACCCGCCTCCCGGCGGGAATAATCGTGTCCGGAGCCACGTCGTTGAGGCGGCAAAACTCCTCAACGGAAATCCTGTTGCGCTTGGCGATCTTGGCGGCCGTACTTTTGACGCGCACCGGAATGCCGGCGCGTTCGTTTGAAGCGGACTCCCTGCGTTCCAGCTTGGCTGGCATCACCGGCATCGGCCGGGGAGCTTTCGCAACCGCAGGGGGTGTATCGCGCAACGGATGGGGCTCAGGAGCCGAAGCCGAGTCCGAAGGAGCACTCTCGGAAGGAGTTCCTTCTCCCTTGGCCCGGCGGGGCTCGCCGGTTAAAACCCGCAGGGTCCCGAATGCGGTATGATCCGACGTCCGGACGCGCAAATAACAGGCCGGTGGCGTCTCATCGCGGATGACATCGAGGGTATACGCAACCTGGATTCCAGCCGCGTCCGGAGCGGCGATAGAAAAGCCACGTTCCCGTAAGGCCGATTCCAGGTCCTGGCCAAACACAGAGTCCGTTTTGGCCAGCGCCAGGGTAGTCCGCCCCGGAGGATAGCGGTGCGCCATCTCCTCGGCTGCCGAGACGGCCAGCGCTTGGGCGTCGCCCGGATAGTCGGAGCTGACACCGTCATAAGTCGCCATGCTGCCGGCAGTATGCAATTTGGCACACCCGGAGAAGCAAAGGACAGCCAGGCCAAACAGAAATATGCTACGCATGGTATGCATCACCATCCTCACTTCAGTTTGCGGATGGTAATGCGTTGCTGATGACTCCCGACCCCTGAGATCAGTTTCGCCTCGGGGAAGACGCCATCGATAAGCAACGTCAAATTTTTCATCCTGAAGTTGGCCAGAGCGTCTTGGCCATCGTTTCGAACCAGGACCACCGGGGCGTCACCGGATTGCACCGCCGGGGGAAGCTTGATGAACATCTGGCGGCCGTCGTCGAAGACCTGCGTGGGTTTCCAAGGGCCGTCGCCGCTTATGTCGTAGGCAAAATTCAACTTGGAAAGATCGGTGGGATGACCGGCAACATCCGCCGTCTTGAACTCCCTATCCTTGTCTTCCTTGGCCGCTTGTTCACGGAATTTCTTGGCCTGATCGCCGGGGTAGAGAAAGGCGATTTGCGGGGTATGGCCAAGGCGTTGGCTTTTCAAAATGATATGATAAGCCCGACGATCCGTTGTGATGACCGCGCTGGTGGAGAGACCGGCATCCATGGGCTTGATGAGGACATGGGTGGTGTCGCCTGCTTGGGCTGTATCAACCATCCAACGGGCTGAGTCCCCGACAACCACCTCGTTCACTTTTTCTCCAGGTTGAAGCTCAACGTCTGACACCTGAAGAGGCGCACCGATCACTGTCGGTGAGGAAGCGCCGTAGGTGTACATGACCTTGCCATTGGCCTGGAGGGGAGCCGCACCACCTTTTTCCCAATCCTCGGCTAATTTGACGGCCTGCTTGTCACGGGCACTCAATGGAATATTCGGGCTGATATATTGCAAAGGAGGCAAAGCATGTGCCGGTTTTGATTTATCTCCATCAGTCAACATGCTTTCCATTTTATAGTCGTCAGGCACCATTCCTGTACCTTTGGCATTTTCCGCAGCCCATACCTGCGGACTTAGAACCACACAAACGAATAATAACGTCAACACAAAACTACGCATGGCAACTTCCTATCGCTTTGAGTTAACATCAGGTTTCATGACTGTGGAGCTGGACATAGCCGTAACGTAAACACCGCCAGGGTTTCTGATAATCTGCGCATCAGTAGTGGGAGTTTGGATCTGAATAGTGAGCGTTGCTTGATAAGAATTACGGCCTATTTCAATGCCGGCATGATTTCGTGTAATTTCATCCCACTCAACACGCCAAGAGTCTTCACTCACTTTTGCTGGAATACTTTTTACATAAACCTGAATGAGTTTGTCTTTTGCACGCAGGTATGGGTTGTTTTGGTCAAACCATTGCCGCATTTGCCCTTTTGCTGTCCCTGCAACACAGTAGGAAAGCCGTTCAAGCAGTCTTTTTTGCAGATCAAGATCAGCGGTAACAGTGCGCCAATTAGTCACGAAGTCCGCAAGTTCGGCTTGGATCACCCGGATCGGTGTGGGCGATGCTTCTGAAGCGCGAGAGACCGCCGCGATCCGGCCAAGCTTGTCCACTTCGACCACATAGGGCACCACTTTGGATTGGCTGGCCTGGATCACATTGCCGGCGACAGAGACTCCGGCGATCACGAGGCAGCCCAAAGCCACCAAGCGCCACTGGCGAGCCCGTTGGATGTAGCTGCCGTATCGCTCAAGCCATTCCTCGCGGCCGGAAATATAGGGCGCTCCGGACGAGCTTCGACCCGACGAGTCGGTCTTGGTTTTTGGTCTCTGAACCATTCAGCTATACTCCCTGCTTTCGTGTTTTCTTGCTTTTATTCTTTCGGTCTATCTATTAATCGTCCTTAGCCGATTACGGCAGGTCAAAGCCGCCGGAGTTCGAGCCGGAACCGCCGCTGTCGGCCATATTGCGCATCTTCATTTCCTGGAGTCTCTTCCCGGCATTGGCCGACATGCGCGTCATATGTCCCACCTTGCCTGCTTCGTACTTGGACTCCCGGTGGGCTTGCCAAAGATTGCCGGCCATCTGTCCGACCTTTCCAAGACCTTTCGAGCCAGATTCATTGGCAGCCTGTGCAGCTTTTTTGACGGCCCCAGCTCCAGCAGCGCCCCCCATAACGCCTCCCGCCACTGCGGCCGCCGCGCCAATCGCTCCACCGGCCGCTGCTGCCGCTGCTTGACCCAAAGCGGAGCCACTGCTAACGTGAGAACCGTTGATGACGCCTGCAATAGCGTCGGGAAGACTCTTTACCAAGGCAAGAAGAACGACTGACACACCAATAAGAATGATGATATCTTCAAATTGGATGTCATTTATAGTCATATTTTGCAAGAAATCCATGCCAAGACCTAGGACAAGTTGCATGACAAAAAGCTTAAACGCTACAGCAAGAACATAACGCATAACATTTATTGCATATTCTTTGAATATTGTCGCACAACCTAACCCGAGCAACAGAATTGAAGCATTCATTACAATTGCAGCTTCACATTTTATCAATACAACTTGGGCCGTCATAAGAGCAAAAGTTACAATAATAATCAAAGCTCCAATAATAAAACCTAAAGATTTTGCAATATCAGAAAATGATCCAACTTTAATTTTGTCAATTACGGTAGTTGCCATATTAAATCCAACAACAAGTGGTTGATCTATCTGGATATTGCTCGGTCCAATTTCACCTGCAATGTTTCGCAATCCATTAACAATATCATTTGACCATTCTTGATAATTGTTAATTACAGCAAAAATAAAAGCGCAGAAGAATACAGTCCAAACGAACTGCCCAATGATTTCATTTAATTGATTTCTGAATAAAATAGATTTTATACCAAATATGGCGATTGTTAATGTGGCACAAAGTCCAAAAAGTTTTACAGCATATTGCTGTAATGAACTGCTCCATTCGGATGATTTCGTTGTGAACTTTGATACAATTTGAGCAACAGTGTCTGAAGACACTCCAGACTGAGCAAAAGCATCAGTGGCAAGCAAAAGAAGCAAAGCAACCAAAACTAAGGAGGTAATCTGTATGAAACGTGTTTTATTGGTCGTGATGATCATTTTGTCTGTTAGCTCCCTAGCTAGTCTTCAAGGTTGCGAATCTGAGCAATCAAAACTCGATAAAGAACGCACCCAGCTTGAGATCGAAAAACTTAAGCATGAAGCCGAGCAGCAGAAAAAAAGTGAAGAAGCGAATAAACATACGTATGACACTGACAAGATAAAGAACTATAAGGCACATGTTCCTTTTTAAAAATCGATTTGCGCGTCGTAGCCTTTGAGCTTGTCCGTTTCGAAAGCATCTTTGAATGCCTCTTCAGAGAGTTGTTCGTTCTTTTCATCCTTCATAGTCTTCTGAACGTTGGCTTGTGTCGAGATGGCCAAGAGCGAACGTAACCGCTGACTTTCTTGGAGTTGCATAGCGGCAATTTGATTGCCGGCCTCCAGAGCCTTCATCTGACCATCCGGTGTCGTCAAAAGGTCATTGAGCTGGCTGTCCAGATCACTGGCCTTTTGTTCGATGTCAGATATTTGCATGCCTGACTCTTGAAACGCCGCCTGATGTGAACGATCTACTTCCTCCGACCATTTCTTTCGCAAGCTATTGACTTCAGTCATGCTGTCCTTTGCAGACGACATGACATCATGAATGTCATCGACGCTTTTATAGGTGGCTTTGAATATTTGGCTTAAGGCCGATGCGTCGCCACGTTGCAAATCGAGCTGTTGTGTTAACGAGCTCAATTTGCTCAACATGCCTTGCAGCTTGCTTGCAAAACTACTTGGAAGCTTTGCAGTATTTTGAAGCATGTTCTCGTACTGTTCGATTCCCTGCTGTACAAGTTCAATTTGTTTTGCAGTCTGCTGCAACGATTGTTCGACTTGAGTGTAGAGTTGGCTAAGCTGCTCTATGTTTGTTACATGGTCCAATGACTGCGTAAAAGTATCGCTGCAATTTGTGCAAGTGACAACATACTGAGCTTTGGCGTTTTGTGTAATGCTAAAGCAAACAAACAGAACCAGGAAGGAAATGAACAGTCTCATTGAGCACCTCCAGGGTTTTGCCTACGCATCCATTCTTTAGGCCATGTTGAACCGAATTCTTTCTTCAAACCTTTTATCGATGTTACATTTTCTTTATCGCTAACGCCTATAAACGCTAATGTATTCTTTTGTAATGCAAGTTGAATAAGACGCCGACCATATGGGGTTACAACATAATAGTCGCGCTTTGGTGTGGCAGATGCAATAATTTCAATTTGCTTATTGTTAAGCCCCATTTGCTGATACAAGGAAGATTGGACTTCTTGACGTGCGGTAATATTGGGCAAAAACACTTTATTCGGGCAGGATTCGACCAGGACATCCAATATTCCTGAGTTCTTAGCGTCAGAGAGACTTTGCGTAGCCATCACTACGCCGCAATTTTCCTTACGAAAGGTTTTTAGGAATTCACGGATTTTGGCGCGGAATACGGAATGCCCAAGTGGGAGCCATGCTTCATCGAGAATCAACAAAGCCGGCTGGCCCAAAAGCGCCTTCTCGATGCGGTGGAAGAGATAGAGGAGCACCGGGATCATGTTCTTGTCCCCCAGGTTCATGAGGTCTTCGATCTCGAAAACCATGAATGGAGACAGGCCGAGTTGATCCGTCTCGGCATCGAGCAGGTATCCCATGGCACCCGCCCGGGTGTAATGCTGGAGCCCTTCCTTGATATGCTGATCCTGGACCAGATTCACAAAGTCGGTCAGGCTGCGCATACCCTCCGGGCTATTACGCAAGAGGCTCATGGCCTCGTGGATGACATTGCGATTTCGCGGGGTAGGGGGCGCGCCCTGCAATTCCAGGAGCGTGCCCACCCACTCTTCGGCCCATGCCTGCTCAGCGGGATCGTCAATGTGTTGGAGGGGGGCAAACGACAGGGCATCACTGCTGCCGACTTCATAGTGTGCGCCGCCTACCGCCTCGCAGAGGGCAAACATCGACATGCCCTTATCGAAAGCAAAAACCTGAGCCCCCTTGTAGCGCCGGAACTGTGCCGCGATCAGGCCCAAGAGGGTGGATTTGCCAGCGCCGGTAGGACCGAAAATCAGGGTGTGGCCGACATCACGAACATGCAGGTTGAACCAGAACGGCGTGGAGCCGTCCGTGGTGCAAACCGCTAGTGCCGGCGAATTGGCAGGGTAAAATGGGCATGGGCAATGTTCTTCGCCTGCCCATATGCTGGAGAGGGGAAGCAGATCGGCGAGGTTGAGGGTATTGATAAGCGGACGCCGAAGATTGGCGAACCAGTTCCCAGGATGCGTGCCCAGCCAGGCGTCCAAGGCGTTGATGGTTTCGATCCGGCAGCCAAACCCAAGCGTCAGGATTGCCCGCCGGAGCTCTCGCGCCCAATCCTGCAAAATGATTTGGTCCTCATGAAGAAGCACGATGCAGGAGCTCAAAAAACCAGCTCCGACATATCCGCCTTGGACCTCCATCAAGGCTTCTTCCGCATCCTCGACCATGACCTGGGCATCGCGATTCGGCCGGGCGTTGGGCAGGTTGAAGTATTTGTCGATGAAGCGGAAAACTTGTTGTTGCCACCCCTTGCGGTAGGAGGTGATTTCCTTTTGGCCGTCCAACTGATCCAGGCAGATAAATCTGGATGAGAAACGGTATTGCAGCCGAAGCCCATCCAGAACCGACAACATAGCGGGCCAGCTCTCCTGGGGCAGACCATCAATGCTGATGACCGCGATCCGCTGATCGCCAACGCGCGGCGTCAGGCCACCTATCAAATCTTCGCTGCCAAGAAGCGCATCCAGATACATGGGGGTTGCCGGGACCTGAACAGGATGCTCTACCCCCGTGACACACAGTTGCAGATGTGTAAGCAGATCGCTGTAGCGTGTCGAATTCCCGAACTCATCTTCCAGGGAGTATTCCGCAAGTCGCTGTAAGCGCAGTACGGCTGAGAGGGCATCCTCGAATTAAAGCAAAGTATTCTGGAAATACTCCAGGCTTCGCTCAAGGGAAGTGGAGTTTCCGCCACCAGTTTTGGCGGCAGAGGACATTTTTTCTGCGTTGAAGTTCGGTCTGTAGCTCAAAATAATAGTGGTTTTTGTCCGATAACATACACCGCCGCTGAAATACGCACGTCGTTCATCATCAATGAGCTGGGAGATGGGGTCAGGAAAATAACTGTCTTCCGGATTGGAGTAGGCATCATGGATACTGCGTACGGCATCCGTGTGCAGCATCCAACCTGACCCCAAGAGCTTTATCGCATTATTGAATTGAGCTGAGACAAAACCCAATTCATCGTCCGTACTGGAAGCTGTGTCCTGGCCATGACAGATGAAGCCTGCCAACAATGTTCCATCCTTGCACAATACGACACCCGGTGCGATGAGGGCCGCATAGGGCAAAAGGTCCGATACTCCACGATCCCGAGACCGAAACTGCCGCAAATTCAACATCAGTTCTTCCTCCAAATGCTGGACTTTGCGGGATAATAAAGTTGCTGTTTGATATGCCGCATCCAGACCTTGCTCATGAGCGGGTCCGCCTTGGCCATCCGCCTGGCCACCATGATGCCGACCAAATAAAATACACTTGCCGCAAGGGCGGAGAGCCATGTCATACCGCCGACGCCGACAAGCATGGCGATGAGTAAAATACTCAACGCTATTTCCCGTTCGGCACCCATCACATGGTTGTGACGGTGCAAGGATTGATGGATGGGGAGAGTGCGCATTTTAAATGATGGCTCCGCTGAAAGAAAAAACGCTGTCAACGATATTGGTTGCAAAGGCGATGAAAGAGATGCCGAAGACAACCGAGAGAAGAAGTTTAAAACCTCCGCTGATATCTTCCTTGTGGAAGATATAGATGGCACCACATATCGCCATCGCAACAATCGAAATGTATTTGCCTGCATCGCCTGTGATCGTATTGACGACCTTCTCCAACGGAGAAGAGAAATCGGAAATACCACCAGAGGCAAAGGCATTCGTATAAAACATCACACCGGCCAAAGTGATAAGAATGAAAAAAGCATCCTTTTTACGCATTGCCATCCTCCACAATGTATTTTTGGTACCACTTTTGTTGGTTTGTACTCATGTTGCTTTTAAACACATACTCAATTGAATACGATTGGTTTTTCCAATCATAGCCATGCACATACGCCACTTCAGAAATCCGGCGGCCTCCTGGTGTTTTTTGAATAAAAACGATCACGTTGATGGCGCGGGCAATCAAACGATGCATCGGGGAGGTCAGGCGTTCGGCAACCAGGTCCTCAAGCCTGCCCATGGCATCGAGGGAACTGTCGGCGTGCAGTGTCGCTATCCCACCGGGATGACCGGTGTTCCACGCCTTGAGGAGATCCAGTGCCGCGCCGTCGCGCACCTCTCCGACGATGATCCTGTCAGGTCGGTAGCGCATGGAGATTTTGGTGAGGGCCTGCATGCCCATTGTGTCCGAGGTTCGGAACATGACCCGATTGGGACTCGACACCTGGAGTTCGCAGGTATCCTCCATGGCCACGATCCGATCATCCGGACACAAGCGCGAAAGCGCTTCGATCATGGCATTAACGAACGTGGTCTTGCCGGACCCGGTGCCCCCGACCACGAGGATGTTGCATTTGCGGCGGATCGCCTCATGCAGGAAAGCAAGAAGGGTAGAATCCAGAATTCCCTTTTCCACGTAGTCATCGAGCGTGAAGATCGTGCTGGGCTTCTTTCTGATCGTGAACGAAGGCCCGGGAGCTATGGGGCAATCCGTCCCCTCGAAACGGCTGCCATCGAGGGGAAGCTCGCCCTCGACCACTGGCGTCTCACGGGTAATGGTTGTCCCAAGGGCGGAAGCCACCAGGGAAACAACCTGACGCCCTTGTTCGGGTGACAGGGTGCCCACATGGTGCATAGGTTCGCCAAACCGCTCCAGCCACAACGAGCCGCACGGATTGAGCATGATCTCCAGGATGTCGGGCTCCCGGAGTGCCCCGAGGACGATTTCCCCCAGCGCCTTTTCCAGGCTGCGAAGTAAGCGGGGATCGCTCATCGAAGAGCCCCCAGGACGAACGCCGCGACATTCAGCAGCGCCGCGATCGCCACAATCGCTGCCAGCCATTTCATGTTGCTCTGGAAGACATTCACTGCCGCCAAATGCTTCCGGCAGGCTTCCTGGATGATGCCGACGCCAGAGGCGGCTTCAGACGCTACCCGTGCCGCCTCAAGGTATTTTTGGGATTGGTCCGCGAGATAAGCGGTCAATGCCTCATTGTGGCGATCGAGCAGCTTGCCGTACTCGCCCAAAAAAGCGTTGTTGATGGTCACCAGCATGAGCATGGGGTCGTCCTTGCTCATGCTGGTCTCGTGCTTCTGGATCAGCAGGGTCCGCACCTGCTCGAAGCTCAGGCCGATGCCATCCGGCATTTCCGGCCCCTGATCCGCCGTGGCCGCTTGGTCCTGGGATTCCGGAGCCATTACGCAGCACTCCCCAGGAGATTGGCCCTGTCCATGATGGACACGACATCATTCCAGTATTTGCCCAGCCGACGCCGCACCATGATGGGCTGCGACGAATGGATGGCGGCTTCGAACGATTGACGGCGGGCCAAGTGGTCGGAGAGGTCTTTGCCGAAGGTGGCGCTGTTGTGGCGCGGCAGCTCGATCACGGAATGGAATTGGCTGCCATACTCCTTGAAGACTTTGAACTCGTAGAAGGTCAGGCCGTCCAGGGCGATGTCCCCATCTTTGGGATTCAGCCAGACAACCAAGTTGGCCTCCGGGAAGTATTGGGCGAGAGCGGCCAAGCCATTGACCGTATCCATGATGCCCTGGCCACCCGTGACGATCGAATGGAGCATGACCGTATGCCCCTCGGCCTGGAGGAGGTTGATGGCCTCGTTTTCGAGAAGGTAGGAGCAGAGGGAAATGAAGCTGGAGGACCCGTTGTCGATGATAAGCTGTGCATCGGCAGGCAGCCCCAAAGCCGTTTCCATGAGACTGTCGAACATGCGGGGATCGACGTTGGTGTCTTTCATGATCGGCAAGACGCTAACGTCAAACTCCTTATATCCTGCAAGTGTTTGGTTTACGGGGTCAGTGTCGAAGGCATGCACGGCAAAGTCTTTCAATTTGAAATACTGCAAAAGAAGTGCGGCAATGAATGACTTTCCAACACCGCCTTTCCCTTGCAAAACAAAATGCACCGTAGCCATGAAGACCTCCTTGTGGTCGGTGAATAGCTAGATTTTAAAAATTCTATCGTCTAAATTGCAAAATATATGGCGAAATATACCTAGCAATGCTGCATTAAACGCTTTGCGTAGCGAGTGCTCTTTAATTTCATCAAGTGATGCAATATTACATTTTGTATGGATAAATGACATAATGTTTTTATTACTTTCAACGATGCACTTTTCCCAGAACAGGAGAAGACCGTTAAAAGCAAGTGTTTCTTGTTTGGTCAATTCCTTGCCAGTTTTCTTTTTGATTTTAAAAAAAGAATTCCAGATGAAGCTATAAACATATATCAATTCATCTTCTTGAATTTCTTGCAAGTTATTAACTTGCAAGGCCATGCATAATTGATTCTTAGCATCTTCAATCTTGATTTCATCAATGTAGCACCAATAATTCAACCAGCCGATAATTCCCTTTAGCTTCTCCTTGTCTATGGATTTCCTTCTTCTAAACAGAAATCTATGGTTGTCATTTATGCTTTTCTCGTTTGTCAGGTTTTGAGCATCAGAACATTCAAGAGTTTTCTGGATGTTCTTTTCCATGGCGTTAAATGCCTGGATGTAGCGGATTTTCCAGGCCAACGCCCGTTTGCCTGTGAAGCCCATGACCAGGAGAGCAAAACTGTCACGGGTAAGGTTGCAGCTCGGCCGCTTCTCTCCCTTGGCGTCCACCAGTTCGACGAAGCCAAAATTGGCTTGGTTAAATTCGTCTGGAAGTTCGGCCATTAGGCCCCGAATGCTTCGCAAGACCTTCCCGTGGTCCTTGCCAAAGTTTTCAGCCACCCGCAGACTGGAAACGACCGGCATCCCGTTGACGAGTGCGATCTCCACCTGATCGTCCTTCTTCTGGGGAGGTGTTTTTTTCTCGGGGTCGCGGCCATTTATTCGTCATCTCCAGTGATGCTGTTCGTCGGGATCACGAAATTAAAACCCGATGCTTTAGCGACTTTGGTTCCACCAGACTCATCTTTTCTTTTCTCAGAATGATCTTGTTGTTTTGGTGCATTTTCAGGAGTCCTTGTTTTAGATGGCCTATGAAAACTGCGCTTTGATTTCGGAATCATCGAATCCAAGGCTCTCAAGAATGTCCTATACGAATAGGATCGTTCAATTTTTCCAGTTTCGATGAGAGCCTTGTAAATAGCTTCTGCGCTATACTGCGCATCAAGCCATTGTTCGATGAGTTCTCTATTGGCTGCAACATCAATACGCGCTACACCACGCCTCCTGACAAATTTTCGAGGTGTCGTTATGCTCTTTTTGTTGGTAGACATGGAGCCACCTGCTGAACTTTAGTTTTGTATTCCTTGCGGCCTCAATAATAATTCTTTCCGAAGGAAGTTTGTTTTTTGTATACAGATACATCCACAACCCTCGCACCATGCTGTGCTCTGCATCGGTTAACGAACATGGCCAAAGAGACTGCGCACGCTCTAAGCGCTGCCAAGCAGTGTCCGGCAATTGCGCGGCTGGCTTGCTGTTTGCCTTTTCCCCTTGGAGTCCAAGAGGCTTTGCTGGCACCGGCTTTGGAGTTGGATGAGATGCGTTGACCGAGCTTGATGGTTCGGTAGGCATTGGGTCTTCCCAGCGACGCCCTTTGAGCCACGTGGCCAAAAACGGCACAAACCCACGTTTCCACCGGGGATTTTGAGCGATGTGGGAACGGACTGAGGCAAGAATTGCGTCGAGAGAGGGGAGAGAGCGAAGCCGCCACAGGCGCAGCCACCAGCGGAGCGCCATTGTACGCGCCTCCTGGACCGGCCACATGGACCAGACGCGATCAAAGGCGGCCATCGCCTCCTGTTTCCAGGCATTGGAGGACGGCGCGGGGCGATCCACACTTCCCCCCTGCTGGGGGGTAAGGGGGGTATTCTTCTTTTCTTCTCTCTTAATTACAGACGCAGATTTTGCCGCCCTCCCCGCAAATTTTACATTGTCGGTGGAGCCACAATCGGAGCGCTGAAAAAGTTCTTGCTGTATGAGGGGATGCGGGAGGAGCTGATAAGTATTGGTTTCACCGTCTCGCCCAGGGCGGATGGCGATAAAGCCTATTTTCTCAAGGCATTGTAAGTAGTTTTGGATGGACCGGAGGCTGACGCCGAGCTGCTCGGCAAGGTAGCGTTGTGATGGCCAACACCGATCCTCATTCCCGCACAACCGGGCAAGGAGAGCGAAGGTATATCGTACTCCTAGAGGAAGACTTTTATGTTGGACGCAGGCCGGCACGACTAGACCTTGTTTTTGCAAATCTGATCCGCAAAGTTCCATTATTACAACCTTTTACATGCGGACCAAAAAAGGCAACAAAAGATGACCACACTCTTGACAGTGTGTCCCCCTGGAGGGTATTTGGAATCTCATTACAGCCTTTTGTAGGTGAGTGAGTTCCAGCTCATCTGCGTCTGAAACCCGTTGGCTGCAACCAGCGGGTTTCGCCTTTTTTGGCCTACGCGCTTATGCCAACGGCATCTCCCCGTGGACAAAGTTGACCGAGCGGCTGGCTCGTCAGGGCCGGAACACCACGCCCGACCGACCGCCCACGCTGGAGCGGTTTCGCCTCCTCGTTTTTCTTCGCCATAGCCATCATTTCGCCGGTCGCTTTGAAGAGCGCCAATTGCGTTTTCTGGGCGCGTTCGGCTTGGGGTGGGAGCGGAAGCCCTGTCGCTGGGGGCGCGCGTCCATCGGTTGGACCAGCAGCCGGTACATGGAGGTTTTGCTCTCTTTGCCCGGCAGCACCTGGATCAAACCCGCCTCGGCTAAGCCGTTCAGATGGTTTTGCACCGACCGGAGGCTTTGCCCGATCCACAGCGCCAAATGCTTTTGACTTGGGGAGCAATGGTCTGCGCCTTCGGCGCAACGACACAGCGCCGAGTACAGGAGCTTGGCACCGGGCTTGAGGTCCGGTTGGGCCAAAACAAAATCCGGCACGATCAATCCTCCGCTAACCTGCGGTTGCGGCATGACGACCTCCTGAAAACGCGTTTCGTGGACGAAGCGTCCAGAATGAAGTTACTATTATTAAAGATGGATAGCCGGTAGATTTTCGAGTAAGTAGGTTGGTTACCGAGAAGTAGGAGGCCAGCCTCCCGGCGGCCGCTCCACACAAGCGGAGCGGCCTTTGCAAAGGTTGAAAATGAGGGTGGGCAATAAAAAAGCCCGTGGGGTGCTGTGACAGCACGTCCACGGGCTTCAGGAGGGGCGGAAAAACTGCGGAAGAAAAAGAGGAAGGCGTCAAGACCCCGCTATCGCGGGAACTTGACGCCTTTGAATTCGTTGGCGTCCCCAAGGGGATTTGAACCCCTGTTACCGGCGTGAAAGGGGAACCGCAACCCCAGGCCACCGTTATATTTCAACAGGTTATCCCTACACCAGAGGGCGAAAAAAGCACGTCGTGGCATCGCGTGGTGTACACGG
>JAYFQM010000085.1:0-17747 GCA_034927185.1 Oscillospiraceae bacterium | reverse complement strand
GGGCCCGAAGTTTGCCATAGACGCGATAGCGGCGGGCAAGCAGGCCGCGATATCCCTGCACCGCTTTGTACAGCCGGGTCAGGATCTCGTATTCGGACGCGACAGGCGCGAATACCGCTCTCTCGATAAATCCTCCCTTGAAATAAGCGGTTACGACAATACCCCACGTCAGGCTCCCGGACACAATAAGGAAAGCAGTAAGACCTTTAGAGACAGCCGCCTGACCTTTACCGAGGAACAGATGAAGAAGGAAACTGAGCGCTGCCTCGGCTGCGGTGCTGCGATTGTAGACGAATATATGTGCGTCGGCTGCGGCCAGTGCACGACCAAATGCAAATTTGACGCTATTCACCTGGAAAGAGTATACGACGGAGAGGGCGTCTCCTTTGAAAAAATAAAGCCGGTAGTCCTAAAGACGATGGTTAAGCGCGAAGGCAAAATAATGGTCAGAAAAGTCAAGGATGCTTTTGCAAAAAAAGACTAGAAAACTCCGCGAATACAGAACAGGCAGGTATAAGCTATGCATGAGCTTGGAATCGTTATGGAAATCGTCCGTGTGGTAGACGAGCTTGCCAAAGAGCAGGGAATCACCGAGGTCGAAACCATAGTCCTTCAGATTGGTGAGCTTTCCCCGGTTGTGCCGAGGTTTATTGAGGAGTGCTATCCGGCCGCAGTTGACGGTACTTTTATGGAGAACACAAAGCTGGAGATCGAAATGATGCCCGGCAACGGAATCTGCAAAGAATGCAGCACTGTCTTCAATGTGCTGGCCAGCGACGGAAGGTGTCCTAAGTGCGGAAGCAAAAGCTTTGATATTCTCAGCGGCAGGGACTTCTATATCAAAGAAATAAGGGTTCCTGAAGAATAAGTTATCATCAGGCTCCTCCTGATGATATGGCATGAGCGGAAAGAAGCGTCCCGGCGGTACCTTACCATCGCCGGAACGCTTCTCATTTTTTAGCAGAAAACAAAAACGCCTCGTTATTAATGAGACGTTTTTGATAGTTGACGTTATTTCTTTTTCGCTTTTTTAACGGGTTCCTTGACCGGTTCTTTTTTCTTCATGAAGAAAACGCCAATTATCATAAAGACAGCGAACACGGCTAGGTAATAAAGAACTGTGAGCTTGTAGGAATAGCAGGCTGCGAAGGCCATGAACAGGCAGCTGCATATAGCAAGGATCGGCATAATAACGCGCTTGAACGTGCCAAGCTCCTTTTCTTTTATCATCATGGCAACGAAGATCGGAATATAGGCGGCATAAACCGTGACAATTGGAAGCTCCGAGGTGTCGAACGAGAAGACGCCGAACCAGGGAGACTGACCTGCAATCTGAAGTATGATAGCTCCATACCAATAGAGGAGCCAGAAGCCCGCGAGAAAAAGACCGAGAATGGAGGAGTTCGTGGGCATGTTGGTAACTGGGTCGACCTGTTTGAACATTTCAGGTCTGGGTCCCTGATTTCTGACCGCAAGAGAGTACATTCCGCGAACGTTGCCGAGCATCAGACCGTTCAGCGTGCCGAGGCAGGAAATGATGACGAATACGAACAGAAGTGTGCCGCCGGCCTTTGAAAAGACGGTCTCAAAAGCCAGCTTTGCACCGTCCTGTCCGCCCTGCATCATGACTTCATTCGTGACTCCGCCAGCAAGTCCGACATAGTAAAGGATGTAGATGATTACAACCGCGATCGTGCCGATCGTAAGAGCTTTTGGAAGATTCCTTTTCGCGTCCCTGAGTTCCGCGTTGATGCTGGTTGCGATTATCCAACCCTCATAAGCGAATGCCGTTGCTACGACAGCTGTGAAAAGCGCGGTCCCCTTGCTCTCAACGGGGGAAACAACGGTTGTGAAATTCTCCACAGTTAGCCCGTTTGTAAGCCCAACTATCAGACCGACCACGCCCATGAGAATAAGCGGAATGACTTTGATCGCTGTTGTAGTGACCTGAAATTTTCCAGCGAGGACAGGTGAGAGAGCGTTGACCGCATAACTTGTGCAGAGGAAAAACGCAGCGATAGCAAGGCAGGCGCCGCCGGTTATATCCCAGCCGAAAAGCACGCAGGTGTACCGCGCACTGACCCATGCTAGAACGCTTGTCAGCGTCGGATAATAAATTGTGGTCATAAACCATCCGAGCAGATAAGCATATTTGCTTCCGCAGGTTACTTCAGCGTAGTCAACCAGACCGTTTACGCGTATGTAGCGAGTTGCCATTATAGCGAAGGTATAGGCGCAGATAACCATGATTGCGCCGCCGATGAGCCACGAGAGAATACCGAGCTTTTGATCGCCGCCGGTGACATTGAGAATCTTCTCAGCCTTGAAGAAAACGCCGCTGCCGATAACTATTCCGATAACCATTGCTATGGCAACCGGCAGTCCGTATTTCTCCTTGAGTTTTGAATCCATATTTTCTCCCTCTTTCAAAGTGTTTGCCGATCTGAAATCAGCCGCCTGTATAATACCACATGGTTTTCATAAAATAAAGAGAAAATTATGCAATACGGCAACTCTTTAAAGCAAAACATAATAAAAGATGTGAGATTTCACAAAACAAAGCGTTAAATCGATAAAGAATCAGTTCGAATCCTAATGAGCTCTGTTTAATAAAAAACGGAGCGGGCTAGGCGCCGCTTCGTTTTTTAAAATCTAATATTACACTTACATTTCTTTCAGATGATTTTTAGAACCTCGTCCAACGGACGCCTTTTCGGTGTCGGTGAATCGGAATCCTTATAACCGCAGGCAACCAGAACGATAAGCTCCTCATTGTCAGGTATGCTCAGCATCGGCTTAATTCCGGTGGAGTCGAAGATGCCCATAATTACCGTGCCTATGCTCAACTCATTCGCGGCAAGGCAGAGAGTCTGAACCGTTGTTCCGCAGTCAAAATAGGTATATGCCTCTCCCAAAGGAGTTGTCGGTGAACCGTCCCTCTCATATCCGCTGCGCTTCGTAACCGCGGAGACCGCTATGACAAGAGGAGCCTTTTTTACGATTTCAGCGTTGTATGCAGGCAGGTATTTGCACATGCCCAAAAGAACCGCTTTGTCCGTAATCGCGGTGAAGCGCGAAGTCTGCGAGTTTTTCCAGGTAGGCGCGAACTGAGCTTCGGCAATGAGCTTCTCGATAGTTTTCCTGTCGATATGCTCATCGTCATATTGGCGTATGCTTCTTCTTGTCTCAATACATTTTAAAGTATCCATAGTATCTTCCTTTCATTTGGGCCGGCTATATTTGCAGACGGAATATTGATATGCGGCCCCCCTGATATCTGTAAAGCAGTTCCTGCTTGTCCCCAAATTCAATATTGCGATGTGATTCAGAGCCGTGGACCCTTGTGCTAAGCCTTTGCCGGCTAAGGAGAAAGTCATGCTTAGCTAGATTATAATATATCTGTTCAAGTATATATCAATAGTTTCTATTTAAATATATTATAGCACAAATCGCTCAGGTCAAGTGTAGAAATATGTATAGTTTTGTGCTAAAATTGATTCGGCTTAAAACGGCGGCGCCGATTTATTAAGGTTGGGTGATAAAATGCAGGGTTTATATTATGACGGAAAAAGCGCCCGTCTGCAAAGCGAGCTTTCTGTGCCCGAGCCTAAGGCTAGCGAAAGCTTGATCCGCATTTCTCTGGCGGCGATATGCAATACGGACAGGGAAATTATGAAAGGCTACAAGCCGGATTTTTCAGGCGTTCTCGGGCATGAATTCGTCGGGGTGGTCGAAAAATCTGATGATCCCGAGCTTATCGGAAAGAGAGTCGTCGGAGAAATTAACGAAGGCTGCGGTGATTGTGTTTACTGCAGGACAGGCAGGGAAAAGCATTGCGAAAGCAGAAAATGCATAGGCATTGCAAAGAGGGACGGCTGTTTTGCACCATATATGACGATAGCCACGTGTTCGCTTCATGTCGTACCGGACAATGTTCCGGATGAGCATGCGGCTTTTGCGGAGCCTTTGGCCGCGGCTCTTGAGATACCGGACTCTGTGCACATACGCCCGTCGGAAGAGATATGCGTCATAGGCGACGGGAGACTCTCGTTCCTGATTGCCCAGGTACTTGCGCTGACCGGCGCGGAGATCACTGTTTTGGGAAAACACGAGGACAAGCTCCGGCGCTTTGAGGGCTTTGCTAAAACGGCAACGGTATGCGACAGACGCTATGAAATGGTCGTAGATGCCGCTGGATCTCCGACCGGAATCGAAAACGCGATGCGGCTTGTCCGAAGCAGGGGGACTATCGTCCTTAAAAGTACCTATGCCGGTAATACGGAAACGAACCTTTCCTCGGTCGTTGTAAACGAAGTCAGAATTCTGGGAAGCAGGTGCGGACCCTTTGAGCCTGCGCTCAGGCTGTTGTCACGGGAAATCCTGGAGCTTCCTCCCATTGAGCTGTATCCTATCGCTGAATGGGAGAAGGCCTTTGCAAGCCGCGCTTTTAAAGTCGGCTTTGATTTTAGGATAGGCTCCTGACCAAATAAACCATCATATGGTGTAATTTGCTTGCAAAGTATCCGAATGTATTTTATAATGTGTACTGTATTTGGACATCAAATACGGAAAACTAAAACATTTTATACTATGGAGGTAAAAAATGAAAAAGTTTCTTGCACTCTCCCTTGCAATCGTAATGGTCCTGAGCCTTGCGGCATGCAGCTCGAAAAACAAGAGCACTGCGACTGATGTTCCTTCTCCATCCGAATCTGCCGCGGCAGAGGCGACCGGACTCAAGATCGCTATCGTAACCAGCCCCTCGGGTGTTGACGACGGCTCCTTTAACCAAAACAATTACGACGGTATTCAGGCTTTCATAGCGTCTCATCCCGATGCGACCGTGACTCCCGTCCAGGAACCCGATATGGCAAACGCTGTCAACGCTGTTGCGGAAGTCGTAGCGGACTATGACGTTATCGTATGCCCTGGCTATCAGTTCGGCGGCATTTCGACGGTTGCCCAGGAGAACCCCGAAAAGTACTTTATTCTTGTAGACTCTTATCCCACCGATCCTGCCGACTCCACCGGCGCGACGACGATCGAGGTTTCCAACATTTATGCAATGCAGTTTGCTGAGCAGGAGAGCGGCTTCTTCGCGGGAATAGCAGCAGCTCTTGAAACAAAGACCGGCAAGGTCGCCGTAGTCAACGGCGTTGCGTTCCCCTCCAACGTCAACTATCAGTACGGCTTTGAAGCGGGCGTGAAATATGCCGTTGCAAAGCTCGGAGCGAAGGCTGAGTGCGTTGAAATAGCCTCCTATGCGGGAACCGACGTAACCGGTGCAAATGTCGGCGGAAACTACATCGGCAATTTCAGCGATCCCGATACCGGAAAAGTCGTCGGCAAAGCGCTTATTGACGAGGGTGTTGACATTCTCTTCGTCGCGGCTGGCAACTCCGGCAACGGCGTTTTCACCGCGGCCAAGGAGGCCAAGGACGTAAAAGTCATCGGCTGCGACGTCGATCAGTATGACGACGGTGCAAACGGAGACTCGAACATCGTTCTCACCTCAGGTCTCAAGAACATGGCCGTGAACGTCGAGCGCCAGCTCAACGCCATTGCGGACGGCACCTTCAAGGGCGGCAATTACACTCTTTATGCCGACACCGATTCTACAGGCTATGTATCCGCCGAAGGCCGCCAGCAGCTCAGCGAGGCCACACTTAAGGCTCTCAGCGACGCTTATGAGCTTGTCAAGACCGGAAAAATCGTTCCTCCCTCCAACTTCAGCGAAACAACGGTCGACAACTTTGTTGGGCTTGAGTAATTTATGAGCATCAGGTAAATCCCTGAACAAGTTTAACTGAAAAGCACGAGGACCGGCATGAGACGGATTATTCCGTATCATACCGGTCCTTTTTGTTTTGCTATTTTCATCTCGGCATAAAAACGGATGACGAACGTGGATAAAATATTTTGACACTCCGAATAAAAACGAGTAAAATACAAGCAATACTGAACGATAATCGCCGCTGTCAAAGGAGAAAACCATCCATGGACGAATATATTGTTGAAATGCGCCATATAACGAAGCGCTTTCCCGGTATCGTCGCTAACGACGACGTTTCGATCGCCGTTAAAAAAGGAGAGATTTTCGCGCTGCTGGGTGAGAATGGAGCGGGAAAATCGACTCTGATGAGTATGCTGTTCGGCATGTATGAACCGGATGAAGGAGAGATACTGATTAGGGGCGAAAAGGTGAGAATCACCTCTCCGGCACATGCGACTCAGCTTAATATCGGAATGGTTCATCAGCATTTCAAGCTCGTCGAAAACTATACGATCACCGAGAACATCGTGCTTGGACAGGAGCCGCGAGCAAGGTTTTTCGGATTTCTTCCCTCGGTCGATATCAAAGGCTCCGATAGAAAAATCACCGAGCTTTCAAAGCGCTACGGGCTGGAAGTTGATCCGCGTAAGAAGATCGAGGACATAAACGTATCCACGCGCCAGCGCGTAGAGATACTGAAAATGCTTTACCGCGAAGCGGAAATACTGATTTTCGACGAGCCGACAGCAGTTCTCACGCCGCAGGAAATTGATTTTCTTCTCGAGATTATCCGCGGGCTGAGGGATTCGGGCAAGACGATAATCCTGATAACTCATAAGCTGGAGGAAATCAAAAAAGTCGCAGACCGCTGCGCTATCCTCTGCAGAGGGAAGCTTGTCGGAGTGATGGACGTTGCCTCTACCTCCACTAAGACCATGGCGAACATGATGGTGGGGCGGGAAGTCAGCTTTACAACGGACAAAAGCCCCGCGAACTTCGGGGCGGAGGTTCTTAATGTTGAAGGACTGACTGTTAAAAATCAGGACGGATTGCCGGTGGTGAAGAACGTATCCTTTTCAATAAGAAAAGGCGAGATATTTGCAATCGCCGGTGTTTCTGGCAACGGGCAGACGGAGGTCGCGGACGCCGTGACGGGACTTCTCCCCATCAGCGGAGGAAAGATCCTTCTGGGAGGCAAGAACATAACGGCCCTCGGCGTGCGCGAACGTACTCTGGCAGGCATTTCCTACATACCTGAGGACAGACAGGAGGTAGGGCTTGTACTAGATTTTTCGCTTTCCGACAATCTGGCGCTTAAAGAATATTTCAAGGAGCCCTTCTGCAAAAAGGGCGTTTTGTATGAGGATGCCTTCGAGGAGCACGGGAAAAAGCTGATTGAGGAATATGACATAAGAAGCGGGCAGGGTATTACGACCATGGTCCGATCGATGTCGGGCGGAAACCAGCAGAAGGCGATCATCGCACGCGAGATAGACCTTTCAAGCGAGCTTATGATTTTCGTTCAGCCGACCCGCGGCCTCGATATCGGCGCGATTGAAAACATACATAAGCAGATACTGGCGCAGCGTGACGAGGGGAGGGCCATTCTTCTCATTTCGCTGGAGCTCGACGAAATCATAGGCCTTGCGGATACCATAGGCGTAATGTATAACGGTGAAATGCTTAACATCGCCCCTGCTGAAACGCTGACGGCAAATCAGGTCGGCGAATTTATGATGGGGGTGAAGTCGGTATGAAGAAAGAGAAAAAGGCCACGATCAATCCCATTAACCGCGGGTTTCTGAGCGTAATCGGCGATGACAGGCGCCAGTCCATTTCAATACCGCTTTTTGCTATCATCTTGAGTGTCCTTGCGGGGGCGATAGTAATTCTCCTGTTCGGGAAAAACCCGATAACGGCCTTTTTGAGCTTCCTTCAGGGAAGCGGAATTCTGCCCAAATCCGATTACGCCGCGAAGAAGAGCATCCTCACCGATTTCATGAGTATGATCAATTCACTTACGCCGATGATTTTCGCGGCGCTTGCGGTGGCGGTGGCGCTGAAAACTGGACTGTTCAATATTGGCGTATCTGGGCAGATGCTTGTTGCCGGCTTTATCGCAACCATAACTGTTGGTTATTCGCACTTGCCCGCGGCCGTTGCAATGCCGCTTGTCCTTATCGTAGGGCTTATCTGCGGCGGAGCGGTGGGCGCGCTGATAGGCTGGCTCAAGCACCGCTTCAATATAAACGAGGTTGTAACCTCGATTATGCTAAACTATATTTTCCAGTACATTATCAGCTACTTTATTAATGTATACTATATAAACCCAATTTCGCGCCAGTCCAACCCTGTGACTGCCGGAAGGCTTACGCTTGTTGATGTTCCGGCTTTTGGGCTGAAGATGGATATTCCGCTTGCATTTATACTTACAATACCTGTGGCCATACTTGTGCTTTTCCTGCTCAATCGCACGCGCCTCGGCTATGAGCTTAAGATCGTTGGGCTCAACAAAAAGGCTGCGAAGTATGCGGGAATTAATGTGGGGAGAAGCATGGTGACCTCGATGGCTATTTCCGGGGCGCTTGCGGGGCTTGCGGGCGTCACTCTATACCTCGGATACTACAACAGCATACAGCCGCGCGTTCTGACCTCGGTCGGTTTCGATTCAATTGCCGTGTGTCTGCTCGGGAACCTGCATCCAATCGGAATTCTGTTTTCGTCGCTGCTTATTACAATTATCTCAAAGGGCAGCAACTACATGAGCTCCGTTATGAATATACCGCAGGAAATAGCGCAGGTAATTACGGGGCTGATACTTCTGTTCTCGGCCTGCGGAGCCTACATACGCTATAAGGTCGCTCAGGCGAGAGAGGAGCTTTCGGACCTGAAGCTGAAGGCGGAACTGAAAACCGGAGATGAAGGAGGCGATAAGGCATGAACACCATCATCATTGAAGGAATGGCCTTTGCGCTGCCGCTGTTTATTATTGCCGTCGGCGGAATCTACAGTGAGCGAAGCGGCATAACGAACCTTGCTCTTGAGGGCTTTTTGGGATTCGGTGCCTTTTTCGGCGCGGCGGTTGTAATGGCGTTGACAGGCGGCAATATTGCGGGACTTGAAGTGCCGATGTTTTTTGCGGCGCTTGTCTTCGCCGCAATAGGCGGTGCGCTGTTCGCTATGCTGCATGCGCTTTTATGCATACCGTTTAAGGCAAATCAGGTTATCAGCGGCGTGGTCATCAACATTCTCGCCGCCGCACTGACAGCGTTTTTCACAAGCCAGATCAATTCGGTTCTCCTCGGAAAACCTACGAATAAATTTGTTTTGGGTGTGTGCAGAAAATTTACCGTTCCCGGCATATCGAAAATACCCGTGCTTGGCTCGTTTTTCACCGACGTTTATTACTATATCCCGATAATTATCGTCATCGCTCTGTTCATGAGCTACCTTTTGTACAAAAGCCGCTTCGGATTGCGCCTGCGTGCATGTGGAGATAACCCTCACGCGGTCGACGCGGCGGGTGCCGATGTTTCGAAGATACGCTTTATAGCCGTTATGATTTCCGGCGCACTGTCGGGTATCGGCGGTATCTGCTTTGCCTATTCGATTTCTGCCAGTTTTTCACCCAGTATCTATGCCGGCTACGGTTTCTTAGCGATTGCGGCTCTGATATTCGGAAACTGGAAGATCGGACCAACGCTCGGCGCGTGCCTGCTCTTCGGCTTCGCCCGTTCGGGGGGCTACAAGCTTGCGCAGATACTTGGGCTTTCAAGTGCCTTTTCGGATATTATAATGATCCTGCCATATGTGCTGACGCTTCTTCTTCTGATGTTCTTCTCTTCGACAAACCGCGCGCCGCGCGCTCTGGGTGAGATTTACGACAAGGGCAAAAGATAAAATACAATAAAAAGAGAGCAGTTTTTAAACTGCTCTCTTTTTATTCGGCTAAAAAGGATTGGACAAAAGCATCCATTTCCGAGGTTGAAACAATGCTGTGCGTTCGCTCAATCATCGCCCGTTTCTGCCCTGAGGTCAGGCGCATATACTTTTCCATTGCCGGCGGGTGCTTCATAAGCGACATGCCGAGACCCAAAGGTATCTCGGGCGGTTCTGTGAATATATTCATGGGCTCACCTCAGAATAAGTATCTGCGTTTTTCGCTCAATTATACGCAAATTGCCTTGGTCACAAACTGCGACCATGTTTCCATCTGCTCAGAAAGAGCGGGAAGATCGGAGCGTTTGACCCAAAATCCCTCGAGCTTTTCAGTTTCAAGAACCGAGACTTCGCCAGCAACCTCAAGTGTAAAGGAAAGTCCCAGGTGTACGGAGCCGACCTCCGTGAGATCGTCGTTTATCATTCCGCTGGGAGTGAGCTTTCCCATACGGTCGATTTTGACCTCTTCTTCGATTTCGCGCTTCATCCCGCGAGCAAGAACATCGTCTCCGTGACCGTCCGTTTCAGGGTTGATGTGTCCCCCGACGCCTATGGAAAGAAGCCCGTGCAGACGGGTCTCGTTGCCTTTTTTTAGCCTTCGTGTGACAAAAACTTCATCGCCCCGGCATATCGTCACATAGGGTATAATCTGCTTGTGAGAGGGATCGTTCTCCGCCTCCGCGCGGGGCAGGAACTCGTAGTTATCAAGTATTATGTCAACTACTTTTTCGCAGTTTTCGGTTACAATGCCCTTTTGAGGTATGTATTCGGCGATAAGCTCTCTTCTTACTGTGAGTACATTTTCCATAAAACAAGGACGCCCCCTTCGATAATAAGAAGATAATAACACAAAACCTGCCGTAATAAAAGGACTTCCGACCAATATTTTGTGTTTTCGCTTTTTCAGCTATTGTCAAATCCGTCGAATTTTGATAATATTTTTGTAGATTCTATTTAAAGGGGTAAAATCTATGGACAAGTTGTTCGTTCCCGGCGATATTCTTCTTCCTAAGAACGCGGACATGGCGCTTTGGAGCGTTATTGCCTGCGATCAGTATACGTCTCAGCCGGAATATTGGGACGCCGTCGACAGCAGAGTCGGGGACGCGCCCTCTACGCTGCGGCTTATTCTGCCGGAAGCTTATCTTGAAGTGAAGGACGTTTCCGCGGAGACGGAAAGAATAAACCGGACTATGGAGAAATATCTCGAAGAGGACCTGTTCGAAACGGTTGAAAATTCTTACATATATGTGGAGCGCGAGCTTTCGGAGGGAAAAACGCGCAGAGGCCTTGTTGGGCTGATCGACCTTGAGGCATATGACTATCGCTCGGATTCTATTTCGCCGGTTCACGCGACTGAGGGTACGGTGGAGTCCCGTCTTCCTCCGCGCGTAAAGATAAGGCAGGGCGCCTGGCTTGAGCTTCCGCATATCGTTGTTTTTACCGACGATCTGGATAACGCTGTTTTTAATGGCTTGGATGAGGGTGAAAAGCTCTATGATTTTGGCCTTATGGACGGAGGTGGGCATATAACGGGCAGGCGCGTCTGCGGCGATGCCGCCGACGGAGTACAGAGCGCTCTTCGGGGGCTTGCCGATCCTAATTACCTGAAAAAACGCTACGCTCTGAAAAACGGAGCTCCGGTTATAATTGCGATGGGGGACGGGAATCATAGCCTTGCTACTGCCCGTCTATGCTGGGAACAGCTCAGAGACGGCCTTTCGCCTGAGGAGAGAGCGAACCATCCCGCCCGCTTCGGGCTGGCGGAGCTTGTCAACATTCACGATCCGTCAATTGAGTTCGAGCCTATACACAGAGTACTGTTCGAAATCGACGCCAAATGCTATTTCGAAGAGGCGGAGAGCTTCTTTGGCGGACTTAAAGGTGAGGGTAATAAGAATCACAAAATCAGGCTCGCCTGCGGAGGGAAAACCGCTGATGTTTTCGTAAGAGGACTGACGATAGGTAATCTTATAGCCGCTTCCCAGCGCTTCTGCGTTAAGTACATCGAAAAGCACGGCGGAAAGCTTGATTACATTCACGGCGACGATACAGCGCTTGAGATGGCGGGACGTCCGGGATGTGCGGGGCTTCTTCTGCCTGCGATGGACAAAAACGAGCTTTTCCCATCAATTATGGAGAGCGGGGTATTCCCGGCTAAGAGCTTTTCGATAGGTCCGGCGCGGGACAAAAGGTATTATCTGGAGTGCAGAAAAATTAAATAGCCGCGATTAAGAAATGAGACACGGGGCGGGACGGACATGAACGCATGCTCTTCCATCCGCATACTGTGCACGGATTTTTCGCCGCTTAGACCCGACGGCTTTTGCCGTCGGGTTTTTTTATGCCCTTATGGAAAGTAAAAAATTATTTTTGCCCGCATATTGCGCGGACAAGTCAAATAAGATTTACGGGGGGTGAGCCGATGACAAGCTCAGTTCAGGAATTTTTAAGAGCCGCGAGGCTGCTGCCGCCCTGCCTACGCGCGGAGGTCTTGAATCTGCCGGAAAACGCGACGGACAGGGCGGAGGAAATCAGGCTGCGTGCCGGGAGGCCGCCGTCGCTGGTCGTTTCAGGAGACGAGGTGGAAATCGTTCCGTCATATAAGGTAACGCCGTCGGACCTTCAGCTGGTACTCGAGATTGCGACCCGCGCGTCGGCTCATACATACGCCGACAGCATAAGACAGGGCTTTGTGACAGCCGAGGGCGGCTGCCGTGTCGGACTCTGCGGAACCGTGGTCGCGGAGGAAAACAGAATTTCGAGCCTGAGACGCTTTTCTTCGCTCTGCATCAGGATACCGCGCGAAAAACGCGGCTGCGCCGACGTAATCTTCAAAGCCCTGACAAACGGCGGCTTTAAATCAACACTCATCGTTTCACCCCCCGGCGCGGGAAAAACGACGCTCCTGAGGGAGCTTGTGCGCCTTCTGTCCGACAGTGGTACAAGGATTTCGCTCGTCGACGAGCGCAGCGAGGTGGCGGGTACCTTCGAGGGACAGCCCTGTTTCGACGTCGGACTCAGAACCGATGTCCTAACCGGAGCACCGAAGGGCGAAGGCATTTTCCTCCTGCTGCGTTCGATGGCACCGCAGCTTATCGCATTTGACGAAATAAGCTCACCCGGTGATATCGACGCTGCCGAGACTGCCTCGAACTGCGGGGTTACCCTTCTCGCAACGGCGCATGGCGCGGGCGTCTCCGATCTTACGGAGCGGGATCTCTATAAAAAGCTGTTGGACAAGCGGATTTTTTCCAGAGTCGTGACTATAGAGAACATCAGGGGCAGGAGGAGCTATAAGGTGGAGGAATTATCTTGAAAGCGGTCGGTGCTGTTTTACTGGTTTGCGCCTGCACGCTTTTCGGTATCGGACAGGCTAAAAAGCTGTATCTTCGCCGGAGCTGCCTAGCGGGAACGCTGGACGCGCTTCGCTTCATCGGAGCGGAACTCAAAAACGGAGCCGTACCGATACCTGAAATTTTTGCAGAGCTGCGCCGCCTGCCGGATACCGTAATGCATGGTTTTTTCGAAACTCTGTGCTCTAAGATGGACGGCATCGGGGATGAGAGCCTGTCCGAAATATGGAGCGGCTGCGTTATGAACGACCGGACGATATCCCTTTCGCAACGGCAGCGGCAGGAGCTTTCAAGGCTGGGTCCCTATCTGGGCAGATATTCGGAGACCGAGCAGTCCGACGCGATCTCCGCATGTGCGGAGCACCTTGAAGCCGAACTGATAAGAAGCTCGGAAAAAGCCAGAGAGGGCGCAAAGCTTTTTACAGGTCTGGGACTGACCCTCGGACTTATGCTTGCGGCGGTTCTTCTATGACCGCTGCTTCACGATAAAATACGGGAGGATACTATGGACGTTGACCTCATTTTCAAAATTGCCGCCGTCGGAATACTTGTCGCTGTGCTGAACATACTTCTGAGCCGGTCGGGGCGCGACGATCAGGCGCTCATGGTGACTCTCGCCGCGCTTGTCGTCGTTCTCGCGCTGGTTGTCCAGCAGATAAGCGATCTGTTCTCACTGATTAAAAACCTCTTCGGGCTATAGCCATGGACCTGATCATCAAGGCCGTGGTAATCGGCGTTACTGGTACGGTTCTCACGCTGATCATAAAGAAAACGAACCCGGAGCTGTCAACGCTTCTTACGCTTACCGTATGCATAGTGATCGTGGGAATCTCAATGAAGATTTTTTCCTCCATTACAGAGGTACTTGAGCTGGTGGAGATTGAATCAGGTTTTTCCTCCGCCTATACGGCGCCGATTCTCAAATGCGTTGGTATCGGCATAACGGCAAGGATTGGCAGCGATATATGCAAGGATTCCAAGCAGGAGGCGGTCGCGTCTGCGGTCGAAATCTGCGGAGCTGTCTGCGCTCTCTATGTCTCACTCCCTCTGATAAGAACAATGCTGCGAATGATAGGTGAACTGGCGTGAAAAATACACGGATGATTATCTGCGGAATTCTGGTCCTGTTCTCGATAAGCGGTTTTGCCCGCGCAGAACCGGCGGACAGATCGGCTGTGGTGACGGAGGCGGAGGATATCGTTCCTCCCGCAATCGCAGAGCAGTCGGAAGTGCTGGACACCGAAAGCGTAACGGACGCTTTGCCGCAGGACGCGAAAAAGATACTTGGGGACCTATCCCTTACCGACACTGATATGGGCAACAAAGGATTTCAGGCGGTGCTTGATACAATCAAGGAGAGCATTTTCGGAATTTTCAAAAACGCTCTCAGCTCCGCCGCAAAAATAATGACAATCGTCGTGCTTTGCACGGCGGCAACCTCCGCAATGAGCGAGGGTGGTGTGAGGGACATGGTATCGCTCGGCGGAACCGTTGCGGTTTCGGCGATCGCAATCAGCAATGTTAATTCCTTCATCGGCATGGGCGTCAAAACTCTGACGGCACTTTCTGACTTTTCAAAGGCACTTTTGCCGGTCATGTGCTCGGCCGCCGCCAGCGCCGGCGCGATCACCTCGGCTTCTGCAAAATACGCCGCGACCGCCTTGTTCATGGACATACTGCTAACGATATCGGTTAACATAATGTTGCCGCTCATAAGCCTTTATCTCGCCGCTGTGATAGCAAACGCGGCTTTGCCGAAGGATTCGCTTGCTAATGTGGCAAAGCTTTTGAAATGGATATGCACGACGGGGCTCACGCTGCTGATGACGGGCTTCACCGCTTATCTGGGTATGACGGGCCTTATCTCCGGCAAAGCGGACGAGGTCGCGACACGGCTTGCAAAGACGGCGCTTGGAACGGCCCTTCCGGTTGTCGGCAGCATAATTTCCGATACAGCGGAGACCCTTGTCGCGGGGGCTGGCATAATCAGGAACGCGATCGGAGTGTTCGGATTTCTGGCTGTCGCCGCAATTTGCCTCACACCGTTTCTGTCTCTTGGCCTGCATTATCTTGTCTATAAAGGCACCGCGGCGTTCACAGAGGCTATGGCGGACAAGCGTTTGGCGGAGCTTGTTTCCGATGTGGGCGCCGCCTTCGGGATGCTCCTTGCTCTGGTTGGCTGCGGCGGGATAATGCTCTTTTTCTCGATCCTTTCGAGCATGAAGGCGGTGACGGGCATATGACGCAGTTCGTTGGAGAATGGGTCAGGGCGATAGCCGGGACGGCTCTAATTTGCGCCGCCGCGACAGCGTTGACACCGAAGGGCAAGGTAAAAAACGTTCTCAAAATGCTTTGCGGAATTGTCCTGATTATCGCGATGATCAGTCCGATCCTGAAGCAGGATTTTCCGAGCCTGTCTATGGATATGTCGGAATACAGAAAGCGGGCGGACGAAATTATCGGCAAGTCCAAAGAAAAGGAAAACAGTCTGTCAAGAACTATCATAGAGGACGAACTGGAAACATATATATTGGACAAAGCGAAAAGCCTTAACGTCGAGCTTAAAAGCGTTGAGGTTTCGGTAAAGTGGGGTGATGAGGGAAGCTGGTATCCCTATGAGGCGCATTTGAAAGCGGACATACCGGATAGGGAGAAGAACCTGATTTCAAACAGTATCGAAGCGGAGCTGGGCGTGCCGGACGAAAGACAGTATTGGAGCAGTTATGAAGGATAAAGGACAAATGAAATCTGGATTACTCGGAATCCTGAAAAACAAATACGCGCTGATCGTGCTTGCAGCGGGCCTGATACTGATTCTCTGGCCCGGAAGCAGCAAAAAAGAAGAAACACCCGCAACGGAACTGACGGCTCCGGCATTTTCAATTACCGACGAGGAAACAAGACTTGCGTCCCAGCTGTCAAGAATCAAGGGAGCAGGCAAAGTGTCTGTGCTCCTTTCCGTGAAGGGCAGCGCCTCGCGCGAGCTTGCCGAGGGGGAGGAGGGAACGTTGGTCGTATCCGAAAACGGTAAGGAGAGGGTAGTTGATCTGTATTATGTAAACCCGGATTATCTTGGCGCGGTAATAGTCTGCGAGGGCGCGGATTCGGCAGAGGTCAGACTTAAGGTTTCAAAGGCAGTAGCGGTGTACACGGGGCTTGGTATGGACGAAATAACCGTCTTGAGCATGCAAAATAAGTAAATATGCAGGAATAGGAATAAAACGGAGGAGGAACAATGAACAAAACAAAGAAGTACATAACGATAGCGGCGGTGCTCCTGTGCGTCTGTGCCGCGGTTTATCTTAACTGGTCTTATAACAACGAGAAGCTCGGTGGGACTGAGCTTTCCGATGCGGAGCTTGCAAACGTTCAGTCTGAGACGGAAGCTGAAAGCGGAATGACTCAGGAGGTTTCGGATTACTTCGCGCAGGCAAGGCTTACAAGACAGCAGTCGCGCGACGAGGCTCTCGATCTTTTGAAAGCCGCGGCGGCCTCCGAAAGCGCCTCTCAGGAGACTATTGACGGGGTGATGAATGCAATCTCCGCAATGGCCAATTACTCGATGCAGGAGACTCAGATCGAAAACCTCCTGCTTGCCAAGAACTTTGCCGAGTGCGTTGCCTTCATCAGCGCGGACGGTGTGACGCTTGCGGTCCCCGCGCCAGCGGAGGGCCTTGCAGCCGAGGACGTCGCGAAAATTACAGACGCGATTGTCGCGGAAACAGATTTTGCGGCTACCCAGATAAGAATAATCGAGGTTAAGAACAGCTCGGATACTGGCGGCGCCGCCGACACAACGAACATGGCCGCGGACGATTCCGCCGGAGTAGCAGAAGAGACAGTGGATGCCGAACAGGACGGGATTAGCACCGATACCGGAGAGATGTTGGAGTAATAAGCGATTTTTCTTTATTTTTTCGGACAGCTGTGGTAAAATACCCAAAAAGGTAAAATGATAATCATCAGACAGCAAGGAGGAACACTAAGTGGCTGATAATTATATATCCACAGAAACTGAAAAAGGAAAGATCAATATATCGGAGGATGTGATAGCCGTAATGGTCGGCGCGGCAATCACGGAGGTTGAGGGCGTAGACGGACTTGCAAACGCCGTTGGAAACGACATATTGGAGCTTATAGGGAAAAGAACCCTGTCAAAAGGTGTTAAGGTGACCCTGCAGGATGACCATATAACGATTGACGTTCTGATCATGGTGATCTTCGGCTGCGTGATTACCGATGTGGCAAAGAAGGTTCAGGTCAGCGTTTCAGGCGCGGTCGAAGCCATGACGGGCCTTTCACCGACCGTCAACGTGCATGTCAGCGGAGTATCCTTCCCGAAAAACAAGTAATGATTTGGAAAGCGGAGCAGCGATGGCGCCGCTTTCCGATTCTTTGTTCCCGGCGGATATTTTTACAATAATAACATTTCGGAGGAACACAAAAGATGACGAGAACCGTGGCAAGAGAGATTTCCGTTCAGCTCGGATTCAGCCTTGCCGATGATCCAAATGCCGTCGAGGAAATGCTGGAAGGCTTTTTCGACAGGGAATACTATGCGACTCTGGGCGCGGAAAACGAGCTTTTCGCCGAGTATCCCGGAAAAAAGCAGCTAGAATATATTAAAACAATAGTACGCGGTACCATAAGCCGCAGAGACGAGCTAGACGGCTTCATCG
>JAYFQM010000060.1:0-10816 GCA_034927185.1 Oscillospiraceae bacterium | reverse complement strand
AGGCCTCCGCTATAAGCTGCCCGACCTTGACCTCGTCTCCTACGTTCACAACAGGCTTGGCCGGGGCACCTATATGCATCGACATCGGGATCGTGACCATCGCGGGTATCGGCAGCCTCTCCGCCTTACTTCCCGCCGTGTCCTTCCGGTGCGGCACTTGTGCTCCGTGTAGTGTTCTTCTAAACACAATTCTTCCTCCCATCTTCATAGCCCGCAGCTCTCTCTGCGGGATGCTACCACGCAGTTTTTATTATATACATCAAAAGCTGGAGTTGTCTACACGAAAATCTATAGTTTTTGTTGAAATCTTTTACAATCTATTATAATATTGATGCAATATTAACAAAGGAGACTCACTTATGAGGGTCAAATATCCGCAAAGATTCGGCATATCCGCTCTTATTTTCATTCTACTTTTTACAAATTTGAGTGCCTGCGCAAATCAGGATACAGAAAAAATCACCAAAAGCGACTTTGTACTGAACACAATAGCGAGTATAACGCTTTACGGCAACTATGACGAGGCTCTGATTGACGAGTGTTTTGACCTCTGCCGTCACTATGAGTCTTTATTTTCAAGAACAAATAAAAACAGCGAAATATACAGGCTGAACCATCGCGAAATCAGCAGTGTCTCGGACGAAACGGCGGAGCTGATCGAAGAGGGCCTCCGTTATTCCGAGCTTTCGAACGGCGCTTTTGACATTACAGTCGAACCGCTGTCCTCGCTTTGGAACTTTACATCCGACACTCCCTCCGTCCCTAACGTAGCGGACATCGAAGCGGCGTGCGGTAAGGTCGATTATACGGCTGTCAAAATCTCCGGCAACACCGTAACCTTTTCAAACGACTATGCCGCGATCGATCTCGGCGCGATCGCCAAGGGTTACATCGCCGACAGAGTCAAGCAGCTACTGGTCTCACGCGGCGTGGAGAGAGCCATTATAAACCTCGGCGGCAACGTCCTCTGCATCGGCGGCAAGAGCAAATCTGAGGGCTTCAAAATCGGAATACAGTATCCATTTGGGGAGGGCTCAATCGCGAGCGTCACCGTGAGCGGCCTTTCGGTCGTGACCTCGGGTGTATATGAGAGGTATTTCAGGCAGGACGGAATCCTTTACCATCACATTCTGAACCCGAAATCGGGCTATCCATATGACAACGGTCTGCTCTCCGTAACTATTATCGGGGAAAGCTCCGGGGTCTGCGACGCGCTTTCGACGACTTGCTTTGCGCTCGGAAAAGACGCCGGCATGGCACTTGTCGAAAGCATGAACGGCTATTACGCCGTCTTTATCACCGATGACTACAGGCTATGGTACACCGAAGGCGCGGAGACTGCGCTCGACTTTGAAACATAGTATTGTTATAAAGTAAAGACCGGAACACACTCGGTGTTCCGGTCTTTACTTTATTCGGAAGGCTTGTTCTCTGGTTTCGTAAACAGATTTTCAACATGGGTAAGGACCCTGCCTGCATATCCCCTGTAAACGAAAAAGTATACGGCTACAGAAACGACGACGCCGGATACGATGTCCAGCACCGAGTGCTGCTTGAGAAATACCGTAGCGAGGATTATTGCCGTACATAGGGTCCAGTTGCATATCTGCAGCCAGACCTTTTTCCTGAGCGTTGCGCTTTTAGCAATTGCAAAACAGGCTCCAAACGCTCCTACAACGTGCATACTCGGAAAAACATTCGTGTTTGTATCGAAGGCCTGCGTCAACCTGACGATCTGAGCTGCAAAATTGGCTCGATACCCGTCGGGCCTCAGGTCCTGACCGTTTGGAAAAACGGAGCAGATCAGCGTACAGATGAAGAAGCCGAAAATGAGCGAAAGCATGTAGTGTTCAAAGGCTTCGGAATCCTTGATAAGAAACCACAGCCCCGCGGCGACCATGTACAGGAACCACGAGAAATAGGGGAAGATAAACCATTCACAAAAGGGTATCAAATCGTCGAGCGCACAGTGAATGGGGTAGTAGTTGGTTGTTATTGAAAGCTCTAGTATAAAGTACCAGAGAAGATGAAATGGCAAGTAGAGCATCATTATCCACTGCCTTTTCGTCGGGAAATTCCTGTTCATTTGACTGACTCCTAACGCGGCGCCGGATTTTGTGCGCCGCGCTTATATTAGCATATTATGGCGGTTAATTCCACATAAATTTACATACCGCCGCGCGAAAAGAACGTTTCTATCGCTCCGGTAATTCCGGCGGACTGCTCGGCAAAGTTCATGTTCGGGTCATAGCTTACCGGTTTTCCGACCCTGATGGTACGTTTTTTCCAGTCTACAAAGGTCGGATAGAAAAGCACGCTTTCCTTCTTCCGTGCATAGTAGAGCTTGCCTACGGACACAAAACCGTCGAATATTTTCTCCCCGTACTCATGGTAGCCCGAAGGATGCTCCGGAAACAGCAGAAGATGCTTTCCGTCCGAAAGAGTTTTTATGCTTTGCCGGAGGGTGCTCATAACTCCGGTGTCGTGATAGACCGGAATGCAGTCCGAGCCCTTAAGGATAAGCGGAAGTATGAGCGAGCAGGCATAGGCAACGGTGTAGTCCAGAATTTTTGTATACCATTTTCCGGAAGGCCACCAGAAATCCTGACGAATATAGGCGGGAAGCGCCTTAACCGACAGCGTTTGAGCGTTTATCCAGGACCTCGTATCCTCGCAGAGCTCAAACTGCACGTTCATTGCGATCGGGCCAAGGGCCATGTCGTGGTTTGCCACGAAAACAGCCGGTCCGCCCGCGAAAGGCTCCTCCCAAATCGTCTTCATGGGTCCTGTGAAAAAGAGTATGGCGCGCCGCAGGAATCGAAACAGCCCGCTCTGCCTGTGCTCGTCCGCCCCGTTTTCAATTTCCTTCAAAGTCCTTTTAAACACAAACGAGAACAGTATCGCGGTATATGCGACGGAAACGGCGTCCGACAGCGGCTCGGCCATGTATACCGCCGTGGTTTCCGAAACAGGGAGGTTAAGCTGCGGCAGTATATAAATAAGCGGAATTATGAGCACGAGCTTGCGCAGTATCGCAACCGAAAGCGCGCTTTTCGCTTTTCCGAGCGCAATAAAAGTCTGCTGGCATGCGATCTGAATACCGAATATGCAGCAGACCGACAGGTACAGTCGCAGCGCCGGAACCGTGAATTCGACAAGCGTTTTATCGCTGTTGAATATTTTGATAAAGCCCTGAGGCCAAAGCTCGACCGCCGCCCAAAGCACCGAGGAGTATATCATACAGGCTGCAAGCAGGATTTTGAAAGCCTTTTTTACCCTTTCCGCATTCTTCGCGCCGTAGTTGTAGCTTATTATGGGCTGTGCGCCCTGCGTAAAACCTAAAAGCGGAAGGAAGGAAAACTGGAGCACACAGGTCATTATCGTCATCGCGCCTACGGCGAGATCTCCGCCGTAGTGCTGAAGAGATGAGTTGAAGCATACCATAATGCCGCTCTCGGTTGCGTTCATGATGAAGGGAGATAACCCCAGCCCCAAGCAGGGCAGTAGAATTCTAAAATCTGGCTTCATACTACCCGGCTTAAGCCTGATCGTAGTTTTCCTCCCCGTAAGAAAGAGAAGAGTCCAGACCGCCGAAAAGCCCTGCGAGATCACTGTCGCTATCGCTGCGCCCCTTACGCCCAGACTGAGAGCGAAAATGAGGATCGGGTCGAGAATGATATTCGAAACGGCTCCGATCAGAATGGTGTACATACTTATTTTTGCAAAGCCCTGAGCGCTTATAAACGAGTTCAGCCCCATTGTAAGCAGAACAAAGACTGTTCCGAGGCTGTAGGTAAGCATATAGTCCTCGGCATAGGCAATAGTGTTTTTACTCGCTCCGAAGGCGAGTAGCAGTTCCTTTGAAAAAAGCTGAAAAACCGCCGTAAGGGCAACGGACAGAAGCAGCATAAGCGAAAAGCAGTTGCCCAGTGTCTTCTCAGCCGAGGGACGGTCGCCCTTCCCGAGAAAAATTGAGGCTCTCGGCGCGCCTCCCATTCCTGCAAACGCCGCGAAAGCGGATATAATTAAAATCAGCGGTAGACATACTCCCACGCCTGTGAGTGCCTGCGTGCCGATTCCTTCGATATGGCCTATGTATATCCTGTCGATAAGGCTGTAAAGAAGGTTTATCATCTGCGCGGCGACAGCGGGCAGGGAAAGCCTGAAAAACAGCTTTCCTATGCTCTCTGTTCCCAGAGCGTCGGTCTGGTTGGTCTTTGTGGACACCATTGATAATTCTCCTTGGAGCAGATGGCAAGCATCTATTTTTTTAGCAGCCTGTCCCTCTCTTTGTAATCCGGCAGCACCGATTCGATCAGTGCATAAAACTCTTTTCCGTGATTTCTGTGTACGATGTGGGCAAGCTCATGTACGACGACATATTCGACCGCCTCTTTCGGATATCCCATCAACCTGAAGGAAAAGCAAAGCCGGTTTTTGGCACTGCAGCTTCCGAAGCGTCTTTCCGCCTTCGTTATTTTAACTCCGGCAGGTTTAAGGCCCATAAGCGCCGCATATCTTTCAACAAGAGGGGGTATCTCCATTCGCGCCTTTAGCGTAAGGGCAGCCACGGCCTCTTCCGATAGCGGAACGCGGCTTTCAGCCCTCAGGCGCTGCTTTTCCATGTGGGTATCGATCCAGTTGCTTTTGCTTTCGGCAAAGCTCTGTATATAAGAGACAGGGCAGCGCCGCGGCGCACGGATTATAAGCTTCGCTTCCCTAGTTATCTCAAGGGAAATCGTCTTTCTGTCCGAACGTATGATTTCATAATTGCAGGTCATCTTTATTCCGCCCGTCAGATAAGCTTCCACGCTTCGGAAAGCTCCTTTGCGGCCTTCCCGGATTTCCTCAGCCCGTCCGGTTCCCCGGCGGAATAAAAGTACCCAAAAATCTTTTCCCAGCCAAGATATTTGCATACGCAGTCAAAATGCTCGTCTATTAGCCCGTACTGCCTGTTTTCAGGCCCGTCTGCGCCAACGGCCACTACGCCGAGCTTCTTGTTCTGCGCTTTGAACTGCCCGCTTTTTGAGTAGAACTTGTCCAGCAGAGCTTTGAGCTGGGCCGAAATTCCCATCCAGTAGACAGGAGAGGCGAAAACCACTGCGTCGGAAGCATATACTTTGTCTATAACCGCTTTTGTATCGTCCTTCATTACGCAGTCGCCCCCGTTTTTCCGGCAGGCGTCACAGGCGGTGCAGCCGCCAACCTTCAGTTCTGCTATATTCACTATCTCGACATCATGCTCCGTGTTTTTTGTTATAGCGTCCGCAATGCTCCCCACGGCATAGGCCGTATTGCCGTCCCTGCGCGGGCTTCCGTTCAAAATCAGTATCTTCATTGTTTCGTCTCCGTTATTTTAGGATAAAATCCGAGTGTGAAAGCTAAAACAGCCCCGTTATCTTCCCGTAATCGTCTACGTCTATGTTCTCCGCAGCTGGAACCTTCGGAAGTCCCGGCATTGTCATTATATCGCCGGTAAGGGCAACGATGAAGCCCGCTCCGGCCGAGACCTTAAGATTCCGGACAGTAACCCGGAAGCCCCTCGGAGCCCCGAGCTTTTTCGGATCGTCTGAAAAGCTGTACTGCGTTTTCGCCATGCAGATCGGTAAGGTTCCGAAACCGAGCGCCGTCAGCTGCGCCGCCTGCTTTTTCGCATTCTCTGTCAGCTCAACGCCGTCGGCATGGTAAATTCTTCTGCATATCGTTTCGAGCTTTTCTTCGATGTTCTTTTCGCAGTCGTAGGAAAACTCAAATTCGTTATCCTTTTCTGCAAGGCAGACGACCTGCTCTGCGAGTTCTATGCCACCTTCCCCGCCTTTGCCCCAGACCTCTGAAAGCGCGACATTGACACCCTTTTCACGGCATTTTTCCGCGATTAGCTCAAGCTCTCTTTCCGTGTCCGCCGGGAAGCGGTTGACCGCTACGACACAGGGCAGCTTATAGATCTGCGTAATATTTTCAACATGCTGGAGAAGATTCGGCATCCCCTTTTCAAGAGCCTCCAGATTCTCTTGGCAAAGCTCCGTTTTAGCAGCGCCTCCGTGATGCTTTAGGGCGCGGACAGTTGCGACAATAACGACCGCCGAGGGCTTAAGCCCCGCCATACGGCATTTGATATCGAGGAATTTCTCAGCGCCGAGGTCTGCGCCGAAGCCCGCCTCCGTGACGGCATAATCCCCAAGCCTGAGTGCCATTCTCGTCGCCATGACCGAGTTGCAGCCATGCGCGATGTTTGCGAAAGGCCCGCCGTGAACGATTGCGGGAGTGTGCTCGAGCGTCTGCACAAGATTCGGCTTGAGCGCGTCCTTTAAAAGTGCCGCCATAGCGCCTGAGGCTTTCAGCTGACCCGCAGTGACGGGTCTGTCGTCATAAGTATAGCCTACTATAATCGACGAAAGGCGCTTTTTCATGTCCGCGATGCTGCTAGAAAGGCAGAGCACTGCCATGACCTCTGAGGCCACCGTAATGTCAAAGCCATCCTCCCTCGGGCAGCCGTTGGCCCTGCCGCCGAGCCCATCCACTATATACCTGAGCTGGCGGTCATTCATGTCCACCGCGCGCTTCCACGTTATTCTTTTCGGGTCAATGCCGAGAGTATTGCCCTGCTGGATGTGGTTGTCCAGCATCGCGGCAAGCAGGTTGTTTGCGGCGCCTATCGCGTGAAAGTCCCCGGTGAAATGAAGGTTAATATCCTCCATAGGAATAACCTGTGCGTAGCCTCCGCCGGCAGCACCGCCCTTGACGCCGAAAACAGGTCCGAGCGAAGGCTCCCTCAGGGCGACTACAGAGTTTTTCCCGATTTTCCGCAGTCCGTCCGCCAGTCCGACGGTCGTTGTCGTTTTGCCCTCACCCGCGGGCGTGGGAGTGATTGCCGTAACGAGAATAAGCTTGCCGTCTTTTTTGCCCGCTTCATTCAGAAACGAAAGGTCGATCTTGGCCTTGTAGTTGCCGTACAGGTCAATATATTTTTCTTCGATGCCGCATTCTTTTGCGATCTCGGTTATTCTTTCCGGAATGGTCTCTTGGGCAATCTGTATATCGGTTTTAAAATCCATAGCACATTCTCCCTTTTGATTCCTGATTTTTATCGGGCGGCACGATTACACAAAATAATGACCGCTATGCGGCTATGATATATAATTTTGACATAAAAATCAAGAAGCGTAAAAAATCTCTGTACAAAAGCCCCCCGATTTTTGATAAACGGGATTCCTTAATCTTGCTATTTCCTGCCATGCGGTATAAAATTGTATAAATTCTAAGGAAAGCGCGGGAATATTCGGAGCTTTTCCGAAATCACTGGAGGAAGCCATGGACAACAGCACACAGCCGAAGCTCACAAAAAAACAAAACACCTGGATGGCGATCAAGTTCGTCCTATTCTCCGCCTCCGCGGGAGTTATTCAGTTCCTGTCATTTACGCTGCTTCACGAATTTACGAGACTTGATACTCTTACCCGGCTTGATAAGCTGTTCGGAAACGATTACGGGCTGACATATTTCATAGCGCTCGTTTTGTCGGTACTCTGGAACTTTACCTTTAACCGGAAATTCACCTTCAAATCCGCTTCGAGAGTGTCCGTGGCAATGCTTCTGGTTTTCGCCTTCTATCTTGTTTTCACTCCGCTGTCGATATGGTGGGGCGTCACTCTTACGAAGCTCGGCTGGAATTATTATCTCGTTCTGGCTCTCACGATGCTCGTGAACCTTGCTACCGAATATCTGTACGACCGCTATGTCGTATACGGGAAAAGCGTCTATACGAATGAGGAAGGGCAGCGCGAGCTTCAAAAAAACGCCGGCAAAACGGAATAAACTGGAGGATTAAATGAAACTCAATAAGGAAAACACAAAAAAAATAATCCTCATTCTGTGCTCCGCGATCCTATTCTGTATAGGGCTTATAAACCTCAGCAGTGTCTGGGCATTCATATTGGGGCTGCTTCGTACGCTCACCCCGTTAATAATCGGCCTGTGCATAGCTTTCGTTCTCAAGCCGCTTACCGCAGTAATTGAAAAAAAGATGCTGGGCTTTCTTTCGGTACACCTTCCCAGGAAGGGAAAAACCGTGGCGCGCGGACTCAGCGTTGCTCTGTCCCTTATCATTGTCGCCGGAATCATCGCGCTGATTCTGCTTCTTGTAATTCCAGAGGTTCAGGACGCCTTTACGATACTGGGCAACACCCTGCCTGCATCTTTCACGACTTTGTTTAACAATATAAATGATATCCTTGCACGTTTCGACATTAATTTCAGAATTCCCGTCGGAGACAACTCCGGCTGGATTGATCTTCTTACAACCGCAAAAAGCTATCTGCAAAGTGCTTTTGAAAGCGGCGCTCTGTCCGACATTGCGAGCACCGCCCTTTCCGTCCTTGGCGGACTCATGAATTTTGTTCTTGGAATCATTTTTTCCATCTACGTGCTTATGCAGAGGGAAAAAATAAGTGCTTTTATTAAGCGCTTTGTCAAGGCCTACGCGAAAGATAAGGTCGCCTCGCACATCTTCCACGTTGCCCACCAGATAAAAGTATCCTTCCGAAATTTTGTCACAGGCCAGCTGACAGAGGCAGTCATCATCGGGCTTCTCTGCTTCTTCGGGATGCTGATTTTCCGCTTTCCGTATCCCACGGCGACAAGCGCCGTCGTAAGCGTCATGGCAATTTTTCCAGTCGTAGGCGCATGGATCGGCGCAATTCTTGGCGCGCTTCTCTGTCTTTCGGATTCGTTCACCCGGGCGCTGCTGTTTGTACTGTTTTTCATCATTCTGCAGCAGCTTGAAAACAACCTTATATATCCCAGAGTCGTCGGCAAGTCGCTCGGGCTCCCCGGTATGCTTGTATTCGTTTCCGTTATACTGGGAGCAAGCTTCGGCGGCATTGTCGGAATCCTTCTCGCCGTTCCGCTGTGTTCCGTCCTCTTTGTCCTCACAAAGGAAGGTATTGAATACCGGCTGAATAAGAAAAAAATAATCAAAAATCTGGAGGACATCGGGATGCCCCCCGACGACAAATCCTAGATGTTAAAAACGGACAGCTTCGGCTGTCCGTTTTTTATCAGAAGGTAACCTCTCCGGCATAGTTTGTTGAAAAGATCGTTCGGACTCCCTCTGGGTCGGCACTCTGTCCAAGCGCCCACATCAGCTTTGTGACTGCCGCCTCGGTCGTCATGTCGAGGCTCTGTATAGCGCCCGTTGCAAGGACCTTTCTTCCGACCTCATAGAGAGAAAAATCGCTCTTTTCATAAAGGCACTGGCTGCACACTACAACCGGTATTCCGCCGTCGACCAGCCGTTTTATCGGCGAGGAAAGGTCGCGCCGCAAATAATGAAGTCCGCCCGCTCCGAAGGTTTCAAGCACTACTCCCCGGTAATTCATATTCTGCAGACAGTCGAAGATTTCGGGGTTAGTGCCGGGTATAAGCTTTAAAAGGAAAACCTCGTTGCACAGCCCGTCCCTAAGCTCGCATTTATCGCCCCTCGGAGCAAGCCTTTCGGTGACAAGGCGCACGCCGTCCGCGAAAAACTCGCCTCTGTTCTGAGAGTTCACGCTTTCAAACGCATCGAAGCCCATCGTTCGGACCTTGACCGCCCGGCACCCCCGCATAAGCTTGTGGTTAAAGGCGATAGTCACCCCTGTGACGTTATGGTCAATCGCGGCAAGTGCAGTCGCAAGATTTGACTGCGCGTCGGATAGCGGCGATCCGATCGGAATCTGCGAGCCGGTAAACACCACCGGCTTATCAAGATTTTGCAGCATGAACGTGACCGCCGATGCCGTATAGGCCATCGTATCCGTGCCGTGGGTGACGACAACGCCGTCATAGTCCGGCAGGGCCTCATAAATGCTTCGGGCAATCAGCTTCCATTCCTCGGCTTGAATATTGGAGCTGTCCAGATTGAGAATAAGCTTATATGTTATTTTGTAATACTGTCCGAATTTATCAAGCGCGCCCATAAGCTCCGGCGGAGCCGTCTGCGGAACCATGCCCTCGTCTCCCGCGCAGGAAGAAATCGTCCCGCCGGTTGCCAAAATTAGAACCTTTTTCATTTAATCAGTCCCCATGAAAAATATTTGTTCTTCAGCTTTCAAGTATCGAAAGCTCCTTTTTGTTTACCGAGCGGTAAAGCAGGAGAGTAACTGCGGCCGTGAGAACCTCCGCGGCCGGCAAAGCCCACCAGACCATGTTGACGTCGCCGGAAAGAGAAAGCAGGTAAGCCAGCGGCAGCGCCCCAACAAGCTGGCGTATCGACTGTACCACAAGCGCGTGGAGCCCGTGTCCGAGCGCCTGAAAAGCGGAGCTTATGACAAACACAAAAGCTGAAAATACGAAACCCAGACTTATTGTTTTCAGCGCCGAGACTCCGATCTGCATCGTATCGGGATTTTCGATAAAAAGCGAGAGAATCTGCCTTGGAAAGAGCTGAAACAGAAAAACGCCGACCAGCATTATACCCAGAGCGTACATCAGTCCGAGCCGCAGGGTCTTTTTTATTCTGGCGGACTTTTTTGCCCCGAAATTATAGGCCACTATTGGAATCATACCGCTGGTCAGGCCGAATACGGGCATAAAGATAAAGCTTTGCAGCTTGAAATAAACGCCCATTATCGCTGTAGCGGCAGTCGAGAAATTAATCAGTATCCGGTTCATTCCGTAAGAAAAGACTGAAAACAGCGTCGTATTCAGTATTGCCGGGACCCCGACGGAATATATCTCTCCGATCACCTTCAGGCTTGGGCGGAAGCCCTTAAGCCTCAGGCTGATTTCCTTGTTTCCGTAAAGATTAAAGATCAGATCGGTAATCATCGAGATTATC
>JAYFQM010000163.1:0-4696 GCA_034927185.1 Oscillospiraceae bacterium | reverse complement strand
GCGCTGATATTTCCGTTGGCATTATGGTTGAAACACCGGCGGCGGTCGTCATGGCGGAGACACTGGCAAAGTATGTGGATTTCTTCTCTATCGGAACAAATGATCTGTGCCAGTACACACTGGCGGTAGATAGAGGCAATCCGAAACTTGCGGAGAGATACAAACCGTTCCATCCGGCTGTTTTGCGTAGCATAAAAAAAGTAATCGATGCTGCTCACGGTCAGGGAAAGCTTGCCGCAATGTGCGGAGAAATGGCCGGGGATGCTCGTGCGGTCAGACTTCTGCTTGGCATGGGCCTTGATGAATTCAGCATGACGGCTGTCTGCATTCCCTCAGCTAAGGAAATTGTGATGAATACCGATACGGCTAAGGCGAAACTGCTCGCAGAAAAGGCGCTGACAATGGAGACGACGGAAGAAGTGCTGGCTCTGCTTGAGTCAAACGTTTGAACAAGGACTGCAGGTAGGAGAAAGAGTGGATGGAGCTTAGACTCAGAGGTAAGACCGCGCTGGTCACAGGCGGCTCAAAAGGAATCGGCGCCGGCTGCTGCACAGCGCTGGCAGAAGAAGGGTGCAGCATAATTGTTAATTTCCGCTCTGATCCGAAGAATGCGGAGGCCTTTGCGCGAGGGCTTTCCGACACTTATGGAATTGACGCCATTGCCGTTAAAGCCGACGTGAGCTGTGAGGCAGAGGTCGAGAAGCTGTTTGAAGCTGCATACGAGCACTTCGGCGCAGTCCAAATTCTGATTAACAATGCAGCGGCGACCAGCCCGTCAAGGACAGCTTTTCAGGAGCTGACGACAGAAGAGTGGCGGGCGGTGCAGGAAGGCACGCTAAACAGCGCCTTTTTTGTCAGCCGAAAATTTGCAGGTCTTCTGATTGCCGAGCATTTGCCTGGAAGCATTATAAATGTATTGTCAAAATCCGCCATATTGTCAAGCAGCATTTTCAATTCTCCTTATGTATCGGCAAAAGGAGGCCTGATGACGCTGACACGCAGCATGGCAAAGGAACTCGTCTCGTACGATATCCGGGTTAACGGGATTGTTCCCGGCTATGTAAGAACAGAGAAAAACTATCGTGAGGGAGATCCGCGAACGGAGGAAAAGCGGAAGCTTCTTCCACTAAAGGACTTTGCGAGCCCGAACGACATGGGCAGCATCGCCGCTTTTCTGTGTTCCGATCGTGCGTCTCAGATCAACGGGGCAATTATCGATTGCACAGGGGGTACGCTGGTATGATCCGCCGGACGGATGGAGGGTTCATACAAAGGCTGTCGGAACCGGGTATTTATACCCCCCCCCAATAGGGCAGTATGAAATCGCCTCCTTCAGCATATGAGCAGCGGGGGGCGATTTTTTGACTGATGGAGAGTTAACTTGTTTTTGAAAAGAGGATAAAACATGAGTATCAAAATTGGAATAAATGGTTTTGGAAGAATTGGACGGCTTGTATTACGCGCCGGTTTGAATCGGCCCGATATTGAGTTTGTCGGGATCAATGACCCGGGCATGACGGCAGACTATATGGCATATATGCTGCGCTATGATACCGTACATGGCCAGTTCAACGGTGAAGTCAGCTATACAGAGGATACACTGATCGTAAACGGTCGGGAAATAAAGGTATATGGCAAGATGAATCCGACCGAAATTCCTTGGGGAAAAATCGGCGCTGAATACGTTGTTGAGTCCACCGGACTGTTTTTAGATAAGAGCAAGGCACAGGGACACCTGGACGCCGGAGCAAAAAAGGTTATCATGTCGGCACCGTCCAAAGATGATACGCCCATGTTTGTCATGGGAGTAAACAATACAAGCTATAATACCTCCATGAACTTTGTATCCAATGCCTCCTGCACAACAAATTGTCTGGCACCGATAGCAAAAGTACTTAATGATAACTGGGGCATTGCCGATGGGCTTATGACCACGGTTCACTCCATGACTGCCACGCAGAAGACTGTAGACGGCCCTTCAAAGAAGGACTGGCGAGGCGGCCGCGCGGCTTCCGGCAATATCATTCCATCCTCGACCGGCGCAGCACAAGCTGTGGGAAAAGTAGTTCCCGCTCTGAACGGTAAGCTTACCGGAATGAGCATGCGTGTCCCTACACTGGACGTGTCTGTGGTCGATCTTACAGTCAACCTGGAAAGACCGGCAAAATACAGTGAAATTTGCGATGCGATGAAGAAAGCTTCCGAAGGCGAGCTGAAGGGTATTCTGGGATATACAGAGGACGCTGTGGTTTCCTCTGATTTTACCGGAGATCCTCATACCTCGATTTTTGATGCGAAAGCGGGTATCTCACTGACCAATACCTTCGTGAAGATCATTTCATGGTATGACAACGAGATCGGATATTCCAACAAAGTGGTGGATCTCATCCAGTATATGTATTCCGTGGATCACAAATAGGCTAGACTATACATTAAAAAAATTGTTTTTCAGCAAACTGAATTACAACCTTAAGCTGTAGTCAAGGAAGGATCTGAAATGTGAAGTACAACAAAAAATCGGTAAAAGATGTAGATGTTAAAGGGAAAAGGGTGCTCCTTCGCTGTGATTTCAACGTACCACTCAGCAAGGAAACAGGTGAAATCACCAGCGATAAGCGCATAGTCGCTTCGCTTCCGACAATAGAATATCTGCTCAAAAATGGAGCAAGGGTCATCGCCTGTTCGCATATTGGCAAGCCAAAAGGTGACTTTAAAAAGGAACTCAGCCTTGCACCTGTTGCAGAACGTCTTTCGGAGCACCTGAAAACACCTGTTAAATTCGCGCACGATGTTGCGGGTGATGAGTCGAAACAGCTCGCGTCTGAGCTAAAGGACGGCGAAATCCTGCTTCTCGAAAACCTGAGATTTGATCCGGGTGAAGAGAATAATAACCCTGAGCTTGCGAAAAAGCTGTCGTCGCTTGGCGAGATATATGTGTCGGATGCCTTCGGAACAGTTCACCGCGCTCATGCCTCCACAGCCGGTATCGCGGCATTCCTTCCTGCATATGCAGGCTTCCTCGTTGAAAAGGAGCTTTCGATAATGGGCGGCGCTCTCGATGACCCGAAGCATCCCTTTGTAGCCGTTCTGGGCGGCTCAAAGGTTTCAGACAAAATAGGCGTGCTGACAAACCTTATCGACAAGGCCGATACCCTCATCATCGGCGGCGGTATGGCCTATACTTTCCTCAAGGCTCTGGGCAAGAGCATCGGGAAATCGCTGCTGGAGGAGGACAGAATAATTCTCGCCGGTGAGGTTATGCAGAAGGCAAAAGACAAAAACGTGAAGTTTCTTCTTCCCGTTGATATTGCGATTGGCAGCCACTTCGCGGCTGACTGCGAAAAGAAAACCGTCGATACGGACAGTATACCCGACGACTGGATGGGCATGGACATAGGCACCAAGACCATCGAGCTCTTCACAGACGCAATAAAGGGCGCGGGCACGATAGTATGGAACGGACCCATGGGCGTGTTTGAATTTCCGGCCTTCGCCCAAGGCACGAAGAGCATGGCAAAGGCTCTCGCTGAATCCGGAGCAGTCACGATCATCGGAGGCGGCGACAGCGCTGCGGCTGCGGAGCAGTTAGGTTTTGCCGAAAAGATTGCCCACATTTCCACCGGCGGGGGAGCGTCGCTTGAATTCCTCGAGGGGCGCGACCTTCCGGGTATCGCCTGTCTGCTTGACAAATGAGAAGGATAATAAAAAATGAATAAGAAATATCGGAAGGCCATCATTGCTGGGAACTGGAAAATGAATTTGGTTCCCTCCGAGGTAAAAGCTTACGCTGAGCAACTGCGCACGCTTCTTCCCACCGCAAAGACCTGCGAAGTCGCTCTCTGTGTACCATTCACCCATATAGCGGCTTTAAAGCTTGCGCTGAAGGACAACCGCATATATTCCGGAGCGCAGGACGTCAGTATAAATGACAAGGGCGCGTATACTGGAGAGGTTTCGGCCACTATGCTCGCCGACCTTTCGGCGCACTTTGTCATAGTCGGGCATAGCGAATGCAGGCAGTACCACGGCGACAGCGACTTCACCGTCGGAAAGAAGGCTGCCGCGGTCCTCTTAACGGGGATGATCCCCATTATCTGCGTAGGAGAATCCCTGGAACAGAGAGAGCGCTCGCTCACGACGGCACATATCGGTTATCAGGTGCGCTCGGCTCTGTCTTTCATTCCCAAAGGCAAGGAGAACCATATAGTCATTGCCTACGAGCCTATATGGGCAATCGGCACAGGCAAGACCGCGACTCCCGAAGAGGCGCAAGAGGTCTGTAAACACATCCGCTCCGTCTTCCGCGAAAAGTACGGAGCAAGAGTTGCGCGTAGTGTCAGCATTCTTTATGGCGGCTCGATGAACCCGGATAACGCTAAAGAGTTGCTCTCAATGCCGGATATAGACGGCGGGCTTATCGGTGGCGCCTCACTGAAACCTATGGATTTTGCCCAGATTATCGGCACGGTGGCGGAAGTATTCGTAAAATAATGGTACAAGAAGTACATTTTAACGGATCCTTCATGATTTGATATCGGTGAAAGGAATAATCAGCTATGTTATCAAAGACCTATCTGGAAATTGTTGATGTTCTGGCGCGTGAAATACTTGACTCCAGAGGAAATCCGACTCTTGAGGTGGAAGTGACGCTCGACGACGGAACCATAGGCAGAGCTGCTGTGCCGTCAGGTGCATC
>JAYFQM010000047.1:0-4251 GCA_034927185.1 Oscillospiraceae bacterium | reverse complement strand
AGTATCTGTACGGCGACGAGGATAATGGCATCCTGCGGGATTTCCCCGAGGCTCGCACCCTGTTCCTCTCCGAAGCGGAAAACGACAACCCCCTCGCCATGTATGACCTCGGGCGCATGTGCGCTGACGGTCTCGGCAGCGAGGCCGACGCTGAGGAAGCTCAGCGGTGGTACGCCGAAGCCCTCAACGGCTTTCAGACTGCGGAGAATCATAAGCCCTGGAAATATACCGAATACCGCATCGGCAAAATGTATGCCGCAGGGCTTGGTACGGAGCAGGACTATTACCAAGCGGCGGACTGGCTGAGCTTGTCTGCAAACGAGAAATATAAATACGCGCAATATTCCCTGGGCGGCCTTTATTACCATGGCAAGGGCGTGGAGCAGGATAAGGAATATGCCTTCGAGCTTTATACACTGGCGGCAGACCAGCACTTTCCGTATGCGAGCTTCGAGCTGGGCAAAGTGCTGCGGGACGGCGTCGGCTGTGAAAAAAACAGTGCCGCGTCAAACAGGCGTTTTCAGGAGGCGTTTCTCGGCTTTGCCGATCTGGAGCGTCAGAGCCATGACGATAAACTGCAATACCGCCTTGGCTGGATGCTGGCAAACGGGATCGGCACGGAAGAAGACATCGCACAGGCCAAAGTATATCTGGAGCGTTCTGCCGGCGTGGGAAATCCTTTTGCCTGCTTTCTGCTTGCCAAGCTGATCCTAAGCGAAGAAGCGCCCAGCCAGGAGGATATAGAGAAGTCGCTCCGGTATCTCCGGCAGGCGGTGGAAGCGAAAAACCCATATGCCGCGTATTTTCTCGGTAAGCTGTATCAGGAAGGGCGGCACGTCCCGCAGAGCATCGCGGAGGCGGTGCGCCTTTACAAAATAGCGTCGGCTCAGGATAACGAGTACGCCGCATACCGGCTCGGGAAGCTCTACCTCGGCGGCGAGGGCATCCTGAAGGATGTGGAAGCTGCACTGCACTGGCTGAATTTTGCCGCGGATAAGAAGAATCCGTTCGCCGAATATGCCCTCGGCGTCCTCTATCTTAAGGGGGAGGACGTACTGAAAGATATAGAAAAAGCGATTGAATTCCTAAACCGGGCAGCCGGCCAGGGCAGCCAATTCGCGCAGTACCGCCTTGGCAAGCTGTATCTTGCCGGAAAGGATGTGCCGAAAGACGTGGAAGCTGCGCTGCGGTACCTGAACGCCGCTGCTGAGCAAGGGAATCAGTACGCGCAGTACACCCTCGGAAAACTCCACCTGATGGGCAGGGATGTGAAACGAGACAAAGAGGCCGCTGTTCGCTGGTTTACCTTCTCGGCGGCACAGGGGAATGTCTATGCTCAATTTTTCCTCGACCATATGGATCAGTTCAAAGACCCCTCCGTCCTCCTGTCGACCACAAGGCTCCTGCACCACCTGTCCCGCGTTTTCTCAGACCGAACGCCGCTCCTTAGACCGCCCGGCCTGCGGATCGACCGCAAGCGGCGGCTCAAACTGGAGCAAAAGAAGCGCGCCGCAGGACACGCCAGGGGCGATCACGAATCAGAGATGACACCCACGATGACGCATTACTGATTGGAGGACTCTATGAATAAGAAAAAGAAGCGGAAAAATCCCGCCGAAACCGCTGTGCTTTCCAAAAACTAGCGCTGGGTTGTAAAACGCCCGGTGCTTTTTCATCGCATCGGTTACAGGCACAGGTAGCCGATCCGCAAAAAATCCTTTATACTGATGTCAAAAGGGACAGCACGGTGGCGGCACAAAACAGCAAGAAATGTGAAAACCGCTTATCCGCATTATACTATAATTGTCCTCGGAGGTGGAAATGTGGAGAACAATCTAATGTATATCGTCCGAGCGGTTGATTATATTGAGGCCCACCTGGAGGACAGTCTCGACTTGGGCCGCATCGCTCAGGAAATGGGATATTCAAAATACCACTTGCACAGGATGTTTACAAGCGTCGTCGGTCTTACCGTCCATTCCTATGTGCAACGTCGCAGACTGACGGAGGCAGCTCGTTTGCTCATCTTTTCGGAGCAGTCCATCATGGAGATCGCGTTGTCTGCTGGATATGAAACGCAGCAATCCTTTTCGGTTGCGTTCAAGGCGTTGTTTCGGCGCAGCCCGCAGGTGTTTCGCAAAAAGCATGAGTTTTATCCTTTCCAGCTCAAATATTCCGTTGACGGAAATAAACAACTGCGAGGTGATCGTATAATGGATATCAGAACCGTTGAGGGAAGCCAGATCCTGTTGGTCGGATATATGGCGAACACGAAAAGAGGTTTTGGGGTTATCGGGAAATGCTGGAGAAACCTTCACACGCATAAGGGGAACATTGAACATCGCACCGACATGAATTTTCTTGTCGGTCTCAACGACTATTCGGTCAATTTCTTTTATGAAAATGATCAGCCCGCATTTGATTATTACGCGACGGTTGAGGTCTCAGAGGTCTCACACATTCCCAAAGGTATGCGGATGAAAGAGCTACCCATGAGCAAGTATATGGTTTTCAGTTTCAGGGGAAAAACCAAAGACTCTCTGCAGCCTGTCGTGGACTATATCTATAAGGAATGGTTTCCGCAGTCGACCTGTCAATTGAACGAGAACGCGAGGTACGACTTTGCCAGATATGGCGAAGCCGCAGATAAAGACGGCAGCAGCGATATTGAATATTGGGTACCGATACTATAATAACCAGCAATTCGACAAAGCGCCGGCTTCTCATCTGAGAGGCCGGCACTTTCACGTCTAAGGAGGTTTTTTCATGGGTGTCTATGTCCATTTTACCGACGAGCAAAAATACCGGGCCAACAACGTGGACCTTGCGGATTTCCTGAAACGCCAGGGCGAGAAACTGATTCCCAGCGGCCGGGACAGGCGACTGGCCACCGATCACAGCATCACCATCCGCGGGAACCAATGGTACGATCACTCCGCAGAGCGCGGCGGCTATGCCATTGATTTTGTGAGGCAGTTTTATGACCTGACCTATCCCGAGGCGGTGACCAAGCTGCTGGGCGGCGAACAGGGCCAGGTCTACGACTCAGCCCAGCAGGAGGAACCAGAGCCGAGGACGCCGTTCGCCCTGCCGGATGTGAATCCAGATATGCGCCGCGTCTATGCCTACCTTACCAAGACACGTCTTTTAGACCGCGAGGCGGTCAGCTTCTTTGCCAGGCAGAAGATCATCTACGAAAGCTGTGAAGAATCCAAAGACAAAACGAAAGAATACCACAACGCAGTTTTTGTGGGGCTGGACGAAAACGGAGTCCCACGGCACGCCCACAAGCGCGGCCTCTACACCGAGGGTAAGTCGTTCCGCGGAAACGTGGACGGCTGTAACCCCTCTTATAGCTTCCACTATGCCGGAACCGACAACCGCCTCTATGTGTTCGAGGCGCCCATCGATCTGCTGTCGTATATCACCCTGCACCCACAGGAATGGCAGAAGCACAGCTATGTGGCCCTCTGCGGCGTTTCCGAGTATGCCATGCTGAAAATGCTGGAGCTGCACCCGAACCTCGACCGCGTCATGCTGTGTCTGGATCATGACGAAGCGGGCATCGAGGCGTCGGACAAGTACCTCGACCTTCTCTCGGAAAAGGGTTTCCGGTGTGAACGGGAGCTGTCGGAGTACAAGGACTGGAACGAGGATATCAAGGCTCGGCATGGCCTTGCGGCTATCCCCGCCGAGGAACACCCTCAGCATCTTCTGCGGGACACATTCTGTGCCGAACTTGCACAGATAACGCCGAACGCGAGGGCCGACTGCTCCGCGAACGGACTATCCGCGCTTTTGGTCAGAGTACGCGACCACCTGCATTGGGGACGTTTCTCACAGGCGGAGGACTGTCTGCTGGAGCTGCTCAGCCGATCCAAGACCGCCGCCGCGAGAGAATACCGGCAGATGGATCACGGATTAGAGCTTGCCACAGTGCAGACCCGGCTTCGGGACGGCTTCAAGACCTATGAAAACCGCGGACAGCTCAAAACGCGGCTGGACTTACTGGAGACGGATATCATGTCCCTGCGCGGTTTCAATCAGATATTGACCGCCTCGGACAAGCAAAGGCTTGCGGAGCATTATGAAAGAGTCGGGGCCCACTGCCTCAAAGCGGCGATCCTGCTGGAGCAGCATGTCCAGAAGCAGGAGCTGAAGCAGGGCCTGACCATGAAAATGAATTAAAAAACATGCAGGGACATCCACGATGGTTGTCCCTGCCTTACTCGTCATCAACGGGATTGCATG
>JAYFQM010000052.1:0-50867 GCA_034927185.1 Oscillospiraceae bacterium | reverse complement strand
GTAAAGAAATCGGTGAGGTAAAGACCACACTTTTGGGGTTTAACAATCGTTTTATTGAATCTGTATCTGAGCAAAAGACTCAGTTTGCCACTCTTGACGACGCTCAGAAAAAGCTGTGCAGTAGTGCTGAAGATATAGGTAAATTTTCGACTGAGTTTTCGAAGCTCGTTAACGAGAATAAGCAGCTACGGGAGGAAAATAAAAATTTAACCAACGAGAAGGCAGAGTTAATTGGTTTTCTCAAAGCTGAACATAATACCGTTGAAGAGCTTAAGATGCAGCTGAATTACAATAGAGAAAGAGAAGATGATGAACAGGAGCTTGGGATGTAATGAGTTCCTGAACTTAGCGAAACGCAGCACCGCCCAAATAAATCTCTGGGCGGTGCTTTTCACATTACAAACACACTTGAACAATGTAAGAATAAAGGTTAATATGGAGGAAACCGTTATGTTGGATTTTCTATACTCGGAGGCATGGTGGATGGATACCTCAATTTCAACAATAGTCGCAGCTTCAGCTGGCATTATAGCAGCTGTAATTGGTACAGTTAGCAGCTCGCGCAAACATGACCAAAATCTGGCGGTTCATTCAAAGATTTCAGAAAAAGATCATAGTGAGATAAAAAAAGATATTGCTAGTGGAACAAATCATGTTATTGGGGCAATCAATATATCCGGAAAAGAAGTGACCGAGGTTCGTTCTGTGCTCTCTGGCCTCAAAGATCGTATAATTGAGAACGAATCCCTGCAAAAAGTCCATTTCACTAATCTTGACGACGCTCAGAAAAAGCTGTGCAGCAGTGCTGAAGATATAGGTAAATTCGCTGCTGAGTTTTCGAAGCTCGTTAACGAGAATAAGCAACTACGGGAGGAAAATAAAAATCTGACCATCAAAAATGATAATTTGAAGTACAGGCTTGAGAAAGACCGAGAAATAATAAAAAGGCTGCAGCCTGAGGCTGAGCAAGATGATGAAGAACTTGCAATGGAGGAATCCACATAACGCAATGATTAATACCCGTCCATTCCGTGCCTTCGGGCTGGGATGGACGGGCTTTTTTTGTTAGCGCTACCATTATCAATCGGCGCATTTTTATCTAATATCCTTTGGCATTTTGTGTAATAATGTCTTGAATTTTCTATAAATTCGTGGTATCATAGAATAAATAGGAATAAGAAATCTCCCCATAGCCGTATCTCCTTTAGAGGAGGAGAACCGGCATGCGCCCCCAAGATGCAGGAACCATCTTAAAGACTTCTGGCGAGATTCCACTATGATCGTAACAGATCAAGGGGAGTTTTTCAAGGTCTTTTGATGAAAATCAAAAGACTTTTTAATTTTCGCTCTATGACACAAAATTCAAAAAAATACTACCAGCCACCTGTTCCTTCCCTTTTTAAAAGAACACGTAGCTCCGAGAACTTTTTTAATTTGATTTGTTACGTACTGGCTTATCAGTAAGCGTCATTTATCTTCGCCTGTAATCTGGCAACGCCATAGGATGAAGAGATCTGACACTGAGAACAATCTGGGACGTTGATATATTAACCCCTGCGCTGCGTAGCACCGCAGCGCAGGAGCCGCCGGACGCCGGCGAATTGAACCTTGAAAAACACAAGGCACTCGCGCTTTGTTATAATGTGCAAAGGGACAAAAATCTGTGCGGCCCGAGGAGGGAAAGCAGCTATCAGTCATAAAAGACATCATGAGCAATAAACGGTCTGGTAAACCGGTGCAATGCTCCGTACAGATGAGATACTCCTGCCCGGCCAGCGTCACTGTATTGGGGGCAGAGCCAAGAATAATACCTGCTGCGATATCGAGTATACAATACTGGCTGATCGCGTGGATTCTCTTACCGGGAGAACACCTTTGCGCTGTGATTAATTATATGTACATCTCTAAGGGAGTGGTTTTTCACTCCCTTAGAGACTTCGCTGTGGCACGCCTTGAGGGATTCGAACCCCCGACCTTCTGGTCCGTAGCCAGACGCTCTATCCAGCTGAGCTAAAGGCGCACATTTGCATAGCGCTTGAGTATAATACCACAAGCTCAAGTGAAATGCAAGCACCTTTTATAAAAAAACGCCTGTTTCGCTCAGCCGTCCACGGAGTTCTACATGCTAAGGGCGCTTCCGATGTTTTCCATGATGTCGCCAACTGTTTTCATGGCCTTGCTGACTTTTCTGCTGGTCTGACTGCCGCTTCTTTTGGCCGTTCCGACTGTCATACCGATGGCCGAGCCGACGACCATGCCGATACCCATGCCCTTCATAAAGTTTCCGCTATTAATAATAAAACCTCCCGTGCGCTCGGAGCGCAAAATTTGTTCTTTTCCTCCCCGAAAAAACCAAGCATCATATCAATGAAAACAGGATAAAATCAGAGGGAAGAAGTTTCCCGGCCGCAAAACCCGCGTCCGATGCTGTTTTGCTGGCCGTGTGCGGAAATAGTATGTGCAAATTGTAAATTTATATTAATTGATTTGCACAAAGAAGATAGTATATGCTAAAATATAACAAGTTTGAAAGAGCAGTATTTATATTGCGTGTAAAGATAAAATAATATGATTATCAATGCCATAAATCCGAAAGGAAATGCAAATGACTGTCAATATCCTCGCTGTCGGAGATGTCTGCGGAAAAATCGGAATTGATTTTTTGAACCATAATCTCTCGGCTTTTAAAAAGATGTATAATATTGCGTTTACAGTAGTGAACGGCGAGAACGCCAACGTCGTCGGCATTACTCCGGCTCAGGCTGAGAACATCTTTTCCGCCGGTGCGGATGTGATAACGCTTGGAAATCACACCTGGGCCAGATACGAGATCAAGGAATACCTCGACGCAAACAGCCGCATTCTGCGCCCCGCAAACTTCTCGCTCTGCTGTCCCGGCTTTGGCCACGGGGTCTATAAAGCGCCGTTTGGAGATATAGCCGTCATAAGCCTTATGGGGCGCTTTACTCTGGATTCCAATACGGACAATCCTTTCTATGTAGCGGACGAAATTATCTCATCCCTTGAAACCAAGCTTGTTCTGGTCGATATGCACGCCGAAGCCACTAGCGAAAAGGCTGCGATGGGCTTTTATCTGGACGGCAGAGCGTCTGCTGTCTGGGGGACGCACACGCACGTCCAGACCTCGGACGGAGGAGTGCTGCCAAAGGGGACGGGCTATGTTACAGACCTTGGAATGACGGGACCGGCACTTTCCGTTTTGGGCATCGACCCTCAGCAGAGCGTCGGAAAATTCCTTGGAGAGCCGCCCAGACGCTACGAGCCGGCCGAAGGTCCGGGAAAAATGGAGTGCGCCGTGTTCACGATAGACATAGATACGGGAAAATGCTTAAAAGTGGAGGCGCTTAGGATAACATGAGAGAGTTAAAGCTTCTGCATGCCGCCGACCTTCATCTGGACTCCGCCTTTGAATCTCTGTCGCCCGAGCAGGCGGCGGAAAGGAGGCAGGGGCAGAGGGAACTGCTTTTCGGCATTGAGGAAGCCGCCGAGAAACGTGGGGTCGACGCCGTTTTGCTCAGCGGCGACATTTTTGAGAGCAACAGCGTAAAAAATGAAACACGGCGTGATATCGGCAGCTCGCTGGGCGCGCTTTCCTGCCCTGTTCTGATTGCACCTGGAAATCACGATCCGTATTCCCCGAACTCCGTATGGGAGACTCTTCGGCTGCCTGAAAACATTTTTGTTTTTAAAAACGCGGAGCCTGAATGCGTCGAGTTTAAGGGCCTTCCGGCACGCTTCTGGGGAGCAGGCTTTCAGAACGCGTTCAGCCCCCCCTTGCTGAGAGGCTTTTCTGCTCCTGAAAAGAACGATGAGATCTCGGACGTTATGGTTATCCACGGAGACACCGGCGCGGGTGAGTCGGACTATAACCCGATTAGCCGCGACGACCTTATTAAGAGCGGAATGGACTATGTCGCGCTCGGGCACATACACGCGCGTACGCCTGTTTTAAGGGCAGGCAAAACCGCTTATGCTTATCCGGGCTGCGCGGAGGGGCGCGGCTTTGACGAAACGGGCGAAAAGGGCGCTCTGCTGGTCACGATTTCAGACGGTGGAGTAAAGGCTGAATTTGTTCCGCTTAACGGAGTGCGTTATGAAATTATCCGTGTCGACATTGGAGATAAGGATGTGTACGCCGCCGTTGACGAGGCGGTCAGCAAGCTTTCCGAAAATGATTGCTGCAGGCTGATACTGACAGGAGAATGTGGGACACCGCCGGACGTTAACGCTCTGCGTAAAAGTCTGGAGGGTAGGCTCCGCGAGCTGCAGATTAGAGATGAAACGGTTTTCAAGCGGGACGTTTGGGCCCAGAGAGGACAGGATACGCTGACGGGAGTGTTCCTTGACAGGCTGTATATAATGTATGAGGCCGCAAAAAGCGAGGGGGAGAGGAAAAAAATCTCGCTCGCCGCGAAATATGGGCTTGCGGCAATCGAAAACGGAGGCGAGCTGCTTTGAAAATACATAAGATGACAGCCTCCTTCGGAAGACTGCAAAACGAAACGATTGAACTGGGCGACGGTCTCAATATCGTATATGCCCCGAACGAGAGAGGCAAATCAACATGGTGCGGTTTTATAAAAGCCATGCTTTACGGAATAGAATCCTCGGCACGCGAAAAAGCGGGCGTGAAGCCCGACAAGGTCAGATTTGCCCCGTGGAGCGGCGCTCCGATGGCGGGATCCATGGACATTGAATATGCCGGCGCAAAGATAACACTTATAAGAAAAGGCCGCGAAAGCGCTCAGATGCGCGATTTTTCGGCTCTATTAACCGGAAGCTCCAGCAGAGTCAAAGAAATTGACGCGAGCTCGGTCGGGGAAACGCTCCTTGGAGTTTCAAAGGACGTTTTCGAGCGCTCCGCCTTCATAGGGCAGGGAAAGCTTGCGGTTGGCGGCAGCCCTGAGCTTGAAAGGAGAATTGCTTCAATCGTTTCGACCGGAGACGAGAATTCCTCTGCGACCGAGGCGGAGGAAAGGATAAAGGCGGCAATTCGCAGGCGGCGCTTTAACAAGAGCGGCCGCATGCCGGAAATCGAGCACGAAATGGACGAGATACGCGGCGAGCTTTCCGAGAGCGTGCGAGAATCGCTGAAGGGCGACGAGCTGAGAAGGGTAAAGGCCGCTGCACTCGAAAAAAGGGATGCTCTTTTCGCAAAGCTTGCGGATTCCAGAAAGGCAACGAGGCACGAGACTCTGGAAAAGCTTACGGGCTCAAGAAACAATGTAAAAGAGCTTGAAAACGGATATAATGAACAATATGAAAGGCTCGTTGCGGCGGAAAGAAAGCTGGACGCCGGTTTTTTCGGAAGGCAGAATCCGCAGGAATGCAGGAGTCGTTTCGAGGCCGACGAGGACAAGCTCCGCCTGATTGGCGAAAGCGCTAAAAAGGGTGGAAGCGCGAGGGGAAACATTGCGCTGTTCATCGTTTTGGCGCTGGCTGCGGTTGCTTTCGAGCTGCTGGCCGATTTTGGCCTTCTTCCTCTGGAGGGCATCGCGGCATATATTCCGCGCGTAACGGCGGGGGTTCTGGCCCTGATCCAACTCGTCCGGATATTGGTTCTTCGAAAAAAGCGCAAAACACTTGCAGCTTCCAGAGATGAAGTCCTGCTGCAGTACGGGGGAAAATCGGAGGAAGCTGTTTCCACCCTGCTTTCCGCGCATGAAAAGGACTATTCCGAGTTTGTTCTCGCCGAGACGGGCAGGACGGAAGCGCTGGAACAGCTTGAGGCGGGGAGGCTTAAACAGGCAGAGCTTGAGTCCGCGGTTTTGAAGGACCTCGATTTCACTGACGGCAGCAGCGAGGCGGCACGTTACAAAAAGCTCCTAGATGATGCCGAAGCGACTCTGCGCGGTATTCGTGAACAATTTGCCGCGTGGGAGGGCCGTCAGAGCGTCATGAAGGATCCTGAGGAGATGAAATCGCGGCTCTCGGCGCTCACCTCCGAGCGGGAGAGGCTGACGGAGGAGCTGGACGCGCTGACTTTGGCGCTTGACACTCTGCGAGCCGCCGGAGAAGAAATATCCCACCGCTTGACTCCACGGCTGAGCGCGAGAACGGCGGAGCTGTTTTCAGCGCTTACGGCGTCGCGCTATGACGCGGTGCTGCTGGATAAGGAGCTGAAAGCGGCGGCGAGACCAGAGGGCGATTCCGTTCCGAGGGAAGCCTCGTTTTTGAGCGCGGGTACGATCGATCAGCTTTATCTGGCCGTAAGGCTTGCTATCTGTGAGCTTGCGCTTCCGGAAGAAAAGTCATGCCCGATCATTCTTGACGACGCGCTTGTTAGCTTTGACGACGAACGCTGTGAAAGAGCGCTGGCTCTACTTCGCGAGCTGGCCGTGAACAGGCAGATAATCCTTTTTACCTGTCACAGGCGCGAGGCTGAGCTTGTTAAGGCTTTTTCAGACGTGCGGGTAGCGGAGATATAAAAACGGCATGTGACAGCGAAAGGAAGCCGAATGAATACATTTGGAGAGAACTTAAAGCTGACGATATTCGGCGAGTCCCACGGTGAGGCAATCGGCATGGTGTTGGACGGCTTTCCGGCCGGAGAAAGCATCGATCTTGAGGCTGTGAAAGAGGAACTCAAACGAAGAGCACCGGGCATGTCAGAGCTGAGTACGGCTAGAACCGAGGCGGACGAACCGGAATTTATTTCAGGGCTTATGGACGGGCTCAGCACCGGAGCGCCGATCTGCGCGATGATAAAAAATACCGACGCGAAATCATCGGACTATCGTCCCGAAAAGCCGCGTCCCGGTCACGCCGACCTGACGTCGCAGATAAAATACAGGGGCTTTGCCGATTACAGAGGAGGCGGACCCTTCAGCGGAAGACTGACCGCTGCAATGGTGCTTGCTGGCGCCGTCCTTAAACAGGCTCTTGAACGGAGGGACATATTTACAGAGGCGAAAATTGTCCGGGTCGGCGCGGCCGAAGCAACACAACCGGATTTTGATTTCGCCATGCGTAAGGAGATTCTTGACGCACGGGCCAGCGGAGACAGCGTCGGAGGCATTATAGAGTGCGTTGCGACCGGACTTCCCGCAGGTCTCGGCGGGCTCATGTTCGGAGGACTGGAAAGCAGGATAGCAGCTGCCCTCTGCGCGATACCCGGAGCGAAGGGCGTCGAATTCGGCGCGGGCTTCGAAATTGCGAAAATGCGGGGCTCGCAGGCGAACGACCCGATAAGGATTGGGGACGGCAGGATTTTTACGGAGACTAATAATTCCGGCGGAATTAACGGCGGACTTACGAACGGTATGCCTCTAGTCGTACGCTGCGCGTTCCGGCCTACTCCGTCCATCGCAAGAGAACAGAAGACTATAGACCTGTCGAAAATGGAAAACACAACGATGCGTATTTCGGGCAGGCACGACCCCTGCATCGTGCCCCGCGCAGTACCTGTTGTGGAAAGCATGGTTGCGTTCTGCATAATGGACGCCGTCTGCGGAGAATAAGCGCAGATGTTCGGAAAACCGAACACTTGATATATATGGTAATCAATAAATAATTTGCGGCGATGCCGTGAGAAAAGAGATTTGACTATGGACGAAAAGAAAAAAGAGACCGAACAGGAGAAGCTCTCCGATACCGTGATTTCGGCCGGTAGCGATAACGCGGCGGAAAAGATTGCCGAAGCTCCCGCTGAGGAGCAGCCGGAAGCTGCGGATACAAGCGCCGCTTCGGTGGAAACCGGGGGCGGGGCACCCGTGAAAAAAATCCGGAGTCTGCGCAACGCGCTTATCAGGGCCGGCTGCGCCCTCATCGCCGCAGCGCTCCTGCTGGCGGTTACAAGGCTTTCGATTTTTGACATTTTGAAGGGACCCCTGGAAACGAACGCAGCTCAGCACGAAGAAATGGGAAGCTTCGTAAAACAGCAGGTTTATCTCCTGCTGGGTGATCTTTCGGATCAGGGACTGTCCGGCAATTATATGCTTGCCGCCGTCGTAGACAAAATCGTGGTAGTACACTTTACGGACCGGTATCTTGATTCCGCGGGGGAAATAAAAAACGATACGCTCAAGTTTATCGATGGGGATATTTCTACGATAGACAAGTACGTGACGGTTGAAGGTACGATTGAAGAGCAGAGCGAGGACCTTTCGGGCAAACTGTACGAGTGGTTTGATGCGAACAAGTCCTGGATGGAGGAAAAAGGCGTGATCGCCCAGTCCAGTGACGCCGCGACATACCTCTCCGACGCGGTTCTGGAGGTCGACAGCGTAAATTCAATGAGCAAAACTCTCGTTTACGTCCTTACAGGGATTTCCGCGCTTTGTCTCATTTATATGATAATTGAACTAGTGCTGATGGCCGCGGGTTTCTACCTTCCGGACCGAAAAAGCAAGAAAAACGGGGCTGTTCAAGGAGACGACGAATCTGATGAAAAGAGCGGGAGTGAAGATAACGCGGCGGAAGCTTTCGGGACAGAGGATGATGCGGACGAAAAAACTCCCTTAGACGGAGCGGAATGTATAAATACCGAGGAAAAGCCTGAAGATAACGACGGTACCGGAGCGGCATCCGGGGAAAACACGGAAACGCAAGAGGATAAGTGATGAATCTGACTTTCTGCGCGCCCTGCCATTTCGGACTCGAGGGAATTGTTGCAGACGAAATGCGCCGACTGGGTTTCCAAAACGTTCGAGCCGAGAACGGGCGGGTGAGGTTCGACGGAACGGAGGCGGAGCTTGCGAAAGCAAACGTTAACCTGCGCTGCGCCGAACGCATACTTGTCGAGGTGGGGAGCTTCGAGGCCCTGACTTTCGACCAGCTTTTCGAAGGCGTGAGGAGCCTTCCTCTGGAAGACTTAATATCGAAAAACGCGGCTTTCCCCGTCAAAGGCCACTGCGTTAATTCGAAGCTTTTTTCCGTTTCCGACTGCCAGAGCATCATAAAAAAAGCCGTGGTCACGAGATTATCAGAAAAATACGGAATAGAGTGGTTTCCAGAAAACGGCGAAAAAATTCAGATCCAGTTTTCGATCATGAACGACACGGCGACGATATATCTCGACACCAGTGGAGAAGGGCTGCATAAGCGCGGATACCGTCCCGCCCATGTCGCGGCCCCCCTGAGCGAAACGCTCGCGGCTGCAATGGTTATACTCTCTCGTTACCGCGGCAGGGACGATTTTGCCGATCCATTCTGCGGCAGCGGCACACTCGCGATCGAGGCCGCGCTGATCGCAAAAAATCGCGCCCCGGGACTCAACCGTTCTTTTGCTGCCGAGAACTGGTCCTGCATTGACCGGAGGGTGTGGCGCGACGCACGCGAGGAGGCTCCGACACGAGAGTATAAGGGTGATTACCGCATTTTCGCATCGGATAACGACCCGAACGCGGTGGAGATTGCTAAAAACAACGCGAAGCTGGCAAAAGTGAATGACACCGTGCAATTTGAGGTTGCCGACGCCGTGCAATTCAGCCGCAAAACCGAAAGGGGCGTAATCGTCACAAACCCGCCCTACGGTGAGCGCATAATGGAAAAAAAAGAGGCGGAGGAGCTCTATTCGGCGTTTGGCAGAGCCTATTTTGGATCCGAAAACTGGAGTCTTTATCTGCTCTCCTCTCACACGGAATTTGAGCGCACCTTCGGAAAAAACGCCGATAAAAAGCGAAAGCTCTATAACGGTATGATAAAGTGCGACCTGTATATGTACCTGAAATAGAAAACCATTGCTATTTTCGCTTGGTTACGGCTGATACAGCAAGAAAAACAAAGCAAATCCGCGTCTGAAGTCGTAATGCCGGTATACTTGCATATTGACGAAAAAATTGGCTGATTTTAGCGCTAATTTCGTCAAAATGCAGCTTGCAGAATATTCCTGCATGGATTATTATAATAGTCGTTAGCACTCCAAGTGAGCGAGTGCTAACGACCATAATTTCATAAATATTTTAGGAGGTATATAAAGAATGAACATCAGGCCTTTAGGTGACAGAGTCGTTTTGAAGCAGATAGAGGCGGAGGAAAAGACGAAGAGCGGCATCATCCTCACGACAAGCGCCAAAGAGAAGCCCTCGGTTTTCGAGGTCGTTGTTGTCGGAGACGGTAAGCAGAATGATGACACCGAAGTTAAAATGGTTCTCAAGGTCGGTGACAAAGTAATAGCAAACAGATTTGCCGGAATGACCGCAAAGCTCGACGAAGACGAATATATAATTGTCAAGCAGTCCGACGTCGTTGCAATTGTCGAGGACTGAGCGGTTTCACACTAAATAACAATTGGAGGTTAATATCTTATGGCTAAACAGATTATTTACGGCGAAGAAGCTCGTACGGCGCTCAAGCAGGGCGTTGATCAGCTTGCGGATACAGTAAGAATAACGCTTGGACCCAAGGGCCGCAACGTCGTTCTCGAGAAGAAGTTCGGTATCCCTCTTATTACAAACGACGGTGTTACAATAGCGAAGGAAATCGAGCTAAAGGACCCGTTTGAGGACATGGGAGCACAGCTCATTAAGGAAGTTTCCACAAAGACCAACGATATCGCCGGCGACGGCACCACCACCGCGACGCTTCTCGCGCAGGCGATGATCACGGAAGGACTTAAGAACGTTGCTGCTGGCGCTAACCCAATGATTATGCGCCGCGGAATAAAGAAGGCCGCAGACGCTGCGGTTGACGCTCTCCGCGTTAACTCAAAGCCTGTAAACGGCAATCAGGATATCGCAAGGGTCGGCACCGTTTCATCCGACGATCCGTTCATAGGCAAGCTCATTGCGGATGCTATGGACAAGGTTTCCCAGAACGGCGTCATTACCATTGAAGAGAGCAAGACTGCGGAAACTTATTCCGAAATAGTAGAAGGTATGCAGTTTGACCGTGGCTACCTCACCCCCTACATGGTGACCAACACCGAAAAGATGGAGGCCGTTCTCGACGATCCCTACATCCTCATCACCGACAAGAAAATTTCCAACCTTCAGGAAATTATTTCTGTTCTCGAAGCCACGATGAAGGCCGGCAGAAAGCTCCTCATTATCGCAGAAGAGATCGAGGGCGACGCTCTTACAGGCATTATTGTCAATAAGCTCCGCGGAACCTTCACCTGCGTATGCGTCAAAGCCCCAGGCTTCGGCGACAGGCGCAAGGAGATGCTTGAAGATATCGCAATCCTTACAGGCGGACAGGTCGTGAGCTCCGAGCTTGGCATGCAGCTCGAGGACTTCGACGTCAACAACTTCGGTACCGCTCGTCAGGTCAAGGTCACAAAGGAAAACACTATCATCATTGACGGCGCTGGAGATACTCAGAAGATCAAGGACAGAGTTGAAGCAATTACCCGTCAGATGCAGGATTCAACCTCCGACTACGATAAGGATAAATATAACGAGCGCATTGCTAAGCTCGCAGGCGGCGTAGCGGTTATTAAGGTCGGCGCTGAAACCGAGACTGAGATGAAGGAGAAGAAGCTCCGCATCGAGGACGCTCTCAACGCCACCCGCGCGGCAGTTGAGGAAGGCATAGTTGCAGGCGGCGGCACCGCATATGTCAGAGCGGCTCTCTCCGCTGCGAAGCTCCTCGACGAGCTCGAAGGCGATGAGAAAACAGGCGCTGCCATCGTTGTCAAGGCTCTGCAGGCTCCGATTCGCCAGATCGCGGAAAATGCCGGCGTCGAAGGCGCTGTTGTTCTTGAGCAGATCAAGAAGAGCAGCAGCATTAATTACGGCTTTAACGCCGCGACCGAAGAGTATGTCGATATGATTGAGGCCGGTATCGTCGACCCGACGAAGGTCTGCCGCAGCGCGATTCAGAACGCGGCTTCCGTATCCGCGCTTGTTCTCACGACCGAAAGCCTCGTTGCCAATATTCCGGAACCTCCGATGCCTCCGATGGCTGCCGATGTCGGCGGCATGGGCGGTATGGGCGGCATGGGCGGTATGTACTAAGCCCGCGCAGGAAATAAAATACCTCGTCCCGTGGATGTTTTTCATCCACGGGACGTTTTTTAATGGAAGAAAAGCGGAACACATGCACTCTTTTCGCCCTCTAATCATTACTGGAACGATATTTTCGCTTGACATAATATCCAATACAAGTTAGAATAAACTGATGATATTTATTAGGATAGGGGAAATCCTTTAACTCTCATTACGAATCACCGGATAACGCCGGAAACGATTGTTTATCCGCGTTTTTAGTTATGCTTGCCACCTAATTCATTAAATGAAAAGGAGGTGTATAACTTACTATGCCTTTTACTGCGCCATGGATTATCGGTATCATTGTTGTGTTGGTACTGGTTTTTGTACTAGCTTTTTTCCTGGGCGTACTTTATCGCAAACGCGTTTCCGAACGCGAGATACAGAGTGCGGAGGAGGAAGCAAAGAGAATTATAAACGAGTCTATCAAGACCGCGGAGAATAAGCGGAGAGAGGCTCTTTTAGAGGCAAAGGAAGAAATACACAAAAGCCGCGCGGAATATGAACGCGAGGTAAAAGAACGCAGAGCCGAACTGCAGAAGCAGGAACGCAGGCTCCAGCAAAAAGAAGAAGCACTGGACAAGAAAACAGACCTAATCGAAAGCAAAACGGAACAGCTTAACAGGAAAATCACGCAGGCAGAGCAGCAGCAGGAGGAAATTGCCCTGCTGAAGCGAAGCCAGCTTGAGGTGCTGGAAAAAATCTCCGGATACACTGTCGAGGAGGCAAAGCAGCACATTATCGACGACCTCAAAACGGAGGTCACACACGAGATGGCTGTCAAAATCAAGGAAGTCGAATCAAAATATAAAGAGGAAGCCGACGCGCGTGCCCGTGAAATCATCACGCTTGCGATTCAGCGCTGCGCGGCGGATCATGCTTCCGAGGTCACAGTTTCCGTCGTACCTCTCCCCAACGACGAAATGAAGGGCCGCATAATAGGCCGCGAAGGCCGTAATATCCGCGCAATTGAGACGCTGACGGGTGTCGACCTTATTATCGACGATACTCCGGAGGCGATTACCCTTTCGAGCTTCGACCCGGTAAGGCGCGAAGTCGCCCGTCTTTCACTTGAAAAGCTGATTCAGGATGGACGCATCCATCCCGCGAGAATCGAGGAAATGGTCGCAAAATCCCAGAAAGAGGTCAACGCCACAATTAAGGCGGAAGGTGAAAGGGCCGTATTCGAAACGAATGTCCACGGACTGCATCCTGACATCATCAAGCTTCTGGGACGCATGAAATACCGTACGAGCTACGGTCAGAACGTCCTGAGCCACTCTATCGAGGTTTCGCACATCGCAGGCCTCATAGCTTCCGAGCTCGGCGTTAACGTCGCTGTAGCAAAGCGTGCCGGACTTCTGCACGATATCGGCAAGGCGATCGACCACGAGGTCGAGGGAAGCCATGTCACGATAGGTGTCGACCTTGCCCGCAAGTACAAGGAAAGCGAGGAGGTCGTCCATGCCATTCAGGCGCACCACGGGGATGTCGAACCCCATACGGTTATTGCCTGCATAGTACAGGCCGCGGATACGATTTCAGCGGCTCGCCCCGGCGCACGCCGTGAGAATATCGAAAACTATGTTAAGCGCCTTGAAAAGCTTGAGGAAGTTTCCAAGAGCTTTACCGGTGTCGAAAGCTGCTATGCGATCCAGGCCGGGCGTGAAATCCGCATTATGGTCAAGCCCGAAGAGGTCTCGGAGGACGAAATGGTCCTTCTTGCACGCGAAATTGCCAAAAAGATTGAGAGCGAGCTGACATATCCGGGACAGATCAAGGTTCATGTCCTGCGCGAGACAAAAGCTGTGGAGTATGCCAAATAGCTGTAAAATCAGTAAGTTAATCGTCTGAAACAGGCGCGTTCATAAAGCTTGCCGCTTTTGTGAACGCGCTTTTTTCGTCGCTTTACCAAATATGCAAGCACAGAAATTTACAATTACCCCAAATTGTTTTAATTTCGGCCGTTTATGCGGTCAGTTGGGCGATAAGCTATTGCAATCGACGTAATAATTGTATATACTTCTTTGGGTAATTGTAAAATATTTTCTTAACTGGTTCTGCCGCGACCCGAAAACGTGAAAAAATAAGGCGCTGACAGATTTGCGTTAAGAGAATAAAAAACAAATAAGGAGAAAGACTCAATGAGAAACACCAAAAGAATTCTCGCACTTTCTTTAGCAACCTTCATGATGTCTGCTGCACTTAGCGCATGCTCCGGCGGCAAGACCAATGAGGAATCATCGCAGCCCGGCGCGGAATCCGCAGCACCGGCAGTCTCCGCGGAGCCCGTTATGGGTGGAGAACTCACAGTAGGCATAGCACAGGATCTGGATGATACACTTGACCCGCAAAAAATGGTCTCGGCAGGAACCCGGGAAGTGCTTTTTAATGTTTATGAGGGTTTGGTTAAACCCGATACCAAAGGTAACATGGTTCCAGCGGTCGCAAGCGAATACAAAATAAGTGATACCGGAGACACCTTTACTTTTACACTTCGTGACGGCATCAAATTTCATAACGGCAATGCCGTTACGGTTAAAGACGTTGTCTATTCAATAAAACGTGCGGCCGGATTTGATACCGGGACTCCGCTAATCGACGGTTTCGACGCTGTCAAGTCGGTCGAAGCTCCTGACGACAGTACAGTAGTCATTACGCTGAAGGAGCCCAACATAGAATTTCTTGCTCTGCTGACCGCGGCAATAATTCCCGATGGGAGCAACCCTGCCGAGGACAACATAGGAACAGGCCCTTTCAGGCTCGTTTCGCGTACGCCTCAGGAGAGCATTATTCTTGAAAGATTTGGCGATTACTGGGGTACCCCCCCATATGTGGACAAAGTTACCTATAAGATTATCGACAATGCTGAAGCTCTTGTAATGTCTCTGAGAAGCGGCGCGATTGATCTGGTAGCCCACCTTACAAGTGCGCAGGTCAACGAGCTTGGAGAGGGCTTTACGATAAAGGAAGGCACGATGAATCTCGTGCAGGCTGTTTACCTCAACAATGCAGCCGCTCCCTTCGACAATATCAAGGTGCGTCAGGCTTTGAGCTACGCCATAGACCGACAGGAGATTATGGACTATTTGGCCGACGGGAGAGGCGCCGCAGTCGGCAGCAGTATGTATCCCAACTTTGAAAAATATTTCCGTCCCGAACTGACGGATTACTATACCTTCGATCCCGACAAGGCAAAACAGCTCCTAGCAGACGCTGGTTATCCGGACGGATTTGATATGACGATCACCGTTCCTTCCAACTACCAGCCGCATATGGATACGGCGGAAGTTGTGGCAAATCAGCTCAAGCAAATAGGCGTAAATGTCACGATAGACCCTGTGGACTGGGGGACCTGGCTCAGCAAGGTGTATCAGGGCCGTGACTATCAGTCGACAATCATAGGAGTCGATGCGGCCATGATGACGGCGCGCGCGATGCTGGAACGCTTCTCGTCGGATTCGGCTTCGAACTTTACAAATTTTTCGGATCCGGAATATGACGAGGTGTTCAGGCAAGCCGTAGACAGTACGGACGATACAAAGCAGGTTGAGCTCTACGGACAGCTTCAGACAATCCTGACTAAGGATGCAGCCAATCTCTATATTCAGGATATGTGCGATCTAGTGGCAATGGGGAATAAGCTGCAGGGCTATGAGTTCTATCCGATATATGTGATGGATCTTTCAAAGGTGTACTTCACAGAATAAACGGCTCAGAGAAAAGACAAACTCTGATTTTATTACACAGGGCGGTCTTTTATCAAGGAAAGACCGCCCTGCGTTAGAGCATGCTTTTTGACGCAAAACGAAGCTTTTGACCTTGAAGCGCTTCCGCGTTTTTACAGCAGGGAGGGAGTAAATGAAATACATTTTAAAAAAAATGGGCATTTTTATCCTCACCCTGTTCGGGATATCAGTGCTGGTTTTCCTGGCCTTTCAGATAATACCGGGAGATCCGACAACGAGAATGCTGGGGACACAGGCAACTCCCGAAAAGGTTGCGGCTCTCCGCGAACAGCTTGGGCTGAATGAGCCGGCAATACTGCGATATATCAAATGGCTCGGCGGCTTTGTCAGGGGCGATTTCGGCAACTCCTACAGCTACAGCATCCCCGTGAGCGAGCTGCTTTCCGGCAAAATTGCGATTACTGCGGCGCTCACCGGCATGAGTTTTATCATGGTTCTGGCAATGTCGCTACCGCTGGGGGTCCTGCTCGCCAGATTTGCCCACAGCATACCGGACAGAATTATATCTGTAATAAACCAGATTGTTATGTCAATACCAGCCTTTTTTATTGGCATCATCTTTACTTATGTTTTTGGTCTTATACTTAAGCTGTTTACCCCGGGCGATTTTGTTTCTCACTCCGCGGACCCGGCGAAATTCTGGGGCTACCTTGTGTTCCCGGCTCTTGCCATTGCACTGCCCAAGAGTGCGATGGTGGTGAAGCTTCTGCGGAGCAGTATGGTCAAGGAAATGAGCGAGGACTACGTCAGGACGGCCTACAGCCGCGGTAACAGCCGCTGGCAGGTTTTGTCAAGGCATGTCATGAGAAACGCAATAATACCGGTTATTACTTTTCTGGCCGTTACGCTTGTGGATATTATTGCGGGCAGTATAATAATAGAGCAGGTTTTCGCGATCCCCGGTCTGGGAAGGCTGCTGCTGGCGTCAATTATAGGGCGTGATCTTCCCGTGGTTCAGACAATTATAATGATCATTTCGGTTGCTGTTATAAGCGTTAACTATATAGCGGATATATCCTATAAATATATTGATCCAAGGATAAGATTTCGCTGAATTTTTAACAAACTTGTAAAAAGATATGGTATAATGTTTGTGGGGCGATCATTATAGATGATCTCACGCATATACCTCGGCGTCGCTGTGCGTCTGTGCAATAACATAATTCCGCCTGATAAAGATAAATGCTGTTTCTTCCGCAAGGCGAAGCCTTTGGAAGAATCCGGAGGAGCTTGTGAAAAGATCGCCGAATTACAACTTAATAGCCGGCTGCACACTTACGGCTGTGACGGTTTCGGTTATCATTCTGGGTTTTTTCTGGACGCCATTTGATCCTGACGCGATGTCGCCGGCAGAAAAAAGCATTGGACCCTGCCTTAAGCATCTTTTGGGTACGGACAATTTTGGACGCGATATTCTTAGCCGGGTCATGGAGGGTGCGGGAACAACGCTTTCTATTGCGTTTTTTGCGGTTTCAATCGGCGCCTCCTTCGGGACGCTGATTGGAGGACTCACGGGCTATTTCGGCGGGGTCGCAGATGAGATAGTGATGAGAATTAACGACGCAGTCACAGCTTTTCCGAGCATATTGCTTGCTCTAGTTGTGGTGAGCATCACGGGATCGGGCCGGGAAATCATAATAATAGTTTTGGGCATACTCTTTATACCAAGTTTCGCGCGTGTTGTACGCGGTGAATTCGCGAGACAGCGGAATATGGATTATGTGCGAAACGCAAGGCTTATGGGTGTGCGGCATACGAGAATCATGTTCGTGCATATCCTTCCTAACGTGGGGACCGTGCTTCTCAGCTCAATTGCTATCGGCTTCAACAACGCGGTGCTCGCAGAAGCGAGCATGAGCTATCTGGGGGTTGGAATCAAGCCGACGGAAAGCGCGAGTCTCGGACGTATGCTTCTGGACTCTCAGTCATATTTGTTCTCGGCGCCGTGGCAGGCCCTCTCTGCCGGCTGTGCCATTTCGATACTGATTCTTGGCTTCGCGTTGATCTCGGAAGGCCTTGGGTACCGGAGAGTCTGGCGGACTACCGCAAAACGGAGGCGAAAAGCTGATGCTTGACATAAGAAACTTGACCGTAACGTTCAATGACGGACGTCCAGGGACGGCCGTCAAAGGAATCGATCTCCATATGGAGTCTGGCGACACGCTCGGACTCGTCGGCGAATCAGGCTCCGGAAAGACGGTTACCGCCCATACTATCGCCGGACTTATCGAGCGCGATATTGCAACAATCGAGGGCAAAGTGGTCTTTGACGGGCATGACCTGCTCAACTGCACAGACGAGGAAATGCGCCTTCTGCAGGGCAAGGATATAGGCATGATTTTTCAGGAGCCCATGACGAGCCTTGACCCGCTTATGAAAATCGGGCGCCAGATCGAGGAGACGCTGAGACTGCATTGCAGGTTCACAGCGGAGGAAAGGCGCAGCATGGTATTCGAAGTCATGAAGCTCGTGGGTCTTCCTAATCCTGATCTCACCTATAAGAAGTACCCGCACCAGCTCTCCGGCGGGCAGAGGCAGAGAGCGATGATCGCGGCGGCCTTTATTACTCATCCTAAGCTGCTGATTCTGGACGAACCAACTACCGCTCTGGATGTTACCGTGCAGGCGCAGATTATCGAGCTTTTGAAGCGCCTGAATGAGAAATGCGGCGTCAGCCTGCTTTTTATATCGCACGATCTTCGTGTTATAAAGCGTGTCTGCAAAAAAGTCGCCGTCATGTATAACGGCGAAATTGTGGAGTATGGTGATACCGAGCAGGTCTTCAGCGATCCGCAGCACGAATATACGAAGGAACTGGTTTCAGCCGTGACAGCGAGGAGAAGAGTCAATGCCTGATCCTGTACTGGAGGTAAAAAATCTTAATGCATACTATATAAACCACGGCTTTCTCGATAAAAGGACGGTGAGGCAGATACTTTTCGATGTAAGCTTCAGCGTCAGCGAAGGAGAAATTCTTGGTCTTGTCGGTGAATCCGGGTGCGGTAAATCGACCCTTTCGAAAACGATTCTGGGACTGCACACCGATTATGACGGCGAGATAATTCACTATACCAACAGACCCCAAATGGTGTTTCAGGACCCGAAAGGTTCTCTGAACCCCGCTAAAACTATTGAGTGGATAGTCGAAGAGCCCCTTCGGGCATACGGAAAGTATAACAGGGCGGAACGCAAAGAGCGCGTCATGGATATGCTTAAAAGAGTCGGGCTTGGCCCCGAATACGCGGACAGAAAGCCCAGAGAGCTTTCAGGCGGGCAGCGCCAGCGCGTCGGCATTGCCGTGGCGCTGATTCAAAGGCCGCGGTTTATTAGTGCGGACGAGCCCGTTTCGGCTCTAGACGTTACGATTCAGGCGCAGATACTTGAGCTTCTTTTGCAGCTTCGTCATGAGTTTGACTTAAGTTATCTGTTTATTTCTCATGATCTTAATGTGATACGGCAAATGAGCGACAGAGTTTTGGTTATGGATGAAGGGCGCATAGTTGAACAGGGAACCCCTGAAGAGGTCTTCAATGCGCCGAAGACTGACTATGCAAAAAAACTTATAGCGGCTTCGCTTATATAAAAAAGGACGCTTCCGAAAGCGTCCTTTTTTATATTTATAGATTTTCCAGCTGCCTGAGCCATAGCGCAGGCTGGGCGTCCGAGGGCATGCGAAGGTCGCCGCGCGGGCTTAGTGAAAGCGTACCGACCTTAGGTCCGTCCGGCAGACAGCTGCGCTTGAATTGCTGGGCGAAAAAGCGGCGGATAAAGGTACGCAGCCACTTTAGGATCGTTTCGCGGTCATAGACGCCTTCGAAGGCGAGCTCTGCAAGGCGCAAAATTTTTCTTGGTTCGCTGCCTCTGCGAATCATGTAATACAGGAAGAAGTCGTGCAGCTCATAGGGCCCCACAAGCTCCTCGGTCTTCTGGCTAATGTCGCCGTCCTTTGCCGGCAGCAGCTCTGGTGAAACCGGCGTCGCCAGTATGTCGCGCAGGACCGCCGCAAGAGACGACGTTTCCGCGGTGTCGGCACAGTAGGCGACAAGATAGCGTACCAGTGTTTTTGGGATTCCGCAGTTGACACCGTACATTGACATATGGTCACCGTTATAGGTTGCCCAGCCGAGAGCAAGCTCGGACATGTCACCCGTGCCGACGACAAGGCCGCCAGAGGCGTTTGCGATATCCATGAGCACCTGTGTACGCTCGCGTGCCTGTGAGTTCTCGTAGACAACGTCAAGTTCGTTTTCGTCGTGGCCGATGTCTTCAAAATGCTGTTTTACGGCTTTTGTAATGTTGATTGTTCTTCGGGTCGCGTGCAGCTCGTCGGCGAGAATCTCGGAATTGCTCTTAGTGCGTTCGGTCGTCCCGAAGCAGGGCATGCTCACGGCCATTATGCTCTCGCGCGGGAGACCAAGCATATCGGCGGCTCTGGCGGCGATCAGCGTCGCTAGCGTGGAGTCAAGCCCGCCCGATATACCTATTACCAGGCTTTTCGCGCCCGCATGCTCAATACGTGCTTTCAGGCCGGAAGCTGCAAGGTGGATAATCTCCTCGCAGCGGGAGGCACGCTCGTCCGCATCCTGCGGAACGAAAGGTGCGGGCGAAAAGCTCCTTGTAAGCTTCGTAGGCGCGTTTCTCAGGCTAAAGCCGATTTTCACGAGTTGCGAGCCGGTGTCGGGGCGGAAGCTGCCTATCCTCATGCGCTCAAAGCAAAGATACTCGATGTCAAGCTCCGTGACGATGAGTCCCGTGCCGAAACGGTGCTCGGCGAGCAGGCTGCCGTTCTCGGAAATAAGATTATGGCCCGAAAAAACAAGATCGGTGGTGCTTTCGCCTTCTCCGGCGTCCGCGTAAATATAACCGCAGATAAGGCTTCCGGACTGCCCCGTGACAAGCCTGCGGCGGTATGAAGCCTTGGAAGCAACTTCATTGCTTGCAGATAGGTTCAAAATAACCGTTGCCCCCGCCTGCGCGAGATGAGAGGAGGGGGGGATCGGCGTCCACAGGTCCTCGCAAATCTCAACGCCTATGCATAATCCGGGGACGGTTTCGCAGCAAAAGATAACGTCGGACCCGAAATATGTGGAGCGCCCCGCAAACGTAAGGGGGTGGCCCTCCGCGCCGCCCTCAAAAAACCAGCGCTTTTCATAAAACTCGCCGTAGTTTGGCAGAAACATTTTCGGCACGAGCGCCAGAAGCTCACCCCGGCAGCAGACTGCGGCGCAGTTATATAGCTTGCCCGAGAAAAGGACGGGCAGGCCGACCGTAAAAATCAGATCGGTTTTCGAGGTGGAGGATAGAATGCGCGAAAGGCTGTCCTCGGCGGCCTTCGTAAGTGTTCGCTGCATAAAAAGGTCTCCGCAGGTATAGCCCGTGACGCACATTTCAGGAAGCGCAAGAATTTTAACACCCTGCGTTTCAGCTTCAGCGATTATATCCAAAATGGAGACTCTGTTGTATTCGCAGTCGGCAACGCGGATTTCCGGCGTTCCGGCAGCGACCTTAATAAAACCGTCTTTCATATATTTTCTCCCACGTGAGGCGTTTTAGTTGGAGTTGCTGATAAATTCAAAAAGGCTTTCGTCGTAGCAACTAAGAATTGCGGCGCGGTCCCTTGAAAAGGAAACCGAATCGATGGTGACGGCGAGCCTGCCGTCCGAAACAGAGCAGATTTCAATTCCGGAGAGCTTGGGAAAGACATTTGTCTCCAACTCCGTTTTAAGCTCTTCCAGCGTCTCGCCGCTTTGCGCATAATAAGCTGAATCATGCGGAGCCTGATATCCTGCGAGCGGATTTGAGCCGGACGAAAAGCAGATGTAAAGAAACAGAGCGAAGAGGAGCAGAAACATCGCGGCGCCGATTGGGCGTATTTTTTTGACAAAATCCTGACCTGCGGTCATATTGCCCTCCGATCGGTTTAATCATAAACAGGGATTTGCGCGGCCTCTGCCGCGCAAATCTCCTAGAATTCAAGTCTCTTTTCAATGTATCCGGCTAGGTCCGTTATCTTCACGCGAACCTGCTCCATTGAATCGCGCTCGCGGACCGTAACGCAGCCGTCATTCTCGGAATCAAAGTCATAGGTGACGCAGAAGGGCGTACCTATCTCGTCCTGACGGCGATAGCGCTTGCCGATAGAGCCGGACTCGTCATATTCGGCCATAAAGTGCTTCTGAAGCGAACGGAAGAGTTCCTCCGCCGGATCGCCGAGCTTCTTCGAAAGAGGCAGAATGGCGCACTTTATGGGAGCAAGCGCCGGATGCAGATGCAGAACAACGCGCGTGTCGTTTTTCTCGGCGTCCACGACCTGTTCGTCATAGGCGTCGACAAGGAAAGCAAGCGTCGCACGGTCCGCGCCGAGAGAGGGTTCGATGACATAGGGGACGTAGTGCTCGTTTTTCTCCTGATCGAAGTAGTCCAGATCCTGACCGGAGGTTTTCTGGTGCTGAGTAAGGTCGTAATCCGTGCGGTCGGCAACGCCCCACAGCTCACCCCAGCCGAAGGGGAAGAGATATTCAAAGTCAGTCGTCGCTTTTGAATAGAAGCAAAGCTCCTCTTTTTCATGGTCGCGCAGGCGGAGATTTTCTTCGCTCATGCCGAGATTCAGAAGCCACTCCCGGCAATAGGCGCGCCAATATTCGAACCACTTGAGGTCTGTGCCGGGCTCACAGAAGAACTCCAGCTCCATCTGTTCGAACTCGCGGATGCGGAAGATGAAGTTGCCCGGAGTGATTTCATTGCGGAAGCTCTTGCCGACCTGGGCCACGCCGAAGGGTATCTTGCGGCGAGTGGTGCGCTGTATATTCTTGAAGTTCACGAAAATGCCCTGAGCCGTCTCGGGGCGAAGATAGACCTCGGTCGAGTTGTCCTCGGTCACGCCCTGATGGGTTTTGAACATGAGATTAAACTTGCGTATATCGGTGAAGTCGGACTTTCCGCAGCCTGGGCAGGAGATGGCGTTATCGCGGATGAAAGCGACCATCTGCTCGTTGGTCATGGCTTCGACGTTGACGCCGTCTGTGGGATTCTCCTTGAGCCAATCTTCAATCAGCTTGTCCGCGCGGTGGCGCATTTTGCACGCCTTGCAGTCGATGAGCGGGTCGTTGAAGGTCGTGACGTGGCCGGAGGCCACCCAGACCTGCGGATTCATCAGAATCGCGGAGTCCAGACCGACGTTATAAGGGCTTTCCTGCACGAATTTCTTCCACCAGGCGCGCTTGATGTTGTTTTTCAGCTCGACGCCGAGAGGACCGAAGTCCCAGCTGTTTGCAAGACCGCCGTAGATTTCGCTCCCAGCGTAAACAATGCCGCGATTCTTGCAGAGGGCTACGAGCTTGTCCATTGATTTTTCTGTGTTTTTAAGCATTACTTTCTTTTCTCCTTGCCCCGTGGCTGGCTGCCATAGGTTAAATTTTATAAGCGGTATACCGCTTTATTCACTTTGTAAGCTTTCGCTTAACGCCTTTTTCATCGACTATATACACGCAGTCAAGCGTCTGCTTCGCGCCGCGCCTCCATTCGGCAAGGTATTCCTCGCGTAGGGCCTTGCGCTCACAGGTTTCCTGCTCCGTCAGTTCGCGTTCGTGCGAAATGCGGGTAAGCTCGCTTATGCGGTCCAATTTGCACTGTTCCATGGCAACTCTCCAGACTGTCAGTTTTTGAGGCTGTGCATCGGAGCGGGAATCCGACCGCCGCGGCGAATAAACTCAGCGGGATTGCAGGTGTTGACGGGCATGATCGGTGCGCTTCCGAAGAGGCCGCCGAATTCGACGATGTCACCGACCTTTTTACCCACGACGGGAATCAGACGTACAGCAGTGGTTTTGTTGTTTACCATCCCAATCGCCGCTTCGTCCGCGATTATTGCTGAGATGGTCTCGGCTGAGGTATCGCCCGGTATGGCTATCATGTCGAGCCCGACGGAGCAGACACAGGTCATCGCTTCGAGCTTTTCGATTGTAAGATGCCCTGCCTTCGCCGCCGCTATCATGCCGGCGTCCTCGCTGACGGGGATAAATGCTCCCGAAAGCCCTCCAACGTTGCTGGACGCCATTACGCCGCCCTTTTTGACGGCGTCGTTAAGAAGTGCCAGTGCTGCCGTTGTGCCGGGTGCGCCGACGGACGAAAGCCCCATAGCTTCAAGTATGTCCGCGACGCTGTCTCCGATCGCAGGAGTAGGAGCGAGAGAAAGATCGACGACTCCGAAGGGTACGCCGAGACGGGAGGAGGCCTCCTGCGCGACGAGCTGCCCCACGCGGGTGATGTGGAAGGCGGTTTTTTTGATGGTTTCAGCGACGACGTCGAGAGGCTGGCCCTTTGCCGACCTGAGGGCTTCATGAACCACACCGGGGCCGGAGACGCCGACGTTTATTTCACATTCCGGTTCGCCTACACCGTGGAAGGCGCCCGCCATGAAAGGGTTGTCCTCGACGGCGTTACAGAAAATAACGAGCTTCGCGCAGCCAAAGCTGCCGGTATCCTTTGTGAGCTCCGCGGTCTTTTTGACTATCTCGCCCATGGTCCGGACGGCGTTCATGTTGATGCCAGCGCGCGTAGTACCTACGTTGACGCTTGAGCAGACGAAGTCCGTTTCTTTCAGCGCTTCGGGTATGCTCCGAAGGAGAATCTCATCTCCCTTTGTGCAGCCCTTGTGAACGAGCGCGGAAAAGCCGCCGAGGAAATTTACGCCGACTTCCTTTGCCGCCCTATCGAGAGCTTTGGCAAAGGGCACATAGTCCACTGCGTCGCAGCTTTCGGCGACGAGCGCGATTGGTGTGACTGAAATGCGTTTATTGACGATAGGAATACCGAATTCTGCCTCAATCTGCTCCCCGGTTCTGACGAGCTTACCGGCGCAGCGGCAGATTTTGTCGTATATCTTGTCGCAGCTCACCTTAATGTCCGAATGGGAGCAGTCGCGGAGCGAAATTCCCATTGTTATAGTGCGAACGTCAAGGTGCTGCTGATCTATCATTTTAATCGTTTGGAGTATTTCGCCCTGATTAATCATATCCCACCCGCCTTATATCTTATGCATGGCGTTGAAGATTTCCTCACGCTGGATGCGTATAGTGAGTTCCATTTTTTGTCCCAGCTCCGAAAGACTTTCGGAAAGGGTGTCAAACGGTACGGAGCACTGCGAGGCGTCGACAAGCATTATCATTGTAAAGAAGTCCTGAAGTATAGTTTGACTGATGTCGAGAATGTTGACGTTTTTCTCAGCCAGGAGTATGCAGATGGCGGCGATAATGCCGACCTTGTCTTTTCCTACGACGGTAACGAAAGCATGCATAAAAAGGTAACCTCCCGTGCGCTATGCGCACAAATTTGTAAAGCCTCCATAACACGGAGGATTGCTCAGAAAATTGCCAGAAGCTCTAGTTCAGCACATCGCGCCCAGCTCGTCGAGTGTGAGCTCAAAGGGGGGAATGAAGCTCTGCATGAAATAGGCCACCTCAGGCAGAGGACTGCTTTTGAGAATGTCCAGAAGCTGCGCTTCCGCAGATATGAATTCGTTGTTGCCTGCCTTGCGCTCCTCAATGCATTTAATGTATGCCGAAAGCTTGTCCGCCGCTTTCACGACATCGAGAATTTCCGGGTCTTCCACGATAAGCAGCGGTTCGAAAGATGGCCGAAGCTCGTCCGGCAGGAAGCTCAAAAGCCGAATACAGGCGTTTTTCTCAATTTCCTTATAGGACGTTCTTATGGCCTCGTCGTGGTATTTTATCGGAGTCGGCAGATCGCCCGTCAGTATTTCGGAGGCGTCGTGATAGAGCGCTGCTGCTGCGCATTTTTCAGGACTGAGGTCTTTTCCGTAAATGTCGCGCCCGATGACGGCGAGGCTGTGCGCTATTACGGCTACCATGTGGCTGTGCTCCTGAACATTTTCATGCAGGCTGTTGCGCATCAGCCCCCAGCGCCCGATATAGCGCATTCGAGAGATGAGCGCAAAAAAGCTGTGTTTCATAAAAACCTGCTTCTCCCTCCGACAAGAATCCGCCTGCGCGGACACCCGATAAGATGAAATTCATTCTAACATATATATACGAAAATGTAAATTAATTATTGTGCAATAAATCGATTTGAACAGGAGAATGAAAACGCTAACTTCGTGTGGAACGATTGACATTCGCAAAGCATGAAAATATAATGTACAAGTATGTAAAAGAAACAGGGGATGAGGATATGTACAGATTCGAATGCGATTATACCGAGGGGGCGCACCCGCGAATTCTGGACGCGCTCGTAAAGACAAACAGAGAACAGACTCCCGGCTACGGCGAGGATGAGTTCAGCGAAACGGCAAGAAAAATTATCTGCCTTGCTTGCGGAAAAGAGGACATGCATGTCCATTTTCTAACCGGCGGAACACAGGCAAACACGACCGTTATTGCCTCCGTGCTCCGTCCGCATCAGGCTGTCGTTTGTGCCGACACAGGTCATATAGCCGTCCATGAATCTGGGGCTATAGAGGCGACCGGGCATAAGGTCATCACGCTGCCCTCGGAAACCGGCAAGATAACGGCTATGCAGGTGCGCAAATGCATCGATGCGCATTGGAGCGATCCGACGCACGAGCACAGCCCCCAGCCGGCTATGGTTTATATTTCGCACCCCACCGAGACGGGTCTTATTTATTCAAAGCAGGAGCTCCGCGAGCTTCGCCGCGTCTGCGATGAAAAGCGAATCCCGCTGTTCCTTGACGGAGCACGGCTCGGATATGCTCTCGGTGCTGAGGAAAACGATGTCTTTATGGCTGACCTTGCCGAGCTTTGTGATGTGTTTTATATCGGGGGAACCAAGGTTGGAGCGATGTTCGGCGAAGCGGTCTGCATACGCGGAGAGGAGCTTAACCGCGATTTTCGCTATCATATCAAGCAGCACGGGGGCCTTCTGGCAAAAGGAAGATTTTTGGGCATCCAGTTTGAAACGCTGTTCAGGGACGGGCTGTATCTTGAGCTGGGAAAACATGCGGTCAGGGAGGCGATGCGAATTAAGGACGCCTTCAGAAGCGTCGGCTGCGACTTCCTTTATGACTCTCCGACGAACCAGCAGTTTCCGATACTGAAAGGCGCGGTGCTTGAGGAGCTGAAAAAGAACTATTCCTTTGCCCTTTGGCAGGAGCTTCCCGGGGACAGGACAGCTGTCCGCTTTGCAACAAGCTGGGCGACAAGGCCCGAGACTGTCGATGCGCTCGTGAACGATATAAAAAAAGCCTGTAGGATCTACGGCGATAAAACGCCGTCGTGGTCGGCGGATCTGCCCGAATAAAAAAGCGGCGCTTCTTCAAACGGAAGCGCCGCTTTTAGATATACTTTAAGTTACAGTGCCTTGCCGCACTTTGGGCAATATTTCGGGTTACCCTCTACGGGCGCGCCGCAGCCGGGGCAGAATTTGGGACCTGAAGGCGCCGACTGCTGCTGATAGAAATAGTCCGGGTTCTGCGCGCTGGGCTGGGTATATGTGCCCTGCTGAGCGTCCGGAGCCTGATACGGCTGCTGAGGAGCCTGATAGCCCTGCGAATATGGGTTTTGATAACCCTGCTGGTATCCGGGCTGCTGATAACCCTGCGGACCGTAGCCTGCGTTATACTGGCCTTCTTTACCCGGAACGCCCACATAGACGATATCCTTGCTGAAAGCCATGATAGGCAGGAAAACAATGCTCAGAAAAATTATTCCGCAGGCAAAGCCGCCACCTTTTCCGAAAGCTTTTGCAAGCTTGACATAGGTTATGATCATGATGACAAAGTTAGCTATTGGAATGAGAAGAAGCAGGAACATCCAGCCGCTGCCCCAGGTGATCTTGAAAAGCACATAGAGATTATAGAAAGGAACGATGGCCGCCCAACCGGGCTCATTTGCCTTCTGGAAAATGAACCAGAGTGAAACAATCGCAAGGGCTCCAAGAAGAAGACTGAAGAAAGTGGATCCTGCCGACATGTGGAACACTCTGTTGGCCATGCCATAATCATAATTGTAATACATTGAAAACCTCCCCGTAATAATATAATTCTCTCAAAACGCGGAAAATACTCCACAATGAGTTTATTTTACAATAAAACACATGTATTAACAAGATATATTTTGATATATACCCATATTTTGTCTATCATTGCGGTTTTCCGCATTTGGGACAGAACATATCACTCTTCTTCATCGGAGAGCCGCAGTCAGGGCAGAACTTTACAAAGTCGCCCGGCTGCTGGGAATCCGAATTATGCGGAGCTTCGGACTGCTGCCAGCCCCAGCCCTGAGTCGGGCCAAATTGACCTGATGAAGCTCCACCGTAAGGCTGGTGATAGGGACTCTGCCAGTTAGGTGACTGACCGCTCTGTGGATTCCCGAAACCTGGCTGCCCGTAAGGAGGCATTTTTCCGGGAATGCCTGTATAATATATACTTTTGCTGAAGGCCAATATGCAGAGAAAAACAGGTTCAAGAAAAATAAGACCGCAGGCGAAGCCGCCGCCCTGCCCGAAGACCTTTGCGAGTTTAATGCAAGTTATTATGCTGACAGCCAGCATTGCGGCAGAAAACAGCAGTATAAGCAAGGTAAACCCAATACTGCCGGAAACAAAATCGTTACGGCTGAAGGGATAGGCGCTGTTGAAGGGAAAGCCACTGTAGCCGTAATATCCATTGCGAAGGCTGCTCATCAGACCGATAGTAAACGGAATGTAGAGTATCAAGTATAGTACGCTGGGAATCTGAGACAGCAGAAAATACCATCCGTTTCCCCATGATATCTTGAACATAACATAATTGCGGTAGAAGGGGACAAGCGAAGCCCAGCCGGGTTCGCCGGCCTTTTCATAAACCTTCCAGGTTGCGACTATTACGAGAACGGCGGTTCCAAGGCCGATAATCCAGAAAAAAACCATGAATCCGACAAGAAATTGAATACCCGCAGACATAAAATTACCCCCTCTATATAATCTCTATAAGACAATTATACTTGAGAGAGTAATTTTATGCAAGGAGTTCTATCTTTCTTCCCGGAAATATGCCGTGCCGAGACTTGCGGGTGGCTGGTTCTCGCGTTTTTTACGAAGCGAGACGACAATCAGCACGATGATCGTGACGACATAGGGAAGCATCTTGAAAATCTCCTGAGATGAACGGGTGAGTCCGGGGATATAGAGAAAGAGCCAGAATAGAGCGCCGAAGAGATATGAGCCCCAAATGGCCTGTACGGGCTTCCAGCGCGCGAAGATAACGAGCGCCACTGCCAGCCAGCCGAGCTTTTCGATTCCGCCGTCGGTGGACCAGGTGCCTTTTATATAGTCCATAACATAGTAAAGACCACCAAGACCGGAGACCGCCGCGCCGATGCAGGTCGAAAGATACTTGTATCTTGTTACGCTGATTCCGGCGGCGTCGGCCGTTGCGGGATTCTCACCGACTGCGCGGAGATTGAGGCCCTTCCGCGTTCTGTTAAGAAAGTAGCTCGCAACAACGGCAAGAATTATCGCCAGATAGACCATGAAGCCCAAACCCGAAAGAACTCCGACGTCGGACAGGAACGGCAGCGTCGCGCGGTAAGCGCCGCTGGTTGTAGCCACGGATATCTGCCCCACGCCGCCTGCCATTTTATTCATGGCTCCGCCGAACAGATTGGCAACGCCCGAGCCGAATATCGTGAGAGTAAGACCGGTGACATTTTGGTTTGCGCGGAGGGTGATAGTAAGAAAGCTATAAATAAGTCCGCCGAGAGCAGCCGCAGCAAGGGCGCACACAAGGGCGATAATGAGGCCCACAAAAGCATTCTGTTGCGCAAAGTTGGTCTGATACCAGAAAGCTCCGGCGAGGCCCGCGATTCCGCCGAGATACATAATTCCCGGAACGCCGAGGTTAAGGTTGCCTGATTTTTCAGTCAGGATTTCGCCGATCGCGCCAAAGAGTATGACTGTGCCGAAAACCATGGCCGCCTGAAGGAGAGTGAGTATTTGAGCCATATTATATAGCCTCCTTTTTTCCGCGGAATACAAGCCTGTAATTAATAAAAAATTCGCTGCCGAGTATGAAAAACAGGATTATGCCGGTAATCATCTGGGAGGCGTAATCGTTCAGGCTGTATTGTGAGGCTATTTGCATAGCGCCCTTTTCAAGGAAAACAAGCAGCAAGGCGATGAGGATCATGACAAATGTGTTGAACTTGGCAAGCCAGGCGACGATAATAGCCGTGAAGCCGCGGCCTCCGGCCGTGCTTGTGCTGATTGTGTGAGACGCGCCGGATACGGCGATGAAGCCCGCAAGACCGCAGATTGCTCCGGAGATCACCATTGTGCGAACGATAACGCGGCGTACGGATATGCCTATGTATCGGGCTGTGCGCTCGGATTCGCCGACCACAGCGATTTCATAGCCCTGCTTGGAATAGCGTAGATACAGATACATGGAAACCGCGAGAGCCAATACCAGAATAACATTCAGCAAATACTGCTGACCGAATACGGGAGGAAACCACCCGGCTCTGGTCTGCTGATTGATGACGCCGACCGTATTTGAACCGAAGGGGTTTTCCCATAAGGCCACGCAATAGGAGGTAAGCTGGATGGCCACGTAGTTCATCATAAGGGTAAACAGCGTTTCGTTCGTTCCGAAACGCGCTTTAAAGAATGCCGGAACAACTCCCCAGATTGCACCCGCAATGCAGCTGGCGAGAAATGAGGTTAGCAGAAGCGCCCAGGTCGGCATTATATTGCCGCAATAAATCAGAACGGCCGCGGTCGCAATGCCGCCGGCAAGAATCTGACCCTCGGCTCCTATATTCCAAAAGCGCATTTTAAAAGCCGGAGCAAGTCCAATACCGATGCAGAGCATCATCATGGTGTCGCGAAGAGTCACCCAGATGCGCCTTTCGGAGCCGAAAGCTCCTTGCCACATCGCCTCGTAAACCTTCAGCGGGTTCAGCTTAACCATAGAGTATATTACGATGGCGCAGACGATGAGAGCCAGTAAAAGACTGATGACTCTTATGAGCCATCCCCGCCAGGTGGCCAGCCCGTCCCTCTTTGTGATACGGACAAAGGGCTCTTTCACTTTCGAGTTCATTTTCCGGCCTCCCCTCCGAGTTTTGTCATCATCATGCCAAGCTCACGCTTGGTAGCGTCCTTTCCGGAGACGATGCCGCTGACCTGCCCGCCGCAGAGGACGAGTATGCGGTCGCACAGCTCCAAAAGCACATCAAGATCCTCGCCGACGAAAATGACTGCGACGCCCTTTTCTTTCTGGCGATTGAGAAGATCGTAAATCGTATAGGAGGAGTTAATATCAAGGCCGCGGACGGCATAGGCCGTCATAAGTACGGACGGAGCCGACGCGATCTCGCGCCCTACCAGCACCTTTTGGACGTTGCCGCCGGAGAGACGGCGGACGGGAGTCGAAACGCCCGGAGTGTTAACCTCCAGCTCTTTGATCACTTGCTCAGCAAGAGAACGGGGCGATTTTCGGTCCGCGAAGACGGATTTCCCATGGCGGAAGGAGCGAAGCATCATATTATCGGTAAGGTCCATATTGCCGACGAGTCCCATACCAAGCCTATCTTCAGGAACAAAGGACAAAGCGACGCCCAAAGTGCTGATCGCGCATGGATCCTTGCCTATTAGCTCGACCTCTCGGCCGGTTTTGGGGTCAATATATTTTACACTGCCGGACTCTACGTGCTGGAGACCAGCTATAGACTCCAGAAGCTCCCTCTGTCCGCAGCCGGAAATTCCGGCAATACCAAGTATTTCGCCCGAATTCGCGGTAAAAGACACGTCGGAGAGCTTTGTGACGCCGTCAACGTCTCTGACAGTAAGTCCTTCCACGATAATGCGTGGATGAGGGTCCTTGGGATCTGGGCGGTCGATGTTGAGCGAGACGGTACGCCCAACCATCATATTAGTCATTTCAGAGGCGTTTGTCGCATTCGTCAACATATCGCCAATATACTGGCCATGACGCAGAACGGCGACTCTATCAGAGAGTTCCTCCACTTCGTGGAGCTTGTGCGTGATAATTACGATAGCCTTGCCGTCGTCGCGCATGTTGCGCAGAATGGCAAAAAGCTTATCTGTTTCCTGGGGGGTAAGAACTGCCGTCGGCTCGTCCAATATGAGTATGTCCGCACCACGATAGAGAACCTTGACGATTTCCACCGTTTGTTTCTGTGAAACGGACATGTCATATACTTTCTGCTTCGGGTCGACGTCAAAGCCATACAGCGAGCTGATACTGCGGATTTTTTCATCCACGGCTTTCATATCCAGACGGCCTTTTCCCGGCATTCCGAGAATAATGTTCTCCGCGGCTGTGAGCACATCCACCAGCTTAAAGTGCTGGTGAATCATACCTATGCCAAGTGAAAAAGCATCCTTGGGGCTCCGGATGGACACCTCTTTTCCATCGACAAAAATCTGACCGGCGTCGGGATAGTAAATGCCTGACAGCATGTTCATCAATGTCGTCTTGCCGCTGCCGTTTTCTCCCAGCAGCGAAAGGATTTCCCCTTTGTTAATGTCGAGACAGACATGGTCGTTTGCAACGGTACAGCCGAAGGTTTTGGTAATTTCCCGCATGCAAACGGTTGCTTTGGCGCCTTCCATGATGGATTACCCCCTTGAAGAGAAAATTATCAGAAGGAAAAAGCCGCTCTAGCGAGACGGCTTTTTCCCGTTATCCGGAGCAAACAGGCTTACTTTGTGAGCTCTGTGATGCCATCGATGCGCATTCCAAAGTACGGTGCGCTGCGAAGCGTGGACTCATAGAATATGCCGTCCTTTATGGCTTCACCTTCGTCACCTACAAAGTCGCCGTTGGTGTCAATTGCAAGATAGGTTGTGGGATTCTCACCCCCGACGGTGAACTTGGAGCAGTCGAATACCTGGAGGCTGCCGTCCTTGAGAGCGGCTTCGACTTCCTTGACCTTATCGGCCGTGCCTGCGGCACAAGAATTGCCCAGAGCGGAGATCATGACGGCACCCTGATCAAAGCCCGCGGCCCAGTCAGTCTGAATGTCTTCGCCCTTGACGGCGCAGTTGAATGCATAGGTGTAGTAGACACTCCAGTCGTTCTGAGCGCTTGTGAGGGCGGAGTCGGGGGCGACGGAGAGCATGTCAACGTTGTAGCCTACGCAGTAGACGGTCGTACCGGCCTTAAGAGCAGCTTCGCAGGCGGAGGGAGCGCCGGTGGAATCGGCGTGCTGGCTGATGATAATGCAGCCGGTGGAGACGAGCTGGTTTGCAGCTTCGGCTTCGGCGGTCGGATCATACCAGGAGTTGGTGTAAGTAACGGTCATAGCGACATTGTCAACAATGGACTTGACGCCGAGATAGAAAGCAGTGTATCCTGAAACCACTTCGGCATAGGGATAAGCGCCGACATAGCCGATTTTGATGGTACCGTCGGAATTCTTGTTATTATCGGTGACCTCGCCGGCGTCAACAAGCTCCTTGAGCTTCATGCCTGCGACAACGCCGGAGACATAGCGGGACTGGAAGGTGTAGTTGAAACCGTTTTTGAAGTTGGGAAGCTTGGAGAGAGCTGCGGTATCGCCGGTCATGGAAACGAAAGTGACATCAGGGTTCTCCGAAGCGGCCTGCTGCATATGGCTCTGATGGCCGTAGCTGTCGGAGAAGATGTAGTTGCAGCCCTGTTCCACGAGGTCGGTGGCTGTGTCGTAGCAGGTTTCATCCTCACTGACATTGTATTTCCAGATAATCTGGTCGTCCGCTATGCCAGCGGCGGCAGCGGCTTTCTTGATGCCTTCGATGTGCGCGTAGTCGTAACCTGTGTTTTCGTCATGTACTAGGATAACGCCAATTTTTACCGTGGATGCGGCCGCATCGGGAGATGCGGATACATCGGCGCTGGGAGATGTCTCCGGGGCCTTTGTGCCGCAGGCTGCAAGAGCGAACACCAGTGTGAGTGCCAGAAGCAGAGCGATGACTTTTTTCATTTTTTTTCCTCCGTTTTTCGAATAAATTTGCCGAGAGAGAAAATGTGCGTTTGGAAGGAATTAACAGAAGTTCACCGTTCCGTTTTCCATAGACGCAATTTTTGCCAGCGATTCGATTCGGAGGCCCTGAGCACGAAGAGCGTCGCCCCCGTGCTGAAATGCCTTTTCAATCGCTATTCCCGCACCTACGGGCGTTGCCCCCGCTTCCTTAATGATGGCGGTAAGCCCGGTAAGCGCCGATCCGTTGGCAAGAAAATCATCGATAATCAGGACACGGTCAGAAGAATTCAAGAATTCCTTAGCGACTATAATATCATAAGTTCCACCGTGTGTAAAGCTCTCAACTTTAGCGGAGTAAACATCTCCTGCGATATTTTTGGTTTTGCTTTTCTTGGCAAAAATAACGGGGCAGTCAAACGCCTTGGCCACAAAACAAGCTATTCCTATACCCGATGCTTCGATAGTCAAAACCACACTGACATCTTCGTCATGGAAAAGGCGAAAGAACTCCTGAGCCATTTCTCCGAAAAGTTTTACATCCATCCTGTGATTCAAAAAACTGTCCACTTTCAGGATGTTGCCATCCCTTACCTTGCCGTCGCGGAGTATTCTTTCTTTTAAAAGCTGCATAGATTTACCTCACAAATATTTTTATAAATCGAGTGCAACCTAAATAATTTTTATGTTCGACTACAGTGTACATTAATCGAATCAAATAAACAATATATTTAGGCAAAAAATAATAACTGAAAATAGTATATACGGCTTAACATTTTTGTCAATAGCACGGTGTTTTTCCAAAGGTAAAGCCGGGTTTAATGCAGAACATGGAAAAAAGTATTCCGCGCAAGGATAAGGCCCTCCCTCGCGCGGAATAAGGTTATTTTTGCTTTGGTATACTGATTGTAAGAACAAGTTCAGAGTCCGTTTCATGCTTTTCCATTCCAGCTTCGATACCGCCCTGACGCATGAGATCCAGCCCGTGGGTCAGCGTGTTCAGAAAAACGCGCACATCCTTGAGAACGAAGAGAGTTTTTCTGCCGGGTCTGCTCTCCTTTTCCGGAGCCTGCTCCGGAGCCTTAAGAAGGCTGTCTATGTATTCCTCAGCGGCGGAAACATTCATATGCTGCTCCGCCATGTATCGCACCGCCCTCCTTTGCCCCTCCTCGTCCGTAAGCCGCAAAAGCGCCCTGCCGTGCCGTTCCGTCAATTCCTCGTCGCGCAGGGTATCAAGTACATCTGGCGGCAGCCGCAAAAGACGGAGTTTATTGGCGACTGCCGGCTGCGACTTGCCGAGCCTTCGAGCGGCTTCCTCCTGACTCATGCCAAAAATACGGATGAGCTGAGAAATTCCCTCGGCCTCTTCCACAAAATCGAGGTCCCGGCGCTGTATGTTTTCGACAAGCGCGAGAAGGCTCGCCTCCTCCATATTGGCATCAATCACTATGCAGGGAACTTCCCTGAGCCCGGCAAGACGCGAAGCCCGCAGTCTGCGTTCGCCCGCGATAAGCTCGTATTTTCCGTTTCGTCTGCGCACGGTGAGGGGATTCAGCACGCCATACTGCGCTATGCTTTCCGAAAGCTCCCTGAGCGATTCCTGGGGAAAGCGCTTTCGCGGCTGAACTGATGAAGGACAGATTTCGTCGACGGAGAGGTAGCTTATCCCGTTCCGTGGAATACGCGGACTTTTTTTTATTGCCTGCATTATACCGCCTCCTTTGCTGAATGAACCCACCTCGTTTCGATTTATACCACCGCAATTCGAGTGTGAGCTCATATATGGTATGGTTCAAAAGCATAATATACCACATATTGTGCAAAAATTGACGGATAAAGTATTCATACGCAAAAAACACGCCGCTCAAACAAAATAAGCGGCGTGCTTTTCATACGGCGTCAAGGTCAGTCCTCGTCGCCTTCGCCCCGATGGTCACGAAACAGGAGTGAAATACACCATATAGCGGAGAGACCCACCAAAGTATAAATCACGCGGCTCAGCGTTGCCGTCTGGCCTCCAAAGAGATATGCAACAAAATCAAAACGGAAAAGACCTACCAGACCCCAGTTAAGACCGCCGATAATGGCGAGAATAAGAGCTATTCTATCTATTATCATAAAACCTGCACTCCTTAAATAAGCTTCGGTTATATAATATGCGTTAATTGTGCGATTATTCATTTGGAAGAAGAGACGGTAAAACTATGAAAAATACTTTTTATATTATCGCTTCCGCATGTCTCGTGACATGACAGCCAACGTTCACAACGCAGGGAAGTCCTGCTATATGAGTCGGATAGGTTTCGATATTTACGGCTAGCGCGGTCGTGATGCCCCCGAAGCCCTGCGGCCCAAGTCCGAGGGCGTTTATGCTCCTGAGAGTCTTTTCCTCAAGTTCCGCATAGAACGGATCGCGATTCCGGATGTTTGCCGGACGGACAAGCGCTTTTTTTGCAATCAGCGCAGCGGTTTCAAGCGTTCCTCCCAACCCGACGCCAAGAATAACGGGAGGGCAGGGATTTGAGCCGGCCTTGCTTACGGTTTCGACAATGAAGTCGATTATCTCGTCGGTGGAACAGGAGGGCAGGAACATCTTCATAGCGCTCATATTTTCACTCCCGAAGCCCTTGGGCGCCAAAACGATTCTGAGCTTGTCGCCGGGAACGATGCGGGTATGTATTACGGCCGGAGTGTTGTCGCCGGTGTTTTCGCGGCGGAGCGGATCCTTAACGATGGACTTTCGCAGAAAACCCTTTTGATAGCCGCGGCGAACACCCTCGTTGACCGCATCCTCAAAATAGCCGCCGTTGATATGCGCATCCTGACCTATCTCCGCGAAAACCACAGCCATTCCGGTATCCTGACAGATCGGAAGCTTTTCTTTCTCGGCCAGCATATAGTTTTCACGCAGGTCGTGCAGCACGCCTATTCCGGCGGGAGACTTCTCGGCTTTTTCGGCACTGTCAATAAGCTCCCTGACATCCTCCGGCAGGATGGTATTGGCTTTTATGCACAGTTCCGCGACCGTTACACTTATCATTCCGCTGCTGATTTCTCGCATATGCGCATCGGCTCCTCTCGCACGCTCAAAGGACATACTTGCAGAGCAGGTCTTTAAAGCATTTAATAAATAATTTCCATTCGACAAAAATAGTGCCCGTTTGCTATTTACAATTTGGTAAAAATGGGCTATTCTCTCATTACAGCTTATCCAATGGCGCGCGTAACAGCGTGCCGGGCTCATATCTTTATCCCACAACCCTGTTTTGGCGGGCCGCATTTGCGTCCCGCCGCTTTTTTATTATATGTATAGATATATGAAAATAAGCAGGACGATCTGAATGACCAAAATTGCCGGAAAGCCAACAGAAAATTTTTTGTGGCGTGTTTTGTGGCGGAATGCGTACATGCCTATAATACCTCCGAGGCTTCCACCAAACAATGCGAAAGTAAAAAGCGTTTTTTCCGGTATCCGCCATTTTTGATGCTGAGCTCTGTATTTGTCCATAAACATAGCGGTACAGCTGACAACATTGATAATTGTCAGCCAGTACCAGAGAAGATAAATTGGCGGCCGCTGTATAATATCGACGGTTATCATTGCTGCTTCCCTCTTTTCCTGAAAGCTTCGCCCGGGGCGGGCTTTCTGCCCTTGGCGGCAGGGCCGGACGCGGGCTTTGCGCCGCCCATACCTTTTGCCCTGCCCGAAAGACGAATGGGCGCGGCATCGGGTCCGCCCTTTTGCGCGGGAGCTTTTTCAAAATTACCTTTATTAGAGTACTTGCCGTTGCTGTCCGGTCTGACAAGACAGTTTTTCCCGAACCCTATGAGATCCTCGCGTCCCGCTTCTTTCAGCGCTTCAATGACAAGCCGGCGCTTTTCGGGCCTTTTCCATTGCAGAAGCGCACGCTGAAGTTCCTTTTCCCGCGGCGTTTTTGCGACATAAACCGATTTCATTGTACGGGGATCAAGCCCCGTATAGTACATACAGGTGGATATCGTTCCAGGCGTGGGATAAAAATCCTGAACCTGTTCGGGCTGACGGCCGCGTGACTGGAGGTATTCGGCGAGCTTAACGGCGTCGCCGAGCGTGCAGCCCGGGTGTGAGCTCATGAGATAGGGAACGACGTACTGCTCCTTGTCAAAGCGCCGGTTGAGACGCGAGTATTTTTCCATGAATCGCTCGTAGACTTCAATGTGGGGCTTGCCCATGTAGTCAAGGACGCCGTCTATGCAGTGTTCGGGCGCGACCTTCAGCTGTCCGCTGATGTGGTACTTAACGAGGTCGGAAAAGAACTCATCGTTTTTGTCCTGTAGCATATAGTCAAAGCGTATCCCGCTGCGGACAAAAACCTTTTTTACATTCGGTATCTCGCGGAGTCTGCGAAGAAGCTCCAGATAGTCAGAATGATCGGCATCGAGGTTTTTGCAGGGAACGGGGGCAAGGCAGCGCTTATTTGCGCACATGCCGTGCTCCTTCTGCATTTCACAGGAGGGATGCCGAAAATTCGCTGTCGGCCCACCTATGTCGGAGACATAGCCCTTCCATAGCGGGTGGCGCGTCATTGCTTCGACCTCGCCTATAACGGATTCGTGGCTGCGCGAGGTAACCATACGTCCTTGATGAAAAGCGAGCGCGCAGAAATTGCATGCGCCGAAGCAGCCCCTGTTGTGGATGACCGAAAAACGCACCTCCTCTATCGAGGGGACTCCGCCGTCCTTTTCGTACATAGGATGCGCTTCGCGGGTGAAGGGAAGCTTTGCCACGGCATCAAGCTCCTCGGTAGAAAGAGGAGCCGCGGGAGGGTTGACTACAAGGACCCGTCCCTGACAGCTCTGGCAGAGCGCCCTGCCGCGAACGGGATCATGCTCCTCGTACTCGATGCGCGTAGCATCCGCGTAGGCTCTAAAATCCGAAGCCGTATCCTCGAAGGAAGGAAGCACGAGCTTTTCAAAAGCACAGGAAGTCTCGTCCACCGAAATATAGGCGGTTCCGCGGATATCCTTTATTTCGGAGGGTTTTACCTTTCGCTTGAGACGTTTTGCGATCTCTCGCGTCGCGTATTCTCCCATACCGTAAACAAGCAGGTTAGCCTTGGAATCGAAGAGGATGCCTCTTCGCACCCTATCCTCCCAGTAATCATAGTGGGCAAAACGGCGCAGAGACGCTTCAAGACCGCCTATGATGATGGGCATATCTGCTCCGAAGGCCTCCCTTGCGCGGTTAGTGTATACTATCGTTGCTCGGTCGGGGCGCAGCCCCGCCTTTTTTCCGGGAGAATAAAAGTCCTCGCTTCTCGGCTTTTTCGCCGCGGTATAATGGGCAACCATGCTGTCGAGATTTCCGGCGCCGATGAAAACGCCGTATCTGGGCTTTCCCATAGCCGCAAAAGCGGAGGCGTCGCTCCATTTAGGCTGCGCGAGGATTGCTACCCTGAAACCCATGTCCTCAAGAACGCGAGCGATGACGACCGGACCGAAGCTCGGATGGTCGACATAGGCATCTCCCGTTACCACGAGAAAGTCGTAGCTGTACCACCCGCGTGAAACCATATCTTCTTTTGAGACAGGAAGAAAATCCGTTATTTCCATGGACACGCCTTTCAAAAAGCAAGCTGCGGGCCAACGCGCTTAAAGCTTCATTTCCATCAGCTTTAGCGGGCGGATACTGCCCGGGTCGGTCCCTATATGCTTAAAGCCGAATTTTTCATAAAACGCAAGCGCCGCCTTATTGTCCTCCGAAACGTGCAGCTGTAGGGAGCTTCTCCCCAGACGGCGATATACCGAAACGGCGTGACCTACGAGCTGAATACCCATATTGTGCCCGCGGTAATCTTGAACCAGATAAAGGAGACTTATCCATCCTGCGCCCCTGTCCGAGCCGCGGACCGTGTCCAGTTCCACAATTCCGGCAAACTCATCTCCGGAACAGGCTTTCATCAGCGACAGGGGGTTCTCTTTCACAGCCCTCTCCGCGTCGCGCAGATAGGGTTCCTCGGAAAAGCCTTTCAATGTCCCGTGGGCGCTTTTCCAGCTGTCCCGGTAGCTGTCGGCATACAGAGCGGCGTCATTTTCCAAATCCATAGGTATTATACGGAGATTTGAAAAATCCTGCTTTGTGTCTTTTTTCCACCAGTCCTGATCCGCGAAGGTGCTCATGCCCGAAGGAAGATGGCTGTTGTCGTTGTAGTACTCAATATCCAGCCTACCGCCCGAATAGGTCAGGCAGGCAACGCACGTGTTGTCACCGTGGAGTATTTGGCATATATTCTCGGAGGAGACGCCCATGACCTCGCTTAAAAAAGAGCGGATTGCCATTCCGTGACTGAACAGGGCGATTGTCTGTCCGTCGTGTTTTTCAGCGAGTTCGCTTATAATGCCCGTCATGCGGCTTTTCAGATGGCCAAAGGGCTCGCCGCCCTCAATTCCCCATTTCGCGGGATCGTTTGCAAAAAAGATCATCTGCTCAGGGTCGTCATAGGCGATATTTCCCCAAGGCTCGTCCTCCCAAACTCCCATATCGACTTCCTGAAGCCGTGGGGTGATGCCCAGCTCAAGCTTATGGTATTTTAGTATTGCCCCGGCCGTTTTTTGTGTGCGCTGAAGATTGCTCGCATAAACAGCCTCTATCGGAACCTCGCGGAAACGCTCGGAAAGAAGCTCTATTTGCCTGTAGCCTTTGGGGGTTATATCTCCGTTGTAATGCCCGTGAATCCTCCGGTACAGGTTGCCCTCCGCCTCGGCGTGCCGGATAAGATAGATTTTTGTCATAATGACCTCCATAGGTTGACCGCCAGGAACCGGTGTGATATATAATTAGTATGTGGATGCGTGCCCGGCCAACATTTACAATATAAAATATACTTTGATATTTTATAACAAATATTGATTTTTAACAAGTGAGCAAAAAGCCCTTTTTACGCCCCGATACTTCGGGAAATATGATATTACGCACTATTTCACTTGAGTGCGCGCGGAGGTAAGAGTGAAAGTCATTCATCTGATCAGCGGAGGAGACACCGGCGGAGCCAAGACACATATACATTATCTGCTCTCGGGCATATGCAAAAATATAGAAGCAACGCTCGTGTGCTTCATGCGCGGAGAGTTCTCCGAAGAGGCAGAAAGGCTCGGTATTCCCACCGTGGTTCTGGACGGAAGCCTGCCCTCGGCAATAAGGCGGCTGAGAGCTATGATTAAGGACGGCGGATATGATATCATCCATTCGCACGGGTCGAGAGGGAACTTCATAGCGAGCATACTTCGGCTGTCCTGCAAAATACCCGTGGTGTCGACCGTGCACAGCGATCCGAGACTTGACTATCTCGGCAGACCCGCAGCCGCCCTTGTTTACGGCACACTGAATGATTACGCCCTCCACAGGGCGGATTACCTGATCGGTGTTTCCGACTCGATGAAGGATCTGCTGATAGAGAGGTCCTTTCCGCCTAACGAGATATTTACAATCTATAACGGAGTCGATTTTTCGGTCGAGCCGAAGACGGAGGACAGACTTGAGTATCTCAGAGGCTTGGGACTCGACGTTTCCGAGGACAGTGTTGTTGTCGGCATCGCGGCAAGACTGGACCCCGTCAAGGATATTGCTACCCTCATTAAAGGCTTTGCCGCGGCGGAAGCCTCCTGCCCCAGACTTAGGCTCGTTATAGCGGGTGACGGAGCTGAGCTGGAAAATCTGAAGGCTTTGGCAAAAGAGCTGGGCATTTTCGAAAAAACCGCCTTCCCGGGCTGGATTTCTGAAATTAACAGCTTTTTCGCGTCTATCGACATAAATACGCTGAGTTCGGTATCCGAGACCTTTCCATATGCGATCACCGAGGGTGCGAGAGCGCGCCTTGCGACGGTATCTTCCCGCGTCGGCGGAGTACCGAAGCTCATCTTAGACGGGGAGACGGGCTTTCTGTTCTGCCCCGGAGACCATGCGGTGCTCGGAAGGAAGCTTCTGGAGCTTGCGGAGGATGCGGCGCTCAGACGAAAACTGGGAAATGCCCTTTTTGAAAAGGCAAAGCGCGAATTCTCCGTTGAGGCGACGACGCGGCGGCAGCTCGACATATATTCGGAGGTGCTGAAACGCGAAGCAGTGAAAAAGAACGGCGGGAGGAACGGTGTCGTAATCTGCGGAGCCTACGGCATGGGCAACGCAGGCGATGATGCGATACTGGAGGCCATCGTCGGAGAAATGCGCGAGATCGACCCTTTCATGCCGATAACGGCTCTTTCCCGAAGACCCGTAGAGACCCGGCTTAAATATTCTATAGACTGCCTGCATATGTTTGATATTCCGGCCTTTATTCGTACTGTAAGGGGAACAAAACTCTATATCAGCGGCGGAGGGAGCCTCATTCAGAATGTGACGAGCCGGAGGAGCCTGTGGTACTATCTGTATACGATTTCGGCGGCAAAGAAAATGGGGAACGCCGTCATGATGTACGGCTGCGGTATAGGCCCGATCGCCGATAATCGCGATGAGAATTTGATAAGGCGCGTTCTCAGCAACGATGTGGACGTTATAACTCTACGCGAGAAATACAGCCTTTCGGAGCTTGAGCGCCTGAGCGTTACAGGACCTGAGCTTGTCGTAAGCTCCGATCCCGCCCTGACGCTTAAGGCATCTTCCGAGGACAGGGTTTCCGAGGAGCTTCAAAAATACGGGCTCGATACGGATGGCAAATACATCTGCTTCTCGGTTCGAAACTGGCCGGGCTTTGAAGAAAAGGCGCAGGCCTTCGCGGAGGCTGCCGACCGTATGGCCGAAGAGCTGGAGTTAACGCCGGTGTTTCTCCTCATAAACCGCATTGAGGACGGGGCGGCTTCGCAGCTGATTTGTGGCCTAATGAAAACGAAAGCCGCCGTTATCGGAGGAACCATGGATTCCTCGCTGACCATCGGGGTTCTTTCGCATATGAGAGCCGTTGTTTCAATGCGCCTGCACGGACTGATTTTCGCATCTTCACAGGGGGTGCCGATTGTCGGCGTTTCCTATGACCCTAAGGTGACCGCATTTTTAGACAGCGTCGGCAGCGAGAACTGCATTATGTTCGAGGAACTGACGGCTGAAAAGCTTATTAATATGACGGAAAGGGCTATCACCCAGTACGACGATAGGGATGCTCGAAGGAGTATAGTCGAAAGACTTATATCCGCCGAAGCGCGAAACAGCCAGTATGTCAGAAAACTATTGGGGGAAGAACGTTGAAGCAAAATCAAACAAGTTCAACAGATTTCAAACAAACTACGTCAAAAAAAGCAGAAGAGAAGGTCAAAACCGCTGTTTTGGTGTCCGGCGGAGGACTGAATCTTCAGTCTTTAATCGACGCGGGAACTTTCGGAGAAATACCCCGGTGCGAGCTGACGGCCGTGATCTCCTCGAATCCCGGTGCATATGCGCTCAAACGCGCGGAAGCAGCGGGCATACCTGTCTATGTAGTCGAAAGGGAGCTTTTTCCGAGCCAGACGGTTTTCGGCTTTGCCGTTCTGGACAAGCTGCGGGATCTAGATATTGAGCTGGTCGTGCTCGCGGGCTTTGAGTGCGGGCTGACCCAGCCAATATTCAAGCATTACGGAGGCAGGATAATCGACACAAGGTCCTCGCTGATGCCGGCTTTTGCTGATGCAGAGCTTACAGGACTCGCTATACAGGAGGCACAGCTCAGGGCCGGAGTCAAAATCACGGGAGCAACGGCGTATTTTGCGACCGAAAAACCAAATACAGGACCGATAATACTCCAAAAGGCTGTTGCAGTGCGTGAGGAAGATACAGCCCAGACGCTCCAGAGACGCATTCTTGAAGAGGCCGAGAACGCAATACTTCCACGGGCGGTTGCGCTGTACTGCTCGGGGAAGCTCAGCGTCGGGGACGGAACGGTACATATTTCAGAGCCGGATGCGGTCTGCTCCGAAAAGATGACGAAATAAAAAAGCCCGAAGATCAAGTAATCTTCGGGCTTTATGCCGGATTATTTGTTATAGGGCGGTCTTTCATTGCTGGGATCCGTATTCTGCACGGGCGGAATTGATTTTTTTCTTCTGTTCGACGCTTTTACGATTAGCAGAACGATGACAGCAATTACCCCCAGCACCACCAAAGCCGGGAATATTGCGACAAGGAACTTAAGCAGGCCCTTAAAGAAACTTCCCAGCGAGTAGAGAGAATGTGCAAAGGTCTGCCTTATCTGCTCGCCGTAGCTTAAGGTCGATGAATTATCCTTTGAATAGAGCGCGACCTCACGTACAGACAGCGTAAGAGTTGAGTAGCTTACCTGAGAGTCCCAGTTTTTCAGCTGAGAGGTAAGGCTTTCGATATTATAGCGGACATCGGAAAGGCGTGTTTCTATCGCCAGCATATCCTCGACGCTCGACGCCTTGGCAAGCAGCTCCAGAAGTCTTGTTTCTTCGGTCTGGTAGGCGCTCAACCTCGACTGCGTATCCGTGTACTGCATCGTGATGTTGTCGGCGTTCGTGCTGCTCGACACAACGTTCCCGAGATTCTTCAGACTGTCGGTAACGGATTTGAACTTTTCCACGGGAACGCGAATGGTATAGTCCGCGGTACGGGAGATTGCGGTGCCGCCATATATAGAGTCGTAGTCTCCGCCAGTAACATTCGAAGTCTGGACAAAGCCTCCGCAGTCCGATATCAGCTGCTGCAGGTCTGCCATTGTTTTGTCAAAATCAAGAGTTTCCAGCGAAACATAGCCGGTGTAGATAATCTTGTCCGCTGAAGGAAGCTCGGTCAAGTTCCCCGCGCCGGCGCTGCCGGATATATCGGCCTGCGAGGCTTTCTGCCCTTCCTCCATATCGAATGAGGAACCGCTCGCGGCCTCGGGAGCCGGAATGGATGCCCTGTCGCTTGTTGCGGTTTCGGGTGATTTGTTACCGGCCGCGCCGCAGGCGGCGAGGGCAAGGATAAGTATCAGGGCGAGTGCAATTGACAGGAATTTTCTGTTCGTTTTCATTGTCGCTCCTCCGTTCGGTTGTTCGGAGCCTGTGCGGGACCGCCCGCGAAGGCCCAATGATTCTTTGCCGCTTTAACGACCATTAGACGAGGCGTTGAATGAAAATGTTTCCGGGTTATTTCAAGGTGCCCAGAAAGCCTTCGAGAATAAGCGACGCCGCGACCGCGTCAACGCTCGCGCGGTGCTTAATCATCTTTTTGCCGTTAGCGTGCAGAATTTCGTGCGCGGAAACCGTGGTTAGGCGCTCGTCCCAGAGCGTCACGGGAATGTCGCAGCGCGCTTCGAGAGCTTTCTTGAAGCTCTCGCTTTTTTCGGCTCTGGCGCCCAGAGTTCCGTCCATGTTTTTCGGATACCCGAGAATAAAACGGCCTACGCCGCGGGAGCCTGCCTCCCTGACGATAGTATCGGCGGCGCGCTCTGCGTTCCGGTCGCTGAGCGTCCAGGCTTCGCCGCAGAGCGTGGCTGTTTCGTCCGAAACGGCAAGTCCGATGCGCGCGTCGCCGTAATCGATGGCCATAATTCTCAAATTTCAGCACCTCCCGGTTTAGTAAAAACATGCTTCAGCTCTCTCAGAAGAGGGTTCAGAACAATAGCTATAAGTACGGAAATTATGATGCCCGCAATATAGCGCCATAATATGAAGGGCGTATAGACGGCGAAGGAGTATTTGAATACAAGGCAGTCGACGTACATAACTCCCGTTGTGAGGGTCGTGGCGGCGAGGGAAATCAGGCTGAGCACCGCGGCGGATCTGTATTTCGCGGTTACGCCAGCGCTTTTCAGGAAAAGCCCGGTCAAAAGCCCGCGCAGGCCGTCCGGAAGAATCCAGAGCACCGTTGTGACTGAAATACCGTAGGGTCCGACGAGCTGAAACAGGAAATTTCCGGCAAGCCCTATAATCAGGCCGTCTATCGGACCGAAAAGGCAGGCACCCACGATGATAGGAAGAATATCAAGCGTAAGGCGTATGCCTCCGAGGTTGAGGGCAAAATAATTGCCGAGTAAAAAGTACATCGCAATAAGCACGGCGTCCGCCGCGATTCTTTGAGTTTTCATTTGTGATTCATCCTTTCGTGTTATGCCACAAAAGGAGCGGCGCTCCGGTGTGGCAGCGGATTCGGGCAAGGCACCGCAGGGGATACCCCCTTTCGTCAGACGTCAAATCCCGTCCGTCTGCACTTAACGCGCCAAGTCCTACTCTGACCATAATGTTTGCTTAAAGCGCCGGTAATCACCTTCCTTAAAAATCAATGTTTATTTGCCGAAATACGCCCGTACGCGGCCTGCCGAGTAAAGCGAGCCGACGGAGCAGACGACGCCGTCCCGACCCGCGAGTCCGAGAGCCGATTCTATGCCGTCTTCGATGCTTGCGCAGGCCGTCACCGGCTTTCCGAAGCGCTGAAGCTTTTCGGCAAGGAGCGATGCGTCCAGCGCCCGCGGGTTTTGCGGCGTGATCGTCACAAAAACGTCGGCGGCAGAATTGAGCAGCTCGGCCTGCCCCATATAGTCCTTGTCGGCAAGCACGCCGAACAGAACGACCCTTTTCATGCCGGGAAAATACTTCAGAAGATTGTCCCTCACGGTTTCCGCGCACTGCGGGTTGTGCCCGCCGTCAACCACAAAATATGGATTTTCGGAGATTATTTCAAATCTCGCGGGCCACTCGGTTTCCCGAAGCCCCCGCCTCACGGCGGCGTCCGTTATTTCATAGCCCTGCGAGCGCAGGACCTTGACGGTTTCAAGCGCGACCGCGGCGTTTTTGAGCTGGTGGCTTCCGAGGAGCGGCAGCTCAAGATTTTTAAATTCCTTATACGAAAAGACTTGTCCCTTCCGGCTGTCAGAAATCGTTTCAAGATTGTCGAAGTCGGTGACGGTGAGGGGCGAACGTGTCTCGCGGCAGCGCGACGAAATTATGTCCATAATGCTCTTAGCCAGGCCGTAGACTACGGCAGGACAGTTGTTCTTGATAATGCCTGCTTTTTCAGCGGCGATTTTTTCAACTGTGTCGCCCAGCTCGCGTGTGTGATCGAGCCCTATGTTGGTTATAACGGAGCAGAGGGGGGCTTCGATGACGTTTGTCGAATCGAGTCTGCCACCCATGCCTGTTTCCAGAACCACAACGTCGCAGCCGCCACGTGCGAAATATTCCATGGCTATCGCCGTTACAAGCTCGAACTCGGTCGGCCTGTCCTCCATCGACAGCGCGAAGGGAGCACAGAAAGCGGTAACCGAGGCAAGCTCATCATTTGTTATAGCTTTTTCGTTTATCCTCATTCTCTCGCTGAAATCGGAGATATAAGGAGAGGTGTAAAGTCCGGTCGTAAGTCCGGCAGCTTTCAAAATACCGGCGAGCATCGCGGAGGTGGAACCCTTGCCATTCGTTCCCGCAATATGGATAAAGCGAAGCCGCTTCTGGGGATAACCCATTTTCGAAAGCAGCTCCCTCGTACGCGACAGCCCGGGCTTTGAGCCCTGCCAGACTCTTTCATGTATAAATTGTAAGGCTTCTTCCGCAGTCAAATTTTTTTCGCCTCCGCCGTGATTGTTCTAATAGTATAACATCAGCGGTACCGCAAAATCAACACGCAAACAATACTTGTTATATTGACTGACAACCGGAAAAAACCGTCCGTGCCTCAGCAAAAAAGCGGTTCGGGTCTTTTTCGGGGAAGAAATCAGCCTTTTCCGCGTAAATCAACAAAAATGAGAAGAAAACTGTTGACCGGCATATAAGATTGTGCTAAAATACACATTACCTGTCGGCGGAGAGGTTTTTTTTCGTGCGCGGAAATTCACCAAATTAGATAACCCGTTCCGAACAGGGAGGCAACTAGGCTTATATGCCAAATAATACAAGGAGGTGCCGATATGCGAGTTAAAGTCACTCTGAGATGCAACGATTGCAAGCAAAGGAACTACAATACTTTCAAGAACAAGAAGAATACCCCCGATCGTCTTGAAATGAGCAAGTATTGCCCGTTCTGCCGCAAGCACACCACGCATACAGAAACGAAGTAGTTTTTTTGAGAAAGGATGTGCTCAAATGTCAAAAGCCAAGGAAGACGCGGTAAAAAAGACCTCGACCACAGATGCAGTCAAAAAAGCTACCGGAAATGAAAAAAGAAGCACAAAAGAGCGTTTGACTCAATGGTTCCGTGACCTCAAGAGTGAGCTCAAGAAAGTCGTCTGGCCCACAAGGCAGCAGACGGTCAAGAACACGACGGTTGCTTTGGCGCTTACGTTTGCCTCCGCAGTCGTACTCTGGGGTTTCGATTCTCTCGCTGACGCAGGAGTAAACGCGCTGATTAAATTGGTAGGTTAATAACATGGCTGAAGATGCATTGTGGTATGTCGTCCACACATATTCCGGCTATGAGAACGCTGTGGCCGCGGCTATATTGAAAGCAGCCGAAAACCGCAGGATGCAGGAACTCATCACCGAGGTCAATATCCCTATGGAAACTGTGACGGAGCTTACGGACAACGGCGAGAAAACCGTTGAACGCAAGACATATCCGGGCTACGTTTTTGTCAAGATGATTCTCACGGATGAGAGCTGGCATCTGGTTCGCAACGTGCGCGGAGTTACCGGTTTTGTGGGAAGCGACGGGAAAGCCGTTCCGCTTACCGAACAGGAAATACTCGATCTGGGCGTTGAACGCCACGAGATCGTGGAGGGCTTCAAGGTCGGTGATACCGTAAAGGTCAACGACGGACCTCTTGAGGGTTTCCTGGGTATCGTCGAAGAAGTCGATGCCAGCAAAAACAGGGTCCGCGTAATCGTCTCCATGTTTGGAAGGGAGACGCCCGTCGATCTGGACTATAATCAGGTCGAATATGTTTCAGAATAATTAGGAGGTGCACTTAAAGTGGCACAGAAAGTTGTTGGCATTGTCAGATTTCAGGTTCCCGCGGGCAAAGCAACCCCTGCTCCTCCCGTAGGTCCCGCCCTTGGTCAGTACGGCGTAAATATTGGCCAGTTCACCAAGGATTTTAATGAACGCACAAAGAACGATGTGGGAATGATGATCCCCGTCGTCATAACGGTATATTCAGACCGTACCTTTACCTTTATCACAAAGACTCCTCCGACTGCTCTTCTTGTCAAGAAGGCCTGCGGTATCGAGCACGCTTCCGGAGTTCCCCAGCGTGATAAGGTTGCGACCCTCAGCCGCGAGGATCTCCGCAAGATAGCGGAGCTCAAGATGCCCGACCTCAACTGCTCAACCATCGAAGCGGCGATGAGCATGGTTGCCGGCACCTGCCGCAGCATGGGCGTTAATGTCGCCAAAGCATAAAACTGTTTCGGCGCAGACGTCGCCGTTCCCTTTACGTGGGAGGATAATTCCATCCGACGAACCACATTACAAGGAGGAAAACTAAATTGTTTAGAGGTCAAAATTACAAAGAGAGCGCAAAGCTCGTAGATAAATCGAATCTTTATGATCCCATGGAAGCCTTCGGCCTCGTTATAAGCGCTTCGAAGGCAAAGTTTGACGAGACTGTCGAGTTGCATGTCAAGCTCGGCGTAGACTCGCGTCACGCCGACCAGCAGGTCCGCGGCGCCATCGTTCTTCCCCACGGCACCGGCAAGACCCGCAAGGTTCTTGTTTTCTGCAAGGACGAGCGCCAGCAGGAAGCTCTGGACGCGGGAGCGGATTACGTCGGCGGACAGGACATGGTCGACAAAATCCAGCGCGAGAACTTCTTCGATTACGATGTCGTTGTCGCCACACCCGATATGATGGGTGTTGTGGGACGTCTCGGTAAGGTGCTCGGACCTAAGGGTCTCATGCCGACCCCCAAGGCAGGTACGGTCACTCCAAATATCGCGCAGGCAGTCAAGGAGATCAAGGCCGGTAAAATCGAGTATCGTCTGGACAAGACCAACATTATCCATTGCCCCATCGGGAAGGTCAGCTTCGGCCCCGAAAAGCTCAACGATAACTTCAACACTCTTATCGGCGCAATCATAAAGGCCAAGCCCTCTGCCGCAAAGGGCCAGTATATAAAAAGCTGCGTCACGGCTTCGACAATGGGCCCGGGCGTAAAGATTAATCAGGCCAAGCTCGTCTGATTGGGCACTACAGAAGACTTGCACCGCAAAAAGCATGGCTTTTTGTTTTTTTCGTCAAAGCTGCTCTGCTGTTATACAATACAGCAGAGCGGCTTTTTCTCGTCTCAAAGCCATCTGAGATACACGATAGACTCAGTAATAAAACATATCGGAGAATGGTTCTTTCCTGCCTGAAGGCTCTCTGTGGCAGACAGGCAGAACCCTGACCCGGCAGAAAAAACTTCACAGCTTGAATACTTGAGCAAAAAGTGGTATCCTATTCCAAAGAATATTACTTTTCTGATTACTGGAGGGTTTAATATGGCTACACCGCACAACAGCGCGGAAAAAGGGCAGATCGCGAAAACCGTTCTGATGCCCGGTGATCCGCTGAGAGCGAAATTTATAGCGGAAAACTTTTTGGAAAACCCCGTTCTCATAAACAATGTCCGCGGAGTGCAGGGCTATACGGGTACTAAAAGCGGCGTTCCGGTAACGGTTATGGCGAGCGGTATGGGTATACCTTCAATTGGAATTTACAGCTATGAGCTATACAATTTTTACGGCGTGAAGAACATCATTCGCGTTGGAAGCGCAGGGGCGCTTGCAGACGAGCTGAAGCTGCGCGATATCGTTGCGGGAATGTCCGCCTGCACGGATTCGAACTTTGCCGATAAATTCGGGGTTCCGGGAACTCTAGCGCCGACCGCGAGCTTCGAGCTGCTGAGGTGTGCGGTCGAATGTGCCGAGGCAAAGAAGCAAAACGTCAGAGTCGGAAGTATCTTTTCCAGCGACAACTTCTACGGCGACGAGAAATCCTCAATGGATAAGTGGAAGAAGATGGGTATACTTGCTGTGGAAATGGAAGCAGCCGGACTTTACCTGACGGCCGCGAGAGCAGGTAAAAGGGCTCTGTGCCTGTGTACGATTTCCGACCATATCTACAGACCAGAGGAGATGACGGCAGAAGAACGTCAGCTCGGCTTTGCGGAAATGATCGGCCTTGCTCTTGACGTTGCAGTGAAGATGGGATAGCGGAAAGACCGGCGCTTCCCTTTTTATTTCTACTTTATGGATTTATGTCCGGAAACAGGTGACAGCAAAATGCAGATTCTCCCTGTCGTTTTTTTGATACTCGCGATTGCGCTTGTATTATTTTTCTTCGCTTTGTATTTACTCCTTTTAAAACATGTGTA